>JADGEK010000008.1:21988-76008 GCA_016744395.1 Gammaproteobacteria bacterium | reverse complement strand
TGACTTCAAATTGTTTCGTTCTCTCAAACATGCGTTTATATCCAGAACGGACCACTTGATGATCATCAACTAACAACACAGATATCATTTTTTATCCTCAACAAGTAATTTCACATAAGACTGAATGGGTATAGGAAGAGATGCAATGACTTTCGTACCAATACCAGATTCACTAATAAGCTGAAATTGTCCTTCAATACTTTGTAGTCTTTCACGCATTCCCGCAAGTCCATTACCATGGTGAGAAGTATTGACATCAAAGCCATTACCATCATCTTCAACAGTTAAAATAATCATAAAAGAATTTGTCATTGTAAACTTTGTATCAAGAATAATATTATCTGATAAGTCATTCATTTTACCTGTCAGCAGGTTAATTTTAACTTGTTTTGTATCTCGGGCATGACGAGCAATATTCGTTAAACATTCCTGCAAAACACGATATAAAACAATACTAATGCTGTCTTGGAGTTCAATCACTTCACCAACGGATTGAAAGCTTGAAACAATGTCTCTATTATGTTTTTTCCAATTGTAATGTAGCTCTTTTAAGGTATCAATAATACTATTATGAGTCATTGAACTGGGTCTTAGTCGATTGGTGACATTTCGAATTGATTTGAGCACATCCGAACTGATAATTTTAATTTCATTAATAGATGAGACAACATCGTAAGAATGATTGATACATTCCTGTTTTAAAAAATCAGCTTCCAAACGAATGGCTGTAATTAATTGCCCCATTTCATCATGCAGCTCTCTGGCAAGATATTTTCTTTCATTTTCTGTCGATTTAAGGATTTCATGGATGAGTTGACTATTTTCATCAAATAGTTTTTTATTGGTCTGTTCAGAATTAATACGTTCCGAGATATCGGTTGTCACAGCCAGGCGAACCTGACGCCCATCAATCCAGGAAAAATTCTTAGCTCGACAATGATACCAGTGATCATTCATTTTACTTTGAAAATCCCATTCCTGAAAATTACTGGATTTTTTTTCATGCTTAAGGTCTGAGTTAGGCTCAGAATTAAGTTTAGACTTGGATTCAGGATTAAATTCGAATGGATGCTTTTGATTAGTACAAAAGTCACATAATCCAGATTTAATATCATCCATTGATTTATCCCCCTCAAGACAAATAAATTTGATGTTTTCACCGATCATTTCTTTCACTTGTTTATTCACAAACAACAATTCATGATTATTTTGATCACAAACATAGACCATTGCATCCATTGTATCTAAAATACTTTTCATAACCGTTTGAGAATGATGTAAGTCAATTTCAGTCTGAATGCGAATACTCGTTTCTGTGATAATTTGCCCTAAAAGCAACAATAAATTAACATCTTCATCAGACCAATATTTTACTCTATCAACGCTGACAAAACCTAAAACACCATCTAATTGACCATTCATATGCATTGGAACTATCAAAACAGATTTAACATCCTGATTTAGAAACTCCTGCTTAACAGGTTCGAGTTTAGGATCAATATTTTCTACGTCAGGGACATAAATAGGTTTTCCAGATTTTAATTGCTTATAAATACATTTATAAGCTTTAGCTGAAATATCCTGTAACACATTTTGTTTTGAATGTTCTTGTTTTCGACACCACTCATGAGTATTACTTGTCGTAGCAAGGTTAAAATCAAAAGAAAACAAACAACAGCGATCAACTTGAGTTAACTGACCAATCAAGCTTAATCCATCATTAATTAAATCATCCATATTTTCTTTAGTCGCACTAATAAAACCAACTACTAATTGAGTAATTAAATTGACCATTTCAGCTCGCCCTTGAATAAGCTGATTTAATTTTTTTTCCTTATCCTCTAACTGTTGTTTAGTCTTCATTAAATCGCTAATATCATGGTTAATTTCAATAATCGCTTTAATGTTTCCATCATTGTCACGCAAAGGCGATGCAATAAACTCATGAGTGTGACTATCATGAGTGCCATGCTCATTATCAGTCTGATACTGACGTATGTAAGAGACAGGTTGTTGAGCTTTAAGAACTTCATATAATGAGCATGGAGACTTAAATTGATCACATGGAGTTTGCCTACCATGAGCAATTTGATAACATTTTTGGGTTTCTTTATCAGATGATTCAACTGGTTTATATTCAGTCTGTGCCTGGTTGGATAAAATAACATTATAATCAGTATCAATAACAACTAAAGGATCGGCTATTCCATCAATAATATTCTGTAAAAACTCTCGTTCTTCCTGCAATGCCTTTTCTGCCTGTTTTCTTTTGGAAATATTCCTGGCAGTGACAATAAATACTTTACCCCCATCATAGCCCTGTTCTTTTAGACTTATTTCTACAGGTATTTCATCACCATTTTTATGAAAATGGACATCTTCAATAATCGCACTATTACGAACTTTTTCTGTTCGAATAACAAGCTCATTCCAGTGTTTCTTATTATTAATAATTTGAGAAATAGCAACGAGTGATTGAGTTAATAATTTCTTCTTAGAATAACCCAGCATTTCACAAGCATTTTGATTGATTTCAATAAAATCCGACGATTCATAATCAACCACATAAACTGCATCATTACTGATTTCAATAAATTGTTTAAAAAAATCCACTTGAGAGTTATTTAATTTTCTATTAGTAATATCTGAAATTAAACCAAGTGAATGAGTGACTTCATTATCCTGGTCTCTCTTAATCACTTTTTGTTCTTCTACCCAGTGAACAACTTTGCTTTTAGACAGAATTCGATAATTTAGAAGAAATGAATCATGACCTTCCACAATACATTTCATAACTTCATCCTGAACATGCTGACAATCATCAGGATGAATAATATCTTTAAATGACCATTTTTCATTAATTAAAACTTTAGAGTCATAACCAAATTGAAGTATATTGTCAGAAATATAATCTATAGACCAATCATCAATGTCACAATTAATTAAAATATTTGGGCTAACTGAAAGGAATTCATCAGCAAATAGGTGCGTTGTTGAGATCGGCATTATTTATACAACTTATTTTATATAATTGGATAATTTATAGATAAAGAAATTTTTTATAGGAGGAATTTTAAATTACAGCATAACTTACTGATTTTTCTTTCTTCGAATTTTCATTATTTGCTTAGCATGTTCACGCATGTCTTCGACGGTATCACTTTCATCCATAATTTCAACACCAAGAATTGTTTCAATGCAATCTTCCAATGTGATAATTCCTTCTGTTTGATCATAGCTGTCAACAACGAGAAACATGTGCTCTTTTCTTTTAATAAAAAGATCCAACGCCTTGGGAACAGGAATGTATTTATTAATTTTGAAAATCTTTTTCTTAATTTCTTTTACAACAAGAGAATTATCAAGTGTCGCCTGATAAAATATTTTTTTTGTTAAGACAATCCCTGTCATATTATCAATAGCCGTATCATAAATGGGGATTCTTGAAAAGTTATAAAGATTTTTATCCGCCATTATCTCTTTGATACTTTTATTTTCTTCTATTGCAAAAACAACACTTCGTGGTGTTAAAATGTCCTTAACTTTAACTTCATCCAGATGCAGTACATTTTCAATGAGATCGGACTCTTTTTCATCAATAACACCCTCATCTTCACTCAAAAGAGCACTTGCAAGGAGTTCAGCTTTTGATAGAGAGTTAGAACCTTCTTTATTTTTTGAAATGCGATTAGTCACAAAAAGAGTAACAAGAATAATCGGGTAAGTTAACCAGATAAGAAAACGAATGACATAAGCAGCCATCGGAGCCAACTCTTTCCAATAAAGAGCTCCAATGGTTTTAGGAATTATTTCAGAAAAAAACAAAATAGCAAAGGTTAAAACAACAGAAACATAAAAAACAGCTGCTGAACCAAAAATCATTCCCGCCTGTGCACCGACACCAGCAGCACCCAATGTATTTGCAAGCGTATTAAGTATTAGAATAGAAGCAATTGACTTGTTAATATTAAGTTTATGCAATTTCAGGAGCAAGCCAACTTTGGGTTTTTCTTTTTCCAATAAAGAAATATAAGACATGTTAACTGACAGCAGTACTGATTCGAGAATTGAGCATATAAAAGAAATCGTTATTGCAAGAAAAAAATATAAAATCAAAAGACCCATAAAGTCAAACATCCTTAAAACAGCTTAGGTAAGTACCGTCAAGTTAATGATCAGTTTGTTTAATAATGCCATATTTTACTAATGAAA
This sequence comes from Gammaproteobacteria bacterium, assembly GCA_016744395.1. Classification (GTDB taxonomy): domain Bacteria; phylum Pseudomonadota; class Gammaproteobacteria; order GRL18; family GRL18; genus GRL18. The sequence continues at coordinate 71,796 of JADGEK010000008.1, read as the reverse complement.
ACAAAAAACAAGCGTCTATAATCAACAATATGTTCTTTTTCTTGTATTGAGCTTCATTATCAGTAAATAGGATATTAAATAAATGAATTATTTCATGGTATTGCATGCTTATGTTATTATTAATACTCAATTTTGGGAAGTCATAAACCTTATAAATAGCTGCTTTCAGACAAAGATGAGCGTGGTCAACGTTATAATAATCGAGAGAGATAATGAAAAAAATTGGTGTAATAGGAATACCAGGAAAATGGTCAACAGAGACCTTAGCCGATGCTGTTGAGCAACGTACTGGATTTCGTCTCGTTATTGATATGAGTAAAGTGAGTTTAGACTTAGCAAATAACACTTTAAACTATTTAACCAGTGATAAAAAAATAAATCTCTGTGACTTAGATGGCTTAATCATTAAAAAAATAAGTGCTGAATATAATCCCAATACTCTGGACAGATTAGAATTACTTCTCATTGCACAAGCACAAGGCGTTAAAATATTCAGTTCACCAGATAAAATCATGCGCTTAATAGACCGTCTAAGTTGTACGGTTATGCTACGCAAGGCTGGATTACCTATGCCTGATACCGTAGTGACTGAAGATATTAATGAAGCAATCGATAGCGTTAAGAAATTCTCCAGTGCTGTTTTTAAACCACTTTTTTCAACAAAAGCACGAGGGATGGTTGTCATTGATGCTGACAATCCTGTTTCACAGATTGAAAATGAAATTAAACAATTCCAATCAGAGCACCAAATGATGTATATTCAGAAAAAAGTCAACTTACCAGGTCAAGACCTCGGTTTAGTGTTTTTGGGTGGCCAATATCTTGGAACCTATGCCCGAGTAAATCAGTCTGGCACATGGAATACAACCATTAATAGTGGCGGCCGTTATGAAAAGGCCTCACCATCAAAAGAAATAATCAGCATTGCACAACAAGCACAGGATCTTTTTTCAATGGATTTTACCACAGTCGATATTGCTGAAACCGAAAATGGTCCCATTGTTTTTGAAGTCTCTGCCTTTGGAGGATTTCAAGGAGCATTGGATGGTATTGGTATTAAAGCAGCAGAACAATACGCTGATTATGTGCTCAATAAAATTTAAATACATAAAATAGACTCTTATACTATGGCAAGAATCATAGCGGCCTTAATTCGACATGGGGATTATCATCAATTAGAAGATACACCCAGTGCCTGGCAACCTTTTCCTTTAAATGAGGCAGGAAAAATACAGGCTCGATTAGCAGCAGAGAACATACGTGACACACTCATTAATCAAAACTGGATTTTGCATCCTGATTGTGATTCATCACAGCTATTAAGAGCATGGCAAACAGCTGCTATAATTTGCAAACTATTACAAAAAAAAGACTTTTTAAATATCAATCCAAGTGCCCATCCAATTGAGAATATTAACACTCACGGTTTTGATGCATTAGCGGAACGAAGTGTTGGCAGTGCAGCAAACTTAACAATTTCACAAATTGAGGAAATTATTCATCTTGATCCACGTTTTGAGTCGTTACCAAAAAATTGGAAATCCAACAGCTTTTTTTGCCTGCCGTTGCAAGGCGCTGAATCCCTGATGGATTCAGGAAAGCGCGTTGCCGATCATTTATTTAAAAAAATATCTGATTTAGAGAAATCAGCTCAACAGTCAACACTAAAACTATTTGTTGGTCATGGTGCTGCTTTTAGACATGCCGCATATCATCTGGGCATACTGGAATTTGAACAAATTGCACAATTAAGTATGTACCACGGCCAACCAGTATTTATTGAACGATTAAAAGATGGATCATGGGCTCATATTGCAGGACAATGGAAAGTTCGAGAAAAAAAGTCCCAGTACACTGATTAGTACAATGATGAGTCATTTAATAAAATAATTTGAGATGATAATAAATTGAAAATTCCAAAAAAATACAATAAATATTTTAATCGATATTATGGTAAAGAATGGATTGATGCCACATTACCGACAGAAGCACAAATCTGGATGATGGGGCCTTATGAGTTATCAGTAAAAAACGATACTGATGTTATCAACAAAATGTCCTGTGAAATAAAACCACATCTTGAAAATGATTCCTGGGTTTGGCCAAATCGAACGGTCTATTTTTTTTCTGATATGCATGCGGATGCTGACGCATTTATTGCGTCATTAGTTGCCTCAGGCGGTATAAAAAAAACGGGACCAAAAGATAAAGATTTTAAACTCACTGCTGAGGGGAAAAAAGCCCGTTTTATTCTTGGTGGTGACTATTTTGATAAAGGCCCAAGTACTTTACGACTTTTAAAAGTGATCAAACTGCTCATTGATAAAGGTGGAGATGTTGTTCTTTTAGCTGGCAACCATGATATAAGAACTTTAATTGGTATTCTCTCATTATCATTGAAAAAAAAGCCCTCTACTGAACACCTTTTTGTTCGAATGGGTTTAAAGCCACTGTCACTCTTTAAAGAAATTTATGACACCTACTTAAAAGAAGAGAGCAAGAAAGGTAAGAAAGATAAAACGCCTGATATAAAAAAATGCCGGAAAAAATTATTTCCATCAAAAAATTGGGTAAATCAATTTCCAGATATTGCTAAAAAACAAGTCTCCCAGGCTGCTATAAAAAAAGATATGAAAAGAACCATTGAAAAAATTGATAATTTTGAAAAATGGTGTGCTAAAGAAGGTATTACACTCAAACAAATCTGTGCCGTAGTCGAAAAATGGAAAGAATTATTTTTACATCCAAAAGGTGAGTTTTACTGGTTCTTTAAACATCTCAAATTAACCAGTAAAGAAGGATCATTTTTCTTTGTGCATGCGGGTGTTGATGATTTAGGTGCCAAAATGATTCGCAAGCATGGTGTTAAAAAAATCAACAAACAATTTAGAAAAAAGCTAAAATCCGATCAATTTAACCTCTATTATGGACCACTAGGAAACATGGTCCGGACAAAGTATCGTCATTATGAGCGTCATTTTAGCAAAAAAGGCGCTCTGATGATGCATAATTCAGGTATCAATGCTATTGTTCATGGGCACAGAAATTTATATTATGGGCAACGTATGATGTTGCGTAAAGGCATCATTAATTTTGAGTGTGATACCTCTTTAGATATCAACACTCGAAAGAAAGAAGGGATTGTTCGAGGTCTCGGTGCATCAGTCACAATTATTCATCCACAGAAACTTGTTTTGGGTATAAGCAGTGATTATCCATTTATAAAAGTTTTTGAACCTGACTTAACACTCAGATTATGTAATTTATAACTGATACTCAGGCTTTGTCATGGAGAATAGGATTTGCTGTGGAAAATCTTTTAGATACAATTCGTAATACTGTACGAGCTATTATTATCAGAGATAAAAAACTTCTAGTGCTGAAAAAAACTGATGGTTCTTATGGCTTACCTGGAGGCGCTCATGCCCCTGAAGAGTCTCTTGAGCAAGGATTACAACGAGAATGTCTTGAAGAAATTGGCACCCATGTTCAAATAAACAGACTGGCCTATGTTGGTGATTATTTTAAAGCTCACAAAAGTGATCCGCCAAAAATCAGACACCAGGTTGAGTTTTTATTTGATTGCAGCGTAGATGATAATTACACCCCACAAGCAGGTTCACATCCTGACAAACGTCAGGCAGATGTGCTATGGCTCGATCTAGAGAATTTAGACCACCAACCTCTTTACCCTGTTTCCTTAAAAGAATGCATAAACAAACTTAGTAAAAACGCTCCCGTTTATATAGGAGTAATGAAGCACTTATGAATATCTACAATGAAGTAAATGAAAACTTACAATTTCTAATTTCTGAAGTTTCGATGCAACTAACCAACTTACAACTGTATTTAAAAAAACCATCCCATGCTGTTGGTAAACAAATTCTGGACAGAAGTGGTTACTTTTATAATTTAAGAGTTCGCATACAAAATACTTGCAGCCGTATTATTGCGGATAACAAAGAGCCTGAACATGTTAATAGAAAATTGAAAGCACTGGACTCTATTGCTTCAAATTTAACTGAAATCGCTGACTTATGTGGACATTGTGTTTCCAATATTGAATCTGAAAATAAAAACAAATACATTTATAGAAAAAAATATAATGATATGTTGAGTGATGTTAAAAAACAGATCAGTAAAATTGAACTGAGTATTTATGATGGTAACACGCAATTGGCATTAAAAATTGGTCAGATTGACAATAAGTTCAGAAAAATAAATCAAACGCTACAAAAAAAATATATTAAAAAACTATCCAGAAAATCATCCTCTAAAAGCGCTGTTAATAAATTAATGACTTTTGTTAATGTTGTGAATACATTGACACAAATGGGAAAAATCCTATTAAACATCAGCGAAACAATTATTTCTTCAAATTTAGGAAAGCCAGTCAGTACCCAACGTTACAACTCTCTTAATCATTCAATTAAAAAATGGTGGGGAGTTCCAATGGATCAGGTTAATGTCGAGACTATTGCTGAAACTCGATCTGGCAGCGGAATTTCAGGCATTACAGCCCACAACCTCTTAGATAAAAGCAGTGATAAAAAATCTGCTAAAAAAGAAGTTAATAAGCCTAATATTTATGATGCTATTTTTAAAGAAGGTGAAAAGAAAAAACTCAAAGAAGAAAAAGATAAGGTTGAAAACTGGCATGAAATATATCCAGGACTTGCTCCCAAAATTATTGATTATCAAAAACAAGGGAATTCAGCATCAATATTAATTGAACATTTATCTGGCTATACTTATGAAAAAATTTTATTAACTGAATCTAAGGCCTTATTAGATAAAACCAGAAAACAACTCTTTAAAATATTAAAAAATATTTGGAAAGAGACCTATACGCCAAAGAGAATTTCAGCAGGATTTATTAACCAATTAAACAAACGTCTTGATGCTGTGTACTCCATCCATCCTGAATTTATACAATTAGACAGCTCCATTTGTGGTCATTCGATGGTTAATTTTGACACATTAATAAAACAAGCGGCTGATTTTGAAGATAAATACATCTCAGCCCCCTTCTCTGTCTATATACATGGTGACTTGAATGTTGATAATATTATTTATGATGCAAATGAAGAGAAAATTAACTTCATCGATTTACACCGTTCACAGTATATGGATTATATTCAGGACATCTCTGTTTTCATGGTTTCAAATTACCGGTTGCAGGTGCTTGATCGGCCCTTACGCCGTAGAATACTAGAAACAACGTTAATTTTTTATAGCCTTACTGAACAATACGCAAAAAAGATGGATGATAATACCTTTGATATTCGTTTGGCACTTGGTTTGGCACGCTCATTTGTCACATCAACCCGATTTATTCTGGATAAAACATTGGCTGAAGCAATGTACCTACGCTCACGTTATTTACTTGAAAGTGTCTTAAAAACACAACCTAACCAAATATCTAAATATAAATTACCAATTAAAGACATCTTTACTGGTTAACAAAACAGGTCAAATTATGAATCATACAATAGAATCAATTTCTCAAGAACTTATTCAGGAGCAAGCATTTGTCTCTGAAGTACTGCACTTAAAGATAGGCGACTGTCGATTAGATTTACGCTCTAACGCCAAAGAATTAATAGACAAACTACATCACTACTTTTCTGGCTACAATGTCATTAGTGATAACAATTCTGCCGATATCAACCTTATAGCTATAGAAAGAAATGCACCTGAATTGGATATTACTTTTATTGATTGGCAACGTGAACCTGGAAAAACGGGTCGTAAAGATGAAATATTCGATCTTCAAGATGCCCGATTGGTTAGAAAAGCCCGTACGGGAATGGTCTTTTTACAAAGTAAAGAAACAATCATTGCAGCGGGACCTTGCATTAAAAATGATAATCAAGTCATTAACTTTATCAATTCACAATATATGGCCTGGTTACAGCGACAAGGCTGGATAATATGTCATGCCTCTGGTTTAGTCTTTGAGGATAAAGGCATTGCAATAGCCGCTTTTTCTGGAGGTGGTAAGTCAACACTCATGCTAGAATTTATGAATGATAAAAGCATCTCTTATATGACTAATGATCGACTTTTTATACGACCTTCAAAAAATGATGCATCTAATTCTGGTCAAATTAATATGGCTGGCATTCCAAAGCTTCCGCGAATTAACCCTGGAACCATTACAGCCAATCCTGCATTACACTCATTACTATCCAAAGATAAATTAACCACCTATTTGGCGATGGAAAAGGAAAAGTTATGGGATATTGAAGAAAAGTATGATGTCCCTATTAAAGAAATTTATGGCAATCAACGTATTCAACATAGTTCGCCATTAGAAGCCTTTATTGTCTTAAACTGGCAACGAAATAGTAATGCCCCAGTGTCACTGACAGAAGTTAATTTAGAGGAACGTCGAGATTTACTCAAAGCAATAATGAAATCTGCTGGTCCGTTTTATCAGAACAAAGACTGGGATTTTCTAAAAGATAAAATCAAACTTGATGAAACACCCTACTTATCAATGTTATCTGGAACTAAAATTTATGAAGCCCATGGAGGCATCAATTTCAGTGAATTAGCAGAACTTTGTAAAAAGACTTTAATGTAAACAGCTTCCATTCACTGTAAATATTCATCATAAACCTTCACCATAAATATTGGGCAATGAGATATGAAATATGAATTAATCATATTGAGACATGGTAAATCAGATTGGAATAATAACAAAACTGACTTTAATCGTCCTATTAGCAATCGAGGTAAAAGAGGCGCTCAACATATTGGTGTCTGGTTGGCCAAAAATGGATTAAAACCCAATATGGTCATAAGTTCACCCGCAGAAAGGACCCGAACAACGGCAAAAAAAATGATGAAGGCAATGGGTGAAACAGACCAATACATTATTTATAATAAAAAAGTGTATGAAGCTACATTAAATGATCTATTAGACGTACTTTCATGTGTTCCTGAGAATACACAACGAGTCATATTAGTTGGGCATAATCCTGGGTTAGAGCAATTATTAACCTATTTATGTGATAAAGAAATTGCAGTTCCTCATGATGGTAAATTATTAACAACCGCATCATTGGCGCATTTATCATTAACCTGCCAATGGAAAAAAATAAAAGAAAACTCGGCTAAATTACTCACTATTATACGCTCAAAAACTTTACCAAAAAAATTTCCATACCCTGAGTTTGATGGCAAAGAACAACGCCTACGACCCGCATATTATTATACTCAATCTTCTGTTATACCTTATCGATACAATAAGGGAAAACTTGAAATTTTACTCATCTCATCAAGTAAAAACAATCATTATGTCGTCCCAAAAGGCATTAAGGAACCTGGACTATCGCCTCGTGAATCTGCCGAACAAGAAGCTTTAGAAGAAGCAGGAATAAAAGGAAAAGTTGCCGTAAGTCCTATTGGAGTTTATGCTTATAAAAAGTGGGAGGCTACCTGCACTGTGACCGTCTACCCCATGGAAGTGACATGCATGATTGACGAAAAACACTGGGAAGAAAAACACCGAGGCCGAGAGTGGGTATCCCCCCAAATTGCTGCCCAAAAGTTATTACAACCTGCTTTAAAGCCGATGGTACTTGAATTAAGGGACAAGAAATATGAGACAAAATAAAAAGACTTTTTCACACTTGTCATTACAAGATGCTAAATCAATTCAACCCATATTAAAATCCATTGAGAAAGGCATTTTAAACGGCACAATGACATTTAGTGATGAAGATGATGAAATTACACTCAAGCCTGAAGGTCTATTAAGGTTTAAAATTACAGCATCTGAATCAGAAACCAAACATCAATTAAACTTTAAAATCAGTTGGAATATTGATGATCCCAAATTGGATGAAAAATCCATATTATCTATTTCTTCTGATACTTCACGAAAAAAATAAGAGCTATTTAGATTATTAGATTAAAAAATTGAGGGAGCTGGACCAGGCTAGCCATTCCCTCTCCTCATGACAAACCTATGTATCCTAATTTGGCAGAAGACTCATTTTAGCGACTACATTTCATTTCTAACTTAAAAACTTACCATTATGTAATCTCTGGGCTTCCATAAGATCGAGTTCACGAGCACCTGAATAGACAATATTACTGTCTGGTACAAAGTCCAGGCCAGAATTTAAACGTTCATAAGGAACGCTATTCAAAATAACTTTCATTGCATTAAGTCGTGCTTTATATTTATTATTGGAACGAATAATAGTCCAGGGTGCAGAGGAGGTATGAGTTTTCTTCAACATTTCATATTTAACATTGGTAAATTCATCCCAACGTTCCTGTGCTTGAGCATCTAATTCTGATAATTTCCACTGTCTTAATGGATCAGCTCCATCACTCATAAATCGTCTTGCCTGTTCTTCTTTTGTGACACTAAAATATAATTTAACCAAAATTGTACCTTGACGAACCAGGTCTTTTTCAAAACCTAAGACACCACTCATAAAATTTTTATATTCCGACTTTGTACAAAAATTCAATACTGGTTCTACCATAGCACGGTTATACCAACTGCGATCAAATAAGACCACCTCACCTGCCTGTGGAAAGTGATTAATATATTTCTGGAAAAACCATTGACTCTTTTGTTCTTCTGTCGGTTTACCTAAAGCAACGATACGATAATGTTTTTCATTCATATATCGTGTAACCCTACGGATGGTTCCTCCTTTACCTGAAGCACCACGACCTTCAAATAAAATAATCATTTTCTTACCCGTTTTTTCCAGGTAACTCTCCATCTGAATGAGTTCTGCCTGATATGCTTTTAAAGATTGTTCCTGCTTACATCTTTTAATCGCTTCGGAATTATTCTCTATTAATTGAGCATTTTCCGATTTAAGTTGTTTGTTTTCCTTAATCAGCTGTTCTAAACTCATAGTATTTTCAATCATTTTTTTTCCATAAATAAAAATACAATTGAGACATTTACTAATAATAGGTTTCTGTCTCATTGTAGTGACTACTAATAGTATTTGCAGTCAAAGATCACCAGTCTAAATTATGACTATTTACATACGCTCGAAACGAACTTTTATTACTGTGCGTTCATCTGCTTCTAATACACTGAGTCTATAATCTTGTTCTTCAACAACATCACCCACCTTAGGAATTGTCCGTAAACGACTGGTAATAAAACCACCGATAGTATGTGCTTCCTCTACAGGTAATTTGACATATAAAATATCATTAACTTCAGAGATAGGCATACGTCCACCGATCAAATGGGAACGTTCATTTTCATGAACAATATAAAATCGATGTCGAGGGTTATATTCTTCAAAGTCATAACCCACATCGATTTCGCCCACAACTTCTTCAAAGACATCTTCCATCGTTAAGATACCAACCGCAGAACCATATTCATCAACAACAACAGCCATATGATCTTCTCGTGCCTGTAGTTGTGGAAGAGCCTGATCAATGGTTTGTTTAGGGGAAAGATATAATGTTGGGCTGACATAATCTCTAATAGGCTTAGTTTCTAATTCAAGATCCATTAGGTCCCATGTGCTGAGGGTTAGCATGCCTTGCACATTAGTGATATTGCCACGATAGACGGGTAAGCGATTAAAGCCATACTTAATGACAACACGAATGGCTTCCTTCATATCACGAATTTCATTAAAACCAACCACATCCGCTAACGGTATCATTGCTTCACCCACAGTAGTATCTGCAAAACGAATGATTCTACGTATACGTTTACGGTCAATGGTTGATGGGTCGCTAGAGGACTCTGAGAGATCCAATAAAACCCGAATTTCCTCTCGGGTAATAAACATATTCTGCGGAGTTTCACCACCACCGACAATTTTGGTTGCAAAACGAGCAACTGCACTGAATATTATAATCAGCGGATAAAAAAGATAAGAAAAGAAGCGCAATATATAAATTAAAATAGTGACTAAAGTATCTGCTTTTTGCTGAAAAACACTCTTAGGAACAATTTCACCAAAAATCAAAAGAATAGGAGTAAGTACCAAAATAGAAACAAAATCACCCGAAGAACCAAAGAATTCGATAAAAATAAGAGTACCAAGTGTTGAGATAGTTACTGTCGCAATATTTGTACCGACTAACGTAGTTCCCAAAATCATATCTGGTTTTTTGAATAATTTTAAAACAAGTTGAGCACCTTTATTACCCATTTTTGCCTGATGACGAAGTTTGAGTTTATCTGAATTCACCATCGCAATTTCAGAGCCAGAGAAAAATCCTTTTAGGATAAGGAAACAAAAGATAAGGAAAATCTCAACAGTCCAATCCATTATTTATTCACCTCCGTCTCTTCAGATTGTTCATCAGTGAGTTCTTTTTCTTGATCAAGTTTTAATGAACCTTTGTTATGAGCATCACTGATTGAAACATCATTGGAAACATTAGTTGTAGCATCATTTTCTTCTCCAGTGCTGTCACTTTCATCCAAGGATTGTATTTTGTTAGTACTATCCAACTTGCATACATGCACTTTACTGATCCGTAAGCCTTTCACTTCTTTAACAGTAAACTTATACCCATCATTTTCTGTAAAATCATCGATTGCAGGTAAACGATCAAACAAACGAAAGGCGACACCGCCTATGGTACCCATAACAGGATCATCAATATCAAAATTAGTTAAATTATAAAAATCAGCAAGACGCATATCACCTGGAACAACATAACTATTATCATCATCTTCTCTATAGTATTCCATTCCTTCCATTGCTCCACTGATTTCTCCAAAAATGAAGGTAAGCACATCTTTCATTGTAATTAACCCCAGGACTTCGCCATATTCGCCTAAAATAATGGCAATACGAGTGTTATGTGCCTGGAAGTAATCAAACATTTCATCAATTTTTTTTGTCGGTGGAACAAAGTCTGCTGGTTTCATAATCATCTCCAGAGTCACTTTATCCATTTCACCACCACCGCGAATAAGTTTCAAAACATCTTCAGAGTGAATAAACCCAATCACATTATCCCAGTGCCCTTTATAGAGAGGAATTCTTGGATGTTTTAGAGAACGAAATTTTTCAATCAGTTCAGGGACAGGAAGTTCAGCATTCAAAAGAAGAATACGAGGACTCGGAGTCATAATACGAGAAATATCTGTTTCGGATGCTTCAAGAACATTATCAATTAGGATCCGTTCTGTGGCATCAATGATCCCCGTCTCTTCACCTTCTTCCAGAAGAGTTCTAAACTCATCAGGCTGGAGAATATTTTGACGGTCAACATCATCACCCACAATTAAAGTGGTAATATAATCAGAAATAAGTCGGATTACCTCCCGTAAAGGCGTAATAAATACAATCCATCGAGGTAAAATTTTGGATGTGACACGCGAAACAAATTTAACAGGAAAATTGACGGCTATTGTCTTAGGTGTTATTTCACCAATTAACAGCAGTAATGGAACCATAATGACGATATTAATCCAGCCAATATTTTGTTCTGCAAAGATCAATAATAAAATTGAAGTCATATTTACAGCAGAGGCAATATTAACCAGTTCATTTCCACATAATATTGAAATGATTAATCGTCTTGGCTCATCCAGCATTGCATGAATGCTTTCTGAATCTTTATGCCCCGATTGTCTTAATTTTTGCAAATCAATACGGCTTAACGAAAAAAGTGCAGTTTCAGAACCAGAAAAAATAGCGGAAGAACCCAGTAAAATAATTTGAAACAGACAACGTAACGTTAGTTCAATATCACTTGAGCTAAAATTAAGAGACTGATAAAAATTGAAAAGTTCATTCATAGGCCTACTTATGAAAATAATTAATGGTTAATTTTTTTGAATTCAGTACTAACAATCTCTGTCAATGATTCAACAGGATACGTTAAAGGATACATATTTTTACCGTTTTGCACAATGACTCCAACCCACTCTGTGTTGCCACCATAAACAATAGTGTGTTTAGATATCCCGCCAACATTCTCCCAAAGTGTTGCTTCATCATCCATAGGAGTATGACCGACAATAAAAGGCGTATTATCCCCTACATTTAAACAACGACGTAATTTTTTAATATCACTCTTATTATATCCAGACATTCTGTTTGAGTTTTGTAACCGTCTATCGATTAAATCTTTAATGAGCTTGGGGTAGTTTTTGATATTGACTAAAGCATGTAAATTAACCGCAGAAGTTGGAGGACCTGCATGGCAGCATATATAGTGTTTGGAATAGGCTAGAAAAGGTAAATTATCATAAAATCGCTGCATTTCTTTCAGATAGTGTTTACCACGAGATTTTTTTAATTGCTTTTCCCAGAGCAAACCTTGTGGCACACCTTTTTTTGATATTTCTTCAGAAAAACCATCATGATTTCCTCGAAGATAAAACACTTGATTTGGAAAATATACTTTTAATTTGAAAATAATATCCATGATAAGCATGGAACTTTCCATTTCATCATACTTATTGTTAATTTCAGGGTGTACAGCATCACCTAAAAAAATGAGACAGGCTTTCTTGCTATCAAGTTCTGATAGGAAACTATTCTGGCTTAATAATGTGAGAAGGTTATCTAATTGTGTATGTAAGTCACCAATAATAATACTATTCATTTTATTAGGAATAGAAAGCACACCTCCTGGTTGGTCATGAATATCTTTTTCTCGATAGACTTCATTTTCAATGATCACATTAACTTTATGAATAAGCTTTAATGCGTCATCTGCTGATAATATTTCTTTTGGATCACCCAATATTTCAGCCAGACGCGTAACTTTTTCTCTTCTCCATTTATTTATTTGGTTTAAGTTTTTTCCCTTTAATAGAGGTGTAATACAACTCCCTGTTTCAGGATGACGACATTTAAAGACTAATTTCCCTTCATTGTTTTCAATACTCAGTTGTTGCTCTGGTAATTTTTTTGAAGTATTTAAATAAGCATATTGTTCAGCAATATCACAACCTAAAATGAGTTTATCATCATCACTCAATCGATAAAATCCTGTAATACGAGTATAATAATACTCAGGATCAAACAGGATATAATTTGGTTCTGAAAATTTATCCTCTTTCTCTTCAAGTGGTAATTCTGGGTAAAGATGCAATACATGGGCATCCAGACCTACATGTATTGTCAATGGATAGTTTTCCAGAGGAAACATAATTTTTTTATTCGGTAACTTATAAGAATCATTGAGCTCAATTTTCTCGCATTGTTCGAGGTCAGAAAAAGCAATTTTTATTAATTTTAAAAGGCTTTTGCGTTTCTTGATTTTATTTTTGACCATACTAATTTAACCTGTTCTATATAACCGTCTTTAGATAAGGATGCGCAGAGGTTGATTCTGATTATCTTCACGAACATAAACATAAAGTCCTTGCTCAAGAAGGTATTGGGCTGCTACCCGATAAATATGCAATTGTTGTTCAATCTGAGTTAAAACAATATTTTTATCGACATAATGTGAACCAGACTTGGCTCTTTTAAGTCGCCATTCTAATAATGTTTCTGCTTGAGGTAATATAACTTCAAAAGCATAGCGTTTATGCCAATCAACATTCCAAAAATGTCGTTTAACGGATGGTATGCAAATTCTGTCAAAATCCAATTGCAGAGGGGGGACAGCTTCTAGCCATTGTGGTTCAAAAACAGCCAATGCTTCCTTAACATCTTTAAAAGGAAACCCCAGATGTATTTCACGTGGGCGTAGTGATAAACTTTGTGCTGTCCACCATTTATTCATAGACAGATCAACATACCCCTCTTCAGACCAACCACCCAAGTTTCTGATTAAGGTACTTTTCCCCGAGCCTGGAGGCCCTGTCACTAATAAAGCTCTAAAATTTAAATCCCCTGGAAAAGTGACACCCTTAATTATCTGGGTATCACTAAAGGGCTCAGTTTTTAAACAAAACACTCATGAAGTACCAAAGATTCCTTTAAACAAGAAGAAGAAAACAGCGGCAAGAATAGCGCCTGCAGGTAAAGTGATTACCCAGGAGACAACAATATTACCAATCACTCTGAGGTCTATCGCACCAATACCACGAGCAAGCCCTACACCCATAACTGAGCCCACTGCAATTTGCGTGGTTGACACGGGCAAACCAGTTTTGGAAGCGACAACAACAGTGATTGCCGCCGCTAAAGTCGCACAATAACCCCGTGTTGGTGTTAATTCAGTAATTTTCGTACCGATAGTCTGCATGACTTTATAACCCATTGTTGCCAGTCCAATCACAATACCTGCACCACCAAGCAATAGTATCCATATAGGTAAACCTGACTTTTGCGCCACATTACCTTCATTTTGAATGATGTCAACCACAGCAGCAAGCGGACCAATACCATTTGCAACATCATTTGAGCCATGAGCAAAAGCCATCGCACAGGCTGTAAATATCATCATTGGCAGAAAAACTTTTTCGACACTGGCAAAATGAAATTCTTTATCCGCATCATCATCAACGGTCACTTTATTAATCATTTGGCGTCCAATGAATGCCACAATAATACCAATAACTGTGGCAGCCACAACACTTTCCAGTGCAGAAAATTCAAGCTTTAAATGTTTAAGGCCTTTAAAAAGAGTGACCAATGAGACGATCCAACCCACTAAAAAGACGTACATCGGTCCCCATTTTCGAGCATTTTCAAACGGTTGTTCGGTATTAATAATTAGTTTTCTAATACTCATCATTAATAGAAAAGCGAGAGTACCACCAATAATTGGAGAAACAATCCAACTGGCAACAATTCCGCCAATTTTACCCCAGTTTACTGCATCAACACCAATACCGACAATAGCAAAGCCGACAATAGCACCGACAATCGTATGAGTCGTTGACACAGGCCAGCCTCTTGCAGAGGCAACCATCAGCCAAATTCCTGCCGCAAGCAACGCTGCAAGCATACCATAAACCAGTATTTCAGGTGTTCCACTAATCGAACTGGGATCAATAATCCCTTTACGTATTGTTTTGGTCACTGTACCGCCAGCGATGAATGCACCAGCAAATTCAAATATTGCCGCAATAATTATCGCTTGTTTAACTGTAATTGCACCCGAACCAACTGATGTACCCATCGCATTAGCCACATCATTCGCACCAATTCCCCATGTCATATAAAAGCCGAAAACGACGGCCATTATCATAAAAACAGAGCCCCATTCTGAAATAATTTCCATTATATATACCTATTAAAATTGTAAAATAATTTATTAACTTTGTGTATCAGAGGTTTGTGCTATTTAGCAATCAAAAGACGCATTTGATTACCAACATCCTCAGCATGATCGCCTAAATTTCCAATCCACTGAATCAACTGGTACCAGAACATAACAGATACAGGTTTCATATTATCTTCAATTGAAAATAATAACTGGACTAAATCACGACCCATTTGATCGGTTTCATCTTCGATACTGCTCAGTTGTTCAACCATTGTCTCAACATCTGATGCTTCACGGCCACGGAAACCTGTTTCAATTAACTCATCAATTCGTTCTACAATTGTTGCTGAATGCATACAGGCATCAACACAACGTTGAACTAGCGCCTGAAGCGGCTCAACCATTTCCTGTGGCACGGACATATCTCGTTCCATCATTAAACCAGCGATATCTTGAGCAGTATCTGCCATATTATCCTGAAGCTTTAATAAATCCAGAAGATCACGTCTATCCACAGCCATAAATAAACTTCTCGGTAAATGAATACGTAATTCATCAACCAAAATATCGGCTTCTTCTTCCTTGGTAAATATTTTTTCTTGTTGACTGGTCAGAGCTTGTTGTTCTCCTTTAATCAGTGCATCAAATAGTAACGGAACTTCTAAGACACACTCTTTAACAATACCCATATGTGCTTGTAGAGCTTTAAATGGGGATTTTCCAAACATGGTGGCAATTTGAGGTTTTTTTCGCATTTTTTTGTCCATAGATGAAGAGAAAAAGAAATTTGATTTTTTTTATTATTATTTTTTGTTTTGTTTTGTTTTGTTTTTTTTAATATACGCTTGACCTCTAACCTATTGCAATGATGTGAGTCAACTCTTATATTAATAAAAATTTAATTTAAACAAGAAATAATTTTTATCTGTTAAAACTATACTAAATGAGTCCTCAGGTGATACTGATATGACTCATAACTTAAAAAAAGTGATTATTGTCTCTACAGTTTAACCATTACTTTTCAATTTTTTAATGGCTTTTATGCCCTTTCTGCGTTGAGCACACACTATCGCTAAATCCTTTTTAATCTGTTTCCGATTTTTTTCATTAGTCTCTTTTTTAAGTTTATCCTTAAGAGAATTTTCTTTTTTCTTAAGTTTTTTTAAAATATCTTTGAAGCATTTTGTATGCTCATATTGTTTTTCCTTACCAGCAGATAAGAATCTATTGACAACTTTTAACAGCTTAGGTGCTTTCATTATATATCTCTATTTTTGTGTGTCCTGTTGTGAGTCCAGAATTTCCTGCATTTCATCCTCATCAAGAGCAAGGCTGCGTTCCGCTAATTTCATATCCAGATCGCCCGTTGCAAATAAAATTTCACCCATTTGTAACAGATTTTTTTCAACATCATGAGCATAGGATATATCATTCATAAGAGACGTTGCCATTTCAGCACTGATTTTGCTTTCATGGATGAGTTTTTCAAGCGTACCATTCGCTGTTGTATCATTTAATTTGATTTCAAGCTTGCGACTGTCCAGTGAAAGAATATCACCACCTTCCCTGGCTTCATCCAGACTTCTCAGGATAGACATTAGGTTTATTCGAATTTTATTGTATTCATCACGAATGGATAAATTATCTGAAACGATATAGGCAGACAAATTCTTATGCAGGTGCTTGGTATCTTTTATGGCTTCAACAATGTCTCTACCAGCAGAACGCAACTTAAATAATTCTTCACCTTGCTCCGAGGTCATCTGCGCTTGTGCACGACTAATAAATAACACAATCTCACTATAAAGTCCTTTTACATTGCGATTATATTCATTATCAATATCAATAGGTATAGGTTTGTTAGTATCATTGATAATTTCATTAAAGTCACGTTCAGAAAGTATATCATGTCGGTGCAAACTCAAACCATGGGCAATAATGGTAAAAGCATTATCATACAAATGAGTAATTTCCTTACGAACAGACTCAATGGCAACATCTGGAATAGCTCCAGAGGCCCCTGACAGATATTTTGGCGTGGCAACAGAAACCACTTTTTCTGGCATAATTCGGGTAAGGAAATTAACTAAGTGATTAGTGAAAGGAATCATTACCAAAATACCGATGGTATTAAAAATAGTATGAAAGACCGCTAGTTTCAGTGTAAAATCATCCGATGCGATACCAACCGCACTGGAAATAATATCGACTCCTGCCATGAGTTGATAAATAAATAAAATGGCAATAAGAGCTGTGACCATATTAAAGATGAGATGAGCTCCAGCTAATCGCTTACCCTGCACATTTGAACTCATAGAACCAATAATTGCAGTAATGGTTGTACCCACATTTGCACCGATTGCTAAAGCCAGACCATTCTCATAGGTTATTTGTTGAACTGACAAAGCCGTAATAATAATAACCAATGTCGCATGGCTTGACTGCATGATAACCGTTGCAGCAATACCTAAAAAGGCAAATAAAAACAGCCCAGGATAACCACTCACAGAGAAAGCTTTCAAATCAATGGTTGTTCTAAACGCCTCAAAGCCTTCTTTCATATGATGAATACCAAGAAAAAGAAAGCCTAAACCAGCAAGAATATAACCAAGCCCTTTAAGATGCTTTGACTTTTGAAAAACTAAGATAATGCCAAAGACCAGCATAGGCATTGCGTAAGCAGAAATTTTAACTTTAAGTCCAAAACCAGCAATCAGCCAGGCACCTGTCGTTGTCCCAAGGTTGGCACCAAAAATAATACCAATACCTGCAGCAAGACTGATCAATCCTGCACTGAGGAATGAAATAGTAATTACTGACACCAGAGAACTGGATTGCATCAGCGTCGTGGACACAACGCCAAAACTGACACTTTTCCACAATTTATTGGTTGTTTTTTGCAGCAGTTTTTCCAGTAAACCACCCGTAAAGGCTTTAAAACCCTCTTCCAAAAACAACATACCAAATAGAAAAATAGCCACACCTGAAGATATTTCCTTAAAGTCAGGACTGATCCAAAAACCATAGGCAAGAACAAATAGAATTGTGGGTAAAAATATTTTTTTTATCATATTTTGCTGAAATCCATTGATATAAGACAATTGTAGATTTTATTTCGAAGGCTAAACCACTTCATGAGAAATGAGTTTAGTTTTACAAGTCACTTAATTATTGGCAGGAGTGTATTGATTGATGTTGAATACTTTTCTTATAATTAAAAGAAAATTGATTCGTGCATTTTCTCACAGTTCATTAATCTCTCCAGATACATTCAATTATCTTTAAATAAATAATATCAGTACTAACACAGGACATCTCTTAAGTGTAAGCCATCCAGTAATTATTTCTATAGGATATGTCTGATAGACATCAGGAAAATATCATATAGAAAGCGGGATTAATTCCCAACTAATAATGCTAATTACGCACACTAAATAAGTATTTAACATTATTCTAATACATAATAAGCCTCAGCCTTGCTTTATTAATGAAAATAATCAACGGGTCTAAGCTAATCTATTTAGGTACTAGTACTAATGGGTGACACTTTTATTATTAGCTAATCATGATTTAAGTGATGCAAAACGTGCAACTTTATTAGATAATGAGAGTAATTAGAATGAAATTAAAGAACAATAGAATAATAATCAACCTCTTACACTTATATGGAGTTTTTCCTGCATGAGTAATCAAAAACTTTTGAAACAATTAGCCGACTTTTTTAATATGAGTCAAAAGAAACGCCTCAAGAATGAAAAAGAACTAAAGGCCCTGCTTAAAATACTTAAACAGAAAGAAAAGAAACTGATCAAAAAATATGAAGTGCAACCTGAGGGAAGCATGCGAAAAATGATGAAAAGAGAAATTGCAGTACTCCATACTAAACGAAAAAAGGGACTGAAATCATTGAAAGCTCTTGCTCAATCAAAATAATATTGGGATTATATCTATCATAAAGAAAAGCCTAAACCAACACTCACCACTGTCCCAGCCATAGGCTTTTTTCATCATAATTCAGTCAGTCAATTAAAAACTGCATCTGGAACTATGAAAGTTGGGCATTTAATATCTAAGCCATGGCCTAAGTTCTGCTAGCTCTCTACCAGCTTTAGATAAGATTGGATATATTCATACTTTTTTTCACGCCAATTTAATGCCACATAAGCTGGATAAAAACCTGATTCACTCACTCATTCCATACTGAGAAAACGCCAGAGGAGATTTCTGGTGTAACGATGGCTGAATAGCCTCCTCCGATTATTATATGAAAAGTTAATGCTTTGTATTGATCTTTGACCTTCATAAGCAATAATTACTGAGGCAAGTAAAAAGTTGTGCTAGATTATAACTAAATTACTGTTCTAAAAAATATCCATTTTTTATGTGACTTCCGTATATTAATAGAACACCTGATTTTTATACTCTATGAACACTTTTTTAATACCGACACTGACATTAAGGCTCTTTACTCAGAAGATTCAAGATGAATAAAATAAATTCAAAATCAGATTCAAGTACTAATGATATTTATGATGATTCGCTGCTGGATGGTAATAATATAGTCTATCTGGAATCACTCTACGAAAGCTATCTAAAAGAACCTGAAACAATCCCCTCAAGGTGGCAGTCATTCTTTGCAAATCTAGGTCAAGTTGACTCTAAAGCAGAAGCCATTCATTCTGACATTCGAGCTCACTTTAAAACACTGGCCTTGGAAAACAGGCCATTGCCCTACCACCAGCAAGAAAATAAAGTCGAGCAGTGCTCGGTAGAAATAAAAAATGCAAAACAAGTCAAAGTATTACAATTGATCAATAGCTATCGTTTTTCCGGACATAAAAAAGCCATCACGAATCCTCTTAATGAAGTCAGTATAAAAAGTTCAAGTACATCTGAAATACAAGAATTAACACTTCAATACCATGATCTGGAAGAAAGTGATTTATCTAAAGAATTTTTTACTGGTTCGTTATTTGCTCAAAATGAAATGCCATTGAATAAGATCATCCAACAACTTGAGCATAGTTATTGTGAGGTTATTGGCGCTCAATATATGTATATATCCAGTGTAGAAGAAAAGCGCTGGTTACAAAAACGTCTTGAAAACCGTAAACACCATGTTGTATTTTCATCCGATGACAAAAAAAACATTCTGAAAAAACTCATTGCGGCAGAAGGTCTTGAACGCTATCTACACACTAAGTATGTTGGTCAGAAGCGCTTCTCTCTCGAAGGTGGTGATAGTCTTATTCCCTTACTGGATGCACTGATCCAACATGCTGGAACCAAGGGCGTCAATGAAATAGTACTTGGTATGGCGCATCGTGGACGCTTAAATGTTTTAATTAATATTATGGGTAAATCACCTGCGCGTT
Source organism: Gammaproteobacteria bacterium (assembly GCA_016744395.1). Classification (GTDB taxonomy): domain Bacteria; phylum Pseudomonadota; class Gammaproteobacteria; order GRL18; family GRL18; genus GRL18. The sequence goes on along the minus strand of JADGEK010000008.1, from coordinate 51,280 downwards.
TATTCCAGGAGTTTGCAGGTAATTTTAATAATAATGGCCGTACTGGAGACGTAAAATATCATCTGGGATTTGCCTCTGATATGTCAACACCTGGAGGACCTGTACATCTTGCATTAGCCTTTAATCCTTCACATCTTGAAATTGTTGGCCCCGTTGTAGAAGGTGCGGTGAAAGCCAGACAGGATCGACGACATTCAAATCCAGGAAAACAGGTGGTTCCAGTCGTCATACACGGTGATGCAGCTCTGGCAGGACAGGGAGTGAACATGGAAACCCTGAATATGTCGCAAACACGCGGCTATAGAACTCATGGAACCATACACATAGTCATTAATAACCAAATTGGTTTCACCACCAGTACCATCAGTGATACCCGTTCTTCAGAGTATTGTACCGATTTAGCAAAGATGGTGGATGCTCCTGTTTTTCATGTCAATGGTGACCGACCAGAAGCCGTTATTGATATCACTAAAATTGCTGTCGATTATCGTAACAAATTTAATAAAGATGTCTTTATTGATCTCGTCTGTTATCGTCGTCATGGACATAATGAAGCAGATGAACCATCCGCGACACAGCCGCTCATGTACAATAAAATAAAAGCCCTGGAAACCACCAAGACTCGTTATGCACAACAACTCATCGAAGCTGGAATTATTCAGCCAGGTGAAGTACAGGATTTAATTCAGAAATATCGTGAATCATTAGATAATGGCGTACCAACTGTCCCCCACTTATTGGAGAAATCCACACTTGAACAGGAGTTTCCAGTTAACTGGAGTCGATTTAAAGATGCCAGTTGGGACTGTCATGCTAATACTATAATAACCAAAGAACGATTCACTGACCTTGGCAAGCAGCTGACCTCCACTCCTGATGGTTTTAAGATGAATGCACGGGTTAACAGTATTGTTGACAAACGGACAAAAATGGCTGCAGGAGAATTAGCCACTGACTGGGGCTTTGGTGAGAATCTAGCCTATGCCGCATTATTGCAGGAGGGTTTTCCTATACGACTTTCTGGTGAAGATTGTGGTCGTGGTACATTCTTTCATCGCCATGCAGTTTTTCACCATCAGGAAACAGGTGAAAGTTATATTCCACTACAACATGTCACCGAAGATCAATCTTCATTTACTGTCATTGATTCATTATTATCTGAAGAAGCCGTACTGGCATTTGAGTATGGTTATGCCACAACAGAAGCCGACATACTGGTTATCTGGGAAGCTCAGTTCGGTGATTTTGCCAATGGCGCTCAGGTTGTGATTGATCAATTCATCAGTTCGGCAGAACAAAAATGGGGCTTATTAAGTGGCCTTGTGATGCTTTTACCACATGGTTATGAAGGTATGGGGCCTGAACATTCATCAGCACGTCTTGAGCGTTACCTGCAACTTTGTGCTCAAAACAATATGCAGGTTTGTATTCCCACAACACCCGCTCAGGTTTTTCATATGTTGAGACGACAAATGATACGCCGTTATCGCAAACCATTGATTGTAATGACACCTAAAAGCTTGTTGCGTCATCCTCTTGCCGTTAGCAGCATTGAGGAATATACCGATGCAGGATTTCAAACGGTCATAGATGAAACAGATAAAACACTAGCCCCTGAAGAAATCGAACGAATTGTACTTTGCAGTGGCAAAATCTATTATGAATTGCTGGATAAACGTCTGAAAGAAAATTTAAAAAATGTCGCACTTATCCGTGTCGAACAATTATACCCATTACCAGATGAAACTCTGGGAGAAATTCTAAAGCACTATAGCAATGCTAAAACATGTATCTGGTGTCAGGAAGAACCATTAAACCAGGGAGCATGGTTAAACATTCAACCTAGGATATCAAACTTATTAATCAGCAATAAAATATCTTTACCACTTATTGTTGCATCCAGACCTGAAATGGCCGCTCCAGCAGAAGGCAGTCATAAAATGCACATTGATGCACAAACAAAATTAATTGGCGCTGCACTTGGGCTATAAATTAAGCGATATATTTACACCAAATCACTCTTAACCTAAAATATTTTAGGTATCCCTTAACCCCATTAAATTATTTTTTTGGGGTTTTTTTTATCCTATTTACAGAAGATTATTATTTACAGAATTTTAAATGGCATTAAGTTTAAGCGTAGATATTGTGTCTTCACGTATTTCTTTTGATAATTTTTTATTTTCAATTAATGATTCACCATGGGATGGTATCATTTGTTTCAATTTAGTTTGCCATTGCTCTGTGGCCAGTTGTTCAGGAAAACATTCACTGATCACCTGCAACATGGCATCAACAGAAACAGATGCTCCAGGAGATGCACCTAACAAGGTTGCCAAGCTACGATCAGATGCAGTCACCACCTCTGTTCCAAACTTGAGGGTGCCTATTTTATCTGGGTGTTTCTTGATGATCTGTACTCGCTGTCCAGCAGTCGCCAGAAGCCAGTCATCAATATCTACGTCAGGGAAATAATCACGTAATAAATTAATGCGGGATTTTCGTGTTTGCAGCACTTCACTGATAAGATAACGAACCAGCTCCAGGTTATCAAGACCCACTTTTAACATTGAAGTGATATTATCAAGTGTTATAGTCGAGAACAAGTCAAGGATAGAACCTTGTCTCATAAAACGTGTTGTAAAACCTGCAAAAGGTCCAAACAACAAGGCTTCCTCACCATCAATAATACGCAGATCCAAATGTGGGACAGACATTGGAGGGGCTCCAACAGGTGCTTTACCATACACTTTTGCTTTATGTTGTTTAACAATTTCTGGTTTTTTACAGACCAGCCATTGGCCACTGACAGGAAATCCACCATACAGTTTGTGTTCTGGAATCATTGATTTTTGCAATAATTTTATCGCTGCACCACCTGCACCAAGAAAAACAAACCGGGCACTGATATCTGAGAAAAGCCCAGTTTTGACATTTTTTATTTTTACTGCCCAGCGACCATTATTATCCTGCTTTAATTCTTTTACTGAATGCCCCAATAATAGTTTAAAGTTATCATGCGTTTGCAGATATTGTGTCATTCCCAGACTGAGTGCCGAGAAGTTGATATCTGAACCATGATTAATACGTGTTGCTGCCACTTTTTGTTGTGGATCTCTCCCTTTCATAATAAGGGGCATCCAGTCATTTAAAACAACAGGATCACTACTAAATTCCATATTAGAAAACAAGTGATTTGAACTGAGTTTCTGATAGCGTTGTTTTAGAAATTCAACATTTCTTTCACCCCAGACAAAACTAATATGAGGTACTGGACTAATAAAATTTTCAGGTGCTGGTAAAAACTTTTGTTTAACCAGAAATGACCAGAATTGTAGACTTGTTTCAAATTTGGAGTTAATGCTAAGCGCATTATCTATTTCGACACTACCATCATCAACTTGTGGCGTATAATTTAACTCACAATAAGCCGCATGTCCTGTTCCAGCATTCATCCATGCGTTAGTGCTTTCCTGTGCAACCCCATCCAGCCTTTCCACCATCATTATATTCAATGATGGATCGAGTTGTTTCAGTAAAGAACCCAGAGTAGAACTCATCGCACCCGAGCCAACCAGCAAAACATCTGTACTATCACAAGTCATAAATATTCTCATTCAGCTACTAATGACTATGATAGTAAGTTGATAATGAATATATTTCCATCCAATAATTTGTCGTTCAATAGCTAAAATAAAAAATAAAAAAAAAGATCGCTTGAGAACCAGTTATCATGCGACTTTTGGATTGCTTTTAATTTTCTAATAATAACTATTATCTTTTTTCATAGAGCATAGCATTCTATTAGAATAGGAAAAAATCATAGTGCCAACGCAGCATTAAGAGTATTACTAGGACACATAATCTGTTCTGTGAGATTTTTATCAGGATGAAAATAGCCTCTTAGATCAACAGCCCCTCCCTGTGAGGAGTTAAGCTCAGAGACAATCATTTGTTCTTCATCAGCTAATTTATTGGCTAATACTTTGAAATAAGTTTGTAACTCGGTATCCTCAACTTGTTTTGCTAATTCCTGAGCCCAATATAAAGCCAGATAAAAGTGACTGCCTCTGTTATCCAGCTCACCCACTTGAGATAAGGGTGATTTATTTTCTTCTAGAAATCTGGATGTTGCCTGATCCAGAGTTTGTGCCAAAATCAACGCCTTATTATTGTCATAAGTATTGCCAACATGTTCCAGAGAAACACTTAGAGCAAGAAACTCACCTAATGAATCCCAACGCAAATGATTTTCTGATAAAAGCTGTTCTACGAGCTTTGGTGCGGTGCCACCCGCTCCCGTTTCAAATAAGCCTCCACCTTTCATTAACGGTACAATGGACAGCATTTTAGCACTGGTTCCTAATTCAAGGATTGGAAATAAATCCGTTAAATAATCTCGCAAAACATTACCAGTTACTGAAATACAATCCTTTCCTGCTTTGATCTGACTCAGTGAAAAATAAATTGCCTCTGTGGGAGACATAATACGAATATCCAACTCGGATATATTATAGTGCTTGAGATAATGTTCGACTTTAACGATTAACTGGGCATCATGAGCCCGTTGACTGTCTAACCAGAAGATTGTTGGTAATTGTGTTTCTCTGGCACGGTTAACGGCTAACTTTACCCAATCTTGAATGGGTGCATCTTTAACCTGACACATACGCCAGATATCTCCTTGTTGAACTATTTGTTCTAATAAACAATGATTGTCTTCATCCACGACTCGAACAAAACCACTGGTTGAAATTTCAAAAGTTTTATCATGTGAGCCATATTCTTCTGCTTTTTGTGCCATTAAACCGACATTTTGAACGCTCCCCATTGTCGTTGGGTCAAATGCACCCTGTGCTTTACAAAAATTAATTGTTTCCTGGTAAACGCCTGCATAACAACGATCAGGAATTATAGCCTTGGTGTCATGCAGCTGGCCGTCTCGTCCCCACATTTTTCCCGATGAGCGAATAGCCGCTGGCATTGATGCATCAATAATAACATCACTGGGTATATGCAAGTTGGTAATACCTTGTTCTGAATTAACCATTGCCAGTTCAGGATTTGAATCATAGCAGGCTTGAATATCAGCTTTGATGATTTTTTCCTGTTCTTCTGGTAACTCTTTAAGCTTGCTTAATAAATCACCTAAGCCATCATTAGCACTAATACCAAGCTGTTTAAAAACAACATGATGTTTATTAAAAACTGCCTGAAAATAAACTGACACAGCATGACCAAATATTATGGGATCCGACACTTTCATCATGGTTGCTTTAAGATGAACTGATAGCAAGATATTTTTTTCTTTAGCGTCTTCAATTTGTTCACTTAAAAAACGGCGTAAAGCCTGTTTACTCATAACCGCAGTATCAATAATTTCACCCTCCAGATAAGGAGAATAATCTTTTAATAATAAAGATTCTCCTGCATCAGTAATGAGTTCAATTTTAAATTGACCTGTTTTTTCCAGGGTCATAGAATTTTCACTGCCATAAAAATCACCCTGCTCCATACTGGCAACATGAGTTTTTGAGTCACTTTGCCACTCACCCATTGAGTGAGGATTGTTTTGTGCGTAGTGTTTTACCGCACCAGGTGATCGGCGATCAGAATTTCCTTCACGTAAAACAGGATTAACAGCACTGCCTTTTATCTTGTCATAGCGATCTTTTATTCTCTGTTCAACTTCATCCTTTGGCATTTCCGGATAGTTCGGAAGATTATAGTTTTGTAATTGCAACTCCTTAATAGCCGCTTTGAGTTGTGGTAAAGAAGCACTAATATTGGGTGTTTTTATAATATTAGTCTCTGCTTTTTTAACCAGTTCACCCAGCTCAGATAAAGCATCTGGTACTTTTTGACTCATTGATAAGTACTCAGGAAAACTGGCAAGAATACGTGCTGCCAGAGAGATATCTTTGGCCTCTATCAGGACATCAGCACGGGCGGAGAAAGCCCTGACAATTGGCAAAAATGAGCAGGTTGCTAATGCAGGTGCTTCGTCCGTTAAAGTATAAATAATTTTTTGTTTGGATAAATCAAATACCATTAGGTGACTCCTGATTGTTTCCTCTTATTCCTCTTGTTTAACAAGGGGAATAAGAGGGAGTTGCAAAACAATAATCTAGCACAACTATTTATTTCCCTCAGCAACTAATACGGTTAAATATAAGAGTTCAATACAAAGCATTAACTTTCTCTATATTAAGAAAAATAAATATAATAATACTTATACTGATAAATAAACCGATCATTCCTAACCACCCAAAATATAAATACTCATTATTAATAAACCCTGTTTGTTATTCTAATAATCTTTTCTATACTGCATATATTGATTATTTCATTATTGATTATGTTGTTAGTAAATGGATTTATGTCCATAGGAGAATTAAATGGCAGTTGAAATTAAGACACCCATTCTTCCGGAATCGGTCGCAGATGCACTGGTTATCAGTTGGCTAAAAAAACCAGGAGATGAAATTGCATTAGACGAACTTCTTGTTGAAATTGAAACCGATAAGGTCGTACTTGAAGTTCCATCACCAATCACTGGTGTACTTGAGTCCATTGTTGAAGCAGATGGTGCAACAGTCATCAGTGAACAGTTACTGGGTTATGTAGAAGAAAGCACTGTGAGCAAAAAGAAACATTCAGATGGTCCTGCTACTATGCCTGAAGAAAGTTCTGTTGAAGATACAAAAACACCCGTTGACGCGCAAACCAGTCCAGCGGTTCGTAAGGAATTAAGAGAAAATAATTTAACTTCCGCTGATATTACAGGTTCTGGTAAAAACGGTCGAATTCTGAATGAGGATATTCAATCAGCCCTTCAATCCAGTTTATCGACCAGCACCGAATCTATCTCTATTAATAACGATGTTAATAGCGATGGTCGTATTGAAGAGCGAGTACCTATGACTCGTTTGCGTAAACGCATTGCCGAGCGTTTGCGTGAAGCCACTCAATCTACCGCCATGTTGACCACATTTAATGAAGTCAATATGCAGCCGCTGATGGATATGCGTAATCAATACAAGGAGCTGTTTGAAAAAACACACAATGCCCGTCTTGGTTTTATGTCATTATTTGTTAAAGCATCTTCAATTGCCTTGCAACGTTTTCCTGAAGTCAATGCATCCATCGATAAGGATGATGTTATTTACCATAGCTATTGTGATATTGGTATTGCTGTTTCATCACCTCGTGGTCTTGTGGTCCCTATCTTGCGAAATACTGAACATATGAGTATGGCTCAGGTTGAATCTGATATTGCAGCTTATGCACTCAAGGCAAAAGAAGGCAAATTAAGTATGGAGGACCTCAGTGGTGGCACTTTTACTATTACCAATGGCGGAGTATTCGGCTCTTTGTTTTCGACCCCAATTTTAAATCCTCCACAAAGTGCCATTCTTGGTATGCATGGTATTAATAAACGGGTCATTGTTGAAAATGATGAAATGGTTATCAGGCCGATGATGTATCTGGCACTGTCCTATGATCACCAGATAATCGATGGTCAAAGTGCCGTTCTGTTTCTTAAAACAATTAAGGAACTGGTTGAAAATCCACAACGAATTTTATTAGAGATATAGGAGATAATTATGCCTGACAAACAAGTAGCCGATAAATATGATGTCATTGTTATCGGCGGGGGCCCCGCTGGTTACGTCGCAGCAATACGTTGTGCCCAGCTGGGCATGAAAACAGCCTGTATCGATAAATGGATTAATAAAGACGGAAAACCCGCCCTGGGTGGAACCTGCTTGAATGTCGGCTGCATTCCTTCTAAAGCTTTATTAGAAGATTCAGAACAATTTGAGCACATAAGCAAGCACAGCATTGAACATGGAATAACCGTAAAAAATGTAAAAATGAATGTTGCAGCAATGATTGAGCGCAAAGATAAGATAGTGACTGAACTCACCGCAGGCATTGCGCAATTGTTCACAGCCAATAAGATCACCTGGCTGCAAGGCAAAGGTACTTTACTGAACGATAAAAAAGTCAGTGTTGAGCCGCTGGATGGGAAAAAAGTCTCTGTGTACCAGGCAGAAAATGTTATTATTGCAACAGGCTCATCACCCATTGAATTAGCCTGTGCACCTCTGACGGATGACCGTATTGTTGATAATGAAGGTGCCTTAAACTGGGAAAGTGTTCCAAAGCGATTAGGGATTGTTGGTGCAGGAGTCATCGGTCTTGAATTAGGGAGTGTCTGGAGGCGTCTGGGAGCTGAAGTGATTATTCTCGAAGCCATGGATGATTTTCTGGCGACTGCAGATACACAAGTGGCCAAGCAAGCAAAACGAGAACTGGATAAGCAGGGACTGGATATTCGACTGGGTTCCCGTATCACTCAGACAAAACTCAATGACAATGACTTGTTAGTGGAATATACCAACAAGAAAGGTGAACAACAACTGACCGTCGATCGACTGATTGTCTCGGTAGGACGTAAACCCAATACGGACGGAATTGCAGTAGATAATGTTAATTTAACAATGGATGAAAGAAATCGCATTGATGTTAATGATAACTGCGAAACCAATATCCCAGGCATCTATGCCATTGGTGATGTCGTCAGAGGACCCATGCTGGCACACAAGGGTTCAGAAGAAGGTGTGGCAGTTGCAGAGCGAATTGCCGGTCAGAAACCACACATTGACTATAATAACTGCCCCTGGGTTATTTATACCCACCCGGAAATTGCCTGGGTAGGTCAAACTGAAAAACAACTCAAGGAAGCAGGCATTAATTATCGTTCAGGCGTATTTTCATTTGCCGCTAATGGCCGGGCAAAAGCCATGAATCAAGCATCAGGTTTTGTAAAAATACTGGCTGATGAGCAAAACGATCGTGTTCTGGGTGTCCATATTGTCGGTCCTATGGCATCTGAATTGATTGGCCAGGCTGTCATTGCAATGGAAAGTGAAAACACCTCAGAAGATATTGCCCGAACTATCTTTGCACACCCTTCACTTTCAGAAAGCATCCATGAGGCTGCTTTGGCCGTTACCAACAGAGCAATTCATTCTGTCAACCGAAAAAAATAAAAATCAGTACAATTCTAAAAGGAACATCATATGAATTTACATGAATATCAAGCCAAAACTCTTTTTCAAGACTATGGTATGCCAACACCAACAGGTAAAATAGCAAAAACACCAGAAGAAACAGCAGCGGCAGCAGAATCTTTAAGTACAGATAAAGTCGTCGTTAAAGCACAGGTCCATGCTGGTGGTCGTGGTAAAGCGGGTGGTGTAAAACTGGTGGATACTCCCGATGAAGCAAAGCAAGTAGCAGACACTCTTTTAGGAACCAACTTAGTTACTTTTCAAACTGATGCAAAAGGTCAGCCTGTTAACACTCTTCTTGTGGAAGAAACCTGTCATATTGACCGAGAGTTATATCTGGGCGCAGTACTGGATCGTTCAACTCGCCGTATTACCATTATGGCATCCACAGAAGGCGGCATGAACATTGAAGAAGTAGCAGAAAAAACGCCTGAAAAAATTCTTAAAGCTCAAATAAATCCAGTCACTGGAGTCATGCCGTATCAGGGACGTGAACTGGCATTTGCCCTTGGCCTTGAAGGCGCACAAATAAAACAGTTTGTACAAATCATCATCGGCCTGGGTCAATTATTTGTAGAAAAGGATTTAACACTGGTTGAAATCAATCCGTTAGTGGTCACTCAGGAAGGAAATTTATTATGCCTGGATGGCAAAATAAATATTGATGACAGCGCTCTATTTCGTCACCCTGAATTAATAGAACTTCAGGATGCGTCTCAAGAAGATGAGCGAGAGCTGCGTGCTGCAGAATGGGAGCTGAACTATGTTGCTCTGGATGGTAATATAGGCTGTATGGTCAATGGCGCTGGACTGGCCATGGGTACAATGGATATTATTAAATTACAAGGTGGTGATCCTGCAAACTTCCTTGATGTGGGAGGTACAGCCACTGCTGAACGTGTCGCTGAAGCATTAAAAATTATTCTTTCCGATAGCAAAGTGAAAGGAATTCTGGTGAACATCTTTGGTGGTATTGTCCGTTGTGATCTGATTGCAGAAGGCATTATTGCCGCAGTTCGAGAAGTTAATATTAATGTGCCAGTGGTTGTCCGTCTAGAAGGCAACCATGCAGCAGAAGGAACCTCTCTTTTAGATAATAGTGGCCTTGACCTACTGAGTGCTACTGACCTAACAGATGCAGCAAATAAAATTGTTGCAGCTGTGAATAACGCTTAGGAGAATAAATATGAGTGTATTGATTAACAAAGACACCAAAGTTATTTGTCAGGGTTTTACGGGTAAGCAAGGAACTTTTCATTCTCAACAAGCTATCGATTACGGCACAAAAATGGTTGGTGGTGTGACTCCAGGTAAAGGGGGGCAGAAGCATTTGGGACTGCCTGTGTTTGATACCGTTCGTCATGCAGTTGATGAAACACAGGCCACTGCCAGTGTTATTTATGTCCCTGCCCCATTTTGTAAAGACTCTATTATTGAGGCCATTGACTCAGGACTTGAACTGGTTGTTTGTATCACTGAAGGTATTCCAGCATTGGATATGCTGGAAGCAAAAATGATTGCTGACAGCGCTGGAGTAAGACTCATTGGTCCAAATTGTCCAGGAATCATCACTCCGGATGAATGCAAAATTGGTATAATGCCTGGCTCAATTCATCAAGCTGGAAAAGTGGGTGTTGTTTCAAGATCCGGTACTCTGACTTACGAATGTGTTAAACAAACATCCGATATTGGCTTTGGACAGAGCACCTGTATCGGCATTGGCGGTGATCCAATTCCTGGAACCAACTTCATTGATGCTTTAGCTTTATTTGAAGATGATCCACAGACAGAATACATCCTGATGGTGGGTGAAATTGGTGGTACTGCCGAAGAGGAAGCAGCAGAATTTATAAAAAGCAATGTCAGTAAACCTGTCGTCGCCTATATCGCTGGAGTTACAGCACCTAAAGGAAAACGAATGGGACATGCAGGTGCCATTATTGCCGGGGGTAAAGGTACTGCAAATGAAAAGTTTGCCGCATTTGAAGCAGCAGGGGTCCACACCGTGCGCTCACCTGCAGAACTAGGAAAGGGAATACTTCAAGTATCAGGAAATAAATAACAGCCTGCTAAATAATCTATTTGTAGGTGAGACGATGATTAATAATGGAGAATTTTATGAATGCCAAAACAGTGACTCTAACTGATAATGAGACTGGAAAACAAATAGAATTGGAAGTTTTAGAACCAACCATTGGTCCACCCACTATTAACATAAGCTCACTTTATAAAGATATGGGATTTTTCACTTTTGATCCTGGCTTTATGTCAACAGCCAGTTGTGAAAGTGCGATTACTTATATGTGCGGAGAAACCGGTGTTCTTGCTTATCGTGGATACCCGATTGAACAGCTGGCAAAAAATAGTAACTATCTGGAAACCTGTTATTTATTATTTTATGGTGAGCTGCCCTATAATAAGGCATTCAATGAATTTACTGATATGATTTGCCAGCATACGATGATTCATGAAGCATTAAAGAAATTTTACGATGGCTTCCGCCGTGATGCTCATCCAATGGCCATTATGGTCGGAGTCACTGGTGCATTATCTGCTTTCTATAATGATCACTGTGATATTCGCAACAGCTATGACAGAGAAGTGGTAGCCCATCGCCTAATAGCAAAAATGCCCACTATTGCTGCCTGGAGTTATCGATATGCCAATGGCCTGCCTTTTGTCTATCCCGATGCGTCACTGAATTACACCGAGAATTTCTTACATATGATGTTCTCGGTACCAAGCAAACCTTATAAAGTCAAACCTATTCACGCCAAAGCTCTGGACTTAATCATGCTATTGCATGCTGATCATGAGCAAAATGCATCAACATCAACCGTCAGGTTATCTGGCAGCTCTGAAGCCAATCCATACGCAGCGGTTGCAGCTGGTATTGCAACATTATGGGGACCCGCTCATGGTGGTGCAAATGAAGCCGTTATCCAAATGTTACAAGATATTGTTAATTCGGATAATTCAATTTCTGACTATGTTAAACGAGCTAAAGATAAAAATGATACTTTCCGATTAATGGGGTTTGGACATCGAGTTTACAAAACCTATGATCCACGTGCCAAGCTGATACGTGAAGTTTGCCATGAAATACTGGAACATCATTCGGGTGATACACAACTTGAAAAAATATTGGATGTTGCCATGACTCTGGAAAAAATTGCTCTGGAAGATGAGTATTTTATAAGCCGAAACCTCTACCCCAATGTTGATTTCTATTCTGGCATTATTTTTCTGGCCATTGGCATTCCCATGAACATGTTCACCGTCATTTTTTCTATGTCAAGAACCATTGGCTGGATTTCACATTGGAACGAGATGATGCAGGCCGATCAACTCCGCATTGGTCGTCCACGCCAGCTCTATACGGGAAAACCTATTCGTTCATACCCCGAAGCAAAAGAATAAAAAGCGTTATTACAAATTGAGGATATAATTATGTTGATTGACTATCGAAAGCATGTGCAGGAACGTTTAGAGCAAGGAATTTCACCCCAGCCGTTAAATGCACAGCAAACCGCTGAACTGGTTGAACTGTTAAAACATCCCCCTGCAGGTGAAGAAGATTTTATTCTTGATTTACTGACTCATCGTATACCCGCTGGTGTTGATGAGGCCGCTTATATAAAAGCTGGATTTCTCTATGCAATCTCCAAGGGGGAAACAACTTCGCCCCTAATCAATAAGCAACATGCAACGAAACTATTAGGTACCATGTTGGGTGGCTATAATATTCAACCATTAATAGAAGCATTAGACGATACAGAAATTGCACCAATAGCTTCTAAGGTTCTGTCTCACACATTATTAATATTTGATGCCTTTCACGATGTCCAGGAAAAAGCCGATTCTGGCAATGCACATGCGGTACAAATATTACAATCCTGGGCTGCGGGTGAATGGTTTACGTCACGAAACAAATTAGCAGAAAAAATCACCATTACCGTTTTTAAGGTTCCGGGAGAAACCAATACCGATGATTTATCTCCTGCACCTGACGCCTGGTCACGCCCTGATATTCCTTTACATGCCAATGCGATGCTAAAGATGCCTCGTGAAGGAATTGAACCTGATGAACCTGGTCAAACAGGCCCTATCAATCTGATCAATAGACTGAAAGACAAAGGCTTTCCCCTGGCTTATGTCGGTGATGTTGTCGGTACAGGCTCGTCTCGAAAATCAGCAACAAACTCTGTGTTATGGCACATGGGCATTGATATCCCCTATATACCCAATAAACGCGCTGGAGGTTATTGTTTAGGTAATAAAATTGCCCCTATTTTTTTTAATACAATGGAAGATGCTGGTGCATTACCCATTGAATTGGATGTCAGCAAAATAAAAACGGGAGATATTATTGATATTTACCCCTATCAAGGTCTGGTAAAATCTCATGATACTGATGACGTTATTGCAGAGTTTAAATTAAAAACTGAAGTTATCCTGGATGAAGTTCGAGCTGGCGGACGTATTCCATTGATCATTGGACGTGCTTTAACAGCCCGTGCACGTGAAGCATTGGATATGCCGCCGACTGAGCTATTCCGCTCATCTGTTGATCCCGATGATACAGGTAAAGGTTATACGCTGGCTCAAAAAATGGTGGCAAAAGCTTGTGGGCTTTCAGGTGTTCGACCAGAAATGTACTGCGAACCCAAAATGACAACAGTCGGTTCACAGGATACTACAGGCCCTATGACCCGTGATGAGCTAAAAGATCTTGCTTGCCTTGGCTTTTCGGCTGATTTAACCATGCAGTCCTTCTGCCACACTGCCGCTTATCCAAAACCCATTGATGTCAACACCCATCATACATTACCTGATTTTTTTATGACCCGTGGCGGTGTTTCATTAAAGCCTGGTGACGGTGTCATTCATTCCTGGCTCAATCGCATGTTACTTCCAGATACCATCGGTACTGGAGGCGATTCACACACACGTTTTCCCATTGGCCTGTCATTTCCAGCGGGTTCTGGTCTGGTGGCTTTTGCTGCCGCAACGGGCGTTATGCCCTTAGATATGCCTGAATCAGTACTGGTACGCTTCAAAGGCACCCTGCAGGCAGGAATTACTTTACGTGATCTGGTCAATGCCATCCCTTATGCAGCAATCCAGACAGGTCTATTAACCGTTGCCAAAGAAGGCAAAAAAAATGTATTCTCTGGGCGTATTATTGAAATCGAAGGTCTGCCTGATCTAAAAGTTGAACAAGCCTTCGAATTGTCAGATTCATCAGCAGAACGTTCCGCAGCAGGTTGTACCATTAAATTAAATAAAGAACCAATAATTGAATACCTCAACTCCAATGTCACTATGCTTAAGTGGATGTTGTCTGAAGGTTATGGTGATCCTCGCACCATTCAACGTCGCATCAATGGAATGCAAGCCTGGTTGGAAAATCCTGAGTTGTTGCAAGCTGATAATGATGCTGAATATGCAGATATTATTGAAATTGATCTCGATAATATCAAAGAACCCTTACTCGCCTGCCCTAACGATCCAGATGATGTAAAGCCTCTGTCTGAAGTAGCTGGTACCAAAATACAGGAAGTCTTTATTGGTTCATGTATGACCAATATTGGCCATTTTCGAGCCGCGGGAAAATTACTTGAAAAAACAAGTAAAGCAGTGCCGACTCGTTTATGGATTACACCACCGACCAAAATGGATCAACAGCAATTAAGCGATGAAGGCTATTACAATATTTTTGGTGCTGCTGGAGCACGTATTGAAATGCCAGGGTGTTCATTATGCATGGGAAATCAGGCTCGTATTGCACCAAACAGTACCGCGGTTTCTACTTCAACCCGCAACTTTCCAAATCGCTTGGGTGATGCCGCAGATGTCTACCTGGCTTCTGCTGAATTAGCAGCAGTGGTAGCAATCATGGGTAAACTGCCAACGGTGGATGAGTATATGCACTATGCAGCAGAGCTTGATACCATGGCAGATGATATCTATCGCTATCTGAACTTTAATGAAATTAGTCACTATCAACACAGTGCTGACAAAGTGATTCCAATTTCTCTTGAATGACAAAAAGCATCTATCAAAGATAGGGTCAAACCAGATTCTACTATCGTTGGTATGATGCATTATAGGAAAACAGATATGACAGACAATTTTCCCAGAAAAATAGAGAACCAATAATCTGAACTTTGAATAAGATGAAGCCTATAATATATCTGAGTGCTGATTTACCTCTGTCTATAGTCTTCACTTGGGCAAAAATATAGGATAATTAAACTATAGAATGATATTTAAAAATCTATGAAGTTTCTAGAAGTCTTTCTGGTGCTTCTTGCTTCATAGTACAGTTTACCTCAACACATGAGTTTCAAACAAAAGACTAAGGTGTAACACTACTTTGATCGATAGATTGAAAAATGCATTGAATGACGTTGCCTTAAATAGATAATAGGGATATACCTAAAACTTCTACGGGTTTTTTTGTTTTCTATGCTAATATTGTATTAGAAATTAGAAAACATGCCTTTTTACTGTTCTTGTAAATAGTTTTGGATATTAGACCAATATCACGTCAAAGGTGTAAAGAATGAAAATATATTTAAATAAATTATCTATGTTGGTAAAGGTTTTATTCTTTATTGTCCTATTTATTATATTAGTTTTATGCTTATATCTACTATTACTGTCCTTTGAACAATTTTTTCAATCGAGTGAATATGCTTATTCTTTACTGGAAACACTGTCCAGTCCTTTCTACACTATTATTCTTGGTGTAATACTAACTGCGCTACTGCAGTCGTCGAGTATTGCAATCACCATTATAGCCTTGATGGTGGCAGCTGGACTGCCATTTGAATCTGGAATATTTTTTGTTTTGGGGGCCAATGTAGGTACAAGTATTCGAAGCAGCCTGATTAAAACACTTCCAGAGTGTGGTGTCTGTGATTATCGCCGCATGACCAATACATCTTCCCTGAATTATTTTAATAACATGATTGCCTTTGGATTATTTTTTCCTTTACAGATCACAACTGATTATCTTGGCCGACTGAGTCTCTTTTCAGTCAATTGGCTTACACAGACATCCCATGTCTGGACACCCGTTTCAGAACCATTTGTCAACTGGACACTGTTCAGTCATATTGGGCCGCAGATTAGCAATGATGCTATCGTGAACCTAGTGGTGTTTCTAATGATAACAGTCGTGTTAATGAAATTTTTTATTATCTCATTAAGACTTATTTTTGATCCCCTGATTGCCCGTATTTTAAATAAAAGAATACGGGCAAATCAACTGGGTAAAAATAAGAATAAAGTGTTATTAACGGGTATCTGGACTTCTCTCGTGCTGCAAAGCTCCAGCAGTGTAATCTACAACATAATGCCAGTCGCCAGAAATACACAGTGCAGTACTACCTGTTTTTATCCACTGATCCTGGGTATTAATGTAGGAACCTGCTCTACCACTTTGTTATTTGCGATAATTTTGAACAGCCCAATGGCATTGGCAATTGGCTTAACTCATCTTTTCTACAACCTTGGTGCCATGGTGTTATTCGGGTACATGCCTTTAATTAAAGAGTTGCCCATGTTAGCCAGTCACATCCTGGCAATTGAGGCTTGTGAAGAGGAATACTCTAAACCCAAAGAAGCCATTACTATTGATATTGTTTATTATCCAATATTAAATAAACATTCTGATTAATAATGTTTTTTTGATAGGGAAAAAACATTCCAACATTAAACACTGAGTTTGTAATATTGGTTGATTTTTACTGAATTAATATAGCGATGATAGAAATCTACGACAGATAATAAACGCCAGATGTCCCGGTTGGATATTTTAATTTTGCCATCAATAATTTCACTCAGAAATTCAAGAACAATTTGAGTGAAATGGCTTAACTGTCTGGCCTGAATCAGTTCTGATAATTCTTGAAGTGATTGTATTGATAATTGAAATTGCACCAATTTTTCAATTCTATTACTTCCTGCCTTCAAAGTAGATGACTGAACAGTCAAGCTGGAGGCCAATTGCTCAGTCTCTTCTATAAAAATATTAATATTTTCATTATATTTAATGGTCTCAAATTCTTGAGCCAACATTTCATAGGTTAAATTATCTGATTGAGTCGCTTCGTAAAAAGCATCAACTTTCACATTACCTGTTTTTTCTATGATTGATTTGACTGGTGTTGATGAAACATTGGGTTTAATTTTTTTTCGTGGTCGTGGTGCAGGTGTCGATGTAAGTGCCGTCTTAGCTTGATCTCCTTTGAACTTTTGAGGATAAACTTTTACTAATGGTTTTTCTTTTTTGGCAATATCTGAATCTTGTTCAAATACTCTTTCAAGTATTCCTGTTGATTTATTTCTTGGAATACTATCTTTTATTAGCTGCTTTTTACCCAAAGATTTTCTTATATTAGAGGGGTTTATAATCTCACTGAGGTTCATCTCTACTTTTCGTAAATGAGGATATTTTTTAATCATTCTTATGGGTTTAAACACACCCTCTTCGATGGAGTGAACTTCTTCCAAATTAAATGAAATCGGTAACGTTATAGATTTTATTTGTACCCGTTTTTTTATAAAATATAAAAATAAAGAGAAGATAATGACAAAGAAAAGAAAAATAAAAAGTACGACTGAGATTTGTTGTTTGATTGAACGATTCGAAGCTATGGCATTGACGATGCTTGATTTTATCTCTTGCCAAAGCAAAGGAATTTCTTCAGCAGGAGCTTGAATTTCATCCTCAAGAGTACTTTTTGATTTTTGTTGAGTTGCAATAATCGTATTATCTGTCTGTGCAGATATTTTTGATGATTTTACTTCATCGGAAGTTTGGGGAAGTGCGATGATTTCAGTAGAGATACTGGCTTTTTCTGAAACTTGTGTATCATTATGCTGAATTGTTTTCTGTTGATCTACACCTTGTATTTCAATATTGTTTAACAGGCCTTCAATTTTTGACATCATTACTTTGTTTTTAGCGATAATCGTTTTATTGCGAGACATAATCATGTCATTGGTTTTAAGTGCGGTGCTAATGTTGTTGGCTTTTATTCCATTGGTGCGACTAATCGTGTTAGAAATATTTGCTTGAGTCTGTTTCCATTGTTTCCAGTGTTGTAAAAATATTTTATCCACTTCAGGCTTTGATAGTTGATTAACCTGCTCTCTGTTCGGCACGACCAGTGTCACACCAGTTAAAAGACCGTTGAGATTATTCTTCTGGAATGCATCAGGGTTTTGTTTAAAAAGGGCTACGACCATTTGCACAGTGGGTATACTTTTATCGGGTCTTAACACGCTTGCAATATCCCAGATGATTTCATTTTTTTTCACAGGGCCGTAGAATTTATTTGAATGCTCTTCGACCTGTAGTAAATCATCATATGAGAATAGAGGTCCTTCTAATTTTGACTGTCCATACAAGTAATTCTCAGATGTTATTTTTTCACTGGCAAAACAAGTTGAATAAGCATAGAAAGACAAATATATTAATATATAGGTGATTATTTCTGAAGTTGATGATTTTGATAAAAACATACAGTCTTCTTAATAGAATTAGAAACTATTAAATCCAGATATTCCACACATCAATGCTGACAACTTAAAAGTTATTGGCGTGAATCTCTCAAAATAATGTGTTGCGGAGCTAGTATAATTTTATTACTTTATTCGCCTGCGTAAAATAAAGAATTTCCTACAAAAAGGCTGTCAATTGATTTAATATAAAGGGTGAACCCGAGTCTTACTAGTAGATCACCTGATATACTTTGCCTGTTCTAAGGGTAAATGGCATTCGAATACACTCAATGCAAAAAGTTCAATGGCAGGTTTCAATCAGTCTCTTGAATTTCGGGCAAAGTAACTCACCTTGCCTGATGGTACTATGACCAGTCCAGATGAGGTCACATGATAACGACGTTTATCTTCTTCTGAGTTATAGCCTATCTTTGTATCAGGCAAAATAATATTGTGTCGATCCACAATAACCCGTCGCAGACGTGCACCACTGCATATTCTTACATAATCCATGATAATGCAATCATGAAGCTCCGCTCCAGATTCCACAACAGCTTCACTGCGAATAATGCTGTTATGGATATTGGCCTGATTGATAAAAGCTCCAGCACCCAATTGACTATTGATTATCTGCCCTTCGATGACCTGTGCCACAGGCCCCTGATAGTGACCAGAAAAAATAGGCCAGTGTGGATTAAAGGTATCAAATCTGGGTTCTATTCCAAGCATATCCTGATGAGCCTGAAAATAGCAATCAAGTGTGCCAACATCACGCCAGTAACTTGCTTCCTCATATGGTTTAATACCTGGCACTTCATTCGATGAAAAATCATAAGCAAACAAACGGTGACTCTTAAGCAGTTGCGGCAAAACATGTCTCCCAAAATCAGTTTTACCTTGCTGGTGCATTTTTTCCAGGATCTCAATTAACACATCAGCATTAAAAAGATAGTTACCCATCGAGGCAAAGGCTTTATTGGAATCTGGTGACATTGCACAAGGGCATTCAGGTTTTTCCTGAAAGCAATTAATCCGTCCATTGATATCTGCCTCAATGATTCCATAATTAGAAGCCTGGCTAATAAGTACTGGAATTGCGGCAATACTGACATCGGCCTGTTGCTGTTGATGAAACCACACCATCTGACTTATATCCATGCGATATATATGGTCAGCACCAAACACAGCCACAATATCGGGTCGTTGTTCCTTGAGCAAATTGAGGTTTTGATAAACTGCATCAGCAGTCCCCATAAACCATGATGTGCCTTCTTGCATTTGTGGTGGTACGACGGTGACAAACTGGTCAGGAAGCAAAGGTGAAATAGTCCATGATTTGCGAATGTGTTCGATCAATGACTGGGCTTTGTATTGCACCAACAAATAAATGGCACGAATACCTGAGTTAACCATGTTGCTGAGAACAAAATCCACAACCCTATAACGTCCTCCAAAAGGGACTGCGGGTTTAGAACGCTTTTCTGTCAACGGTCGCAAGCGCTTACCCTCGCCTCCAGCCATGACAAAAGCCATTATCTTAACTGCCAGTCTTCTTTCTTTCATGACACTTCCTAAGCTTATTAATCTAATCATAGGTTTTTTTTCATTATTTGATATTTAGCTTTAAAATAAATGAAAAAAATCTGCTGTTTACCTGATCCAGATCAGCATTACACATTGGGTTTTAATGTTTGTAGTGCTATATATAAAGTAGAGAGGGCGTAAATAGAAATATTTAAACTTGTCTCCGATTGTGTTAATAAAGAACCAGAAAACTGGTAAGGAGGTGTGAGATGACCTTAACTCGCTGGAATCCTTTTCGGGAAATTGATGATGTTTTGAATAGTTATCATACTGGTATGCTAACCAAATCCTCCGATGAGCCTTCATCTGAATGGGCACCACTGGCTGATATCACAGAAACAGAAGAAGCATTTCATGTTAAAGCTGAACTCCCTGGAGTCAAAAAAGAAGATGTTGATGTTTCTCTTTCTAATGGTGTACTAACACTAAAAGGTGAGCGTCAATCTGAAGAAGAAACCAAGGATGAAAAACAACATCGAATAGAGCGCTTTCACGGTACTTTTGTCAGACATTTTGATTTACCTGACAATATTGATCAAGGTAACATTGCAGCCGATTATACCGATGGTATTCTAGATTTAACCATTCCTAAAACTGCAAAAAAATTACCAGAAACAGTCAAGGTAAATATCCACTAAATTTGCCTTCTTTAATCCTTCCCTTAATTGGGAAGGATTTTTCCTTATCAATTATTAATATATGAGTATTGATGGATGCAAAATATCTGGATACTTTAATAAAGCTTTACACCCCGCCTTCATTTCGTACAATCCGAAGTTCATATTTATCCTATGATTTGATCATAATAACACTTGTTTTTGAGATTCTTATCTATTGAAAAAGACTGATTGTTTTGTGTACTGTATAGCTTCTTTCTGGTACATTAACGCTTTTATTTGCAAGAGGAAGAATCGAGCATGACAAACTACAAAATTGCATTACTGGCTGGTGATGGTATTGGACCTGAAGTAATGAAAGAAGCGGTTAAAGTTTTAGAGTTAGTTCAGCAACGCAATGACGTTACCTTTGAACTAATGCCTGCTTTGTTTGGCGCAAGTGCTTATTTTGACTGTGGCAATCCATTTCCAGATGAAACCATTGCTATTTGTGATCAGGCAGATGCTATTTTAAAAGGGACTATAGGCTTATCTCATGAAGAATCAAAAAATATTCCCATAGAATTACAGCCTGAACGTGGTGCCTTATTACCATTGCGAAAACGTTATAACACTTACGCAAATTTCCGTCCGGTATATTTACCTAAAGAGTTAATCCACTTCTCGCCATTAAAGCCTGAAATCATCGGTGATGGTATTGATATTATAATGGTTCGAGAACTCGTTGGTGGCCTGTACTTTGGTCACAAAGAAATGGGCATAACTGATGAAGGGCTTCGCTATGTTCATGAAACTCTGGAATATGATGAAGATCAAATCCGTCGTGTTCTGCACGAAGCGTTTAAACTGGCGATGCTTCGTAAAAAAGTATTACATAATATCCATAAGAGTAATGTCCTAAAATCCAGTGTGCTATGGAATGAAGTATTAGAAGAAGTGGCTGTAGAATATCCTGAAGTTGAAGTGCTGCATCAACTGGTTGATTCCGCTGCAACACAACTCTGTCTGAATCCCGCTCAATTTGATGTCATGGTGATGGAAAATATGTTTGGTGATATTTTAAGTGATCAGGCTGGTGGTATTTTAGGTTCACTGGGCTTAATGCCATCAGCCTGTATTGGACCCGATAAAGCCTATTATGAACCCTCTCATGGTTCAGCACCTGATATTGCAGGACAAAACATTGCCAACCCATATTCTATGATAGGCTCTGTGGCTATGATGCTGGAAAACAGCTTTGATATGAAGGAAGAAGCCAATAATGTTTGGAATGCCATGAAGGGTGTCTTTGGTGATGGCTTCTCAACACCTGATTTATCCAAACCTGATAGTGGCGTCACCATGATAAGTACTGATGCCTTTGGCGACAAAGTGGTCGAAAAGCTGCGTAATATGCCTAGAGTGAGTCAGTAATCTGGTCACATTTGATTCTTAATTGATATGAGTAGCTGCTTTCCATCATTATGGGAACCAGTCCCTCAATCAGCTGCTTTTGCTTGATTTTTTTTCAATGCATGCAGCTGAATATTAATCAAACGAATCGTAGCACTGATGGCAGCAAATACCT
Source organism: Gammaproteobacteria bacterium (assembly GCA_016744395.1). GTDB lineage: Bacteria > Pseudomonadota > Gammaproteobacteria > GRL18 > GRL18 > GRL18. The sequence goes on along the minus strand of JADGEK010000008.1, from coordinate 28,916 downwards.
GATTCACGTGAACACCACGGGTTTTAATAGGTTTCTCTCCTGTATCCCAGGTAATAATGCACTCTGTTAACGCATTGGCCTTACCACCTTTAGGGATACGAATTTCAAAATCAATTAATTTTGGCAATTTGTAATCAAATTGCAGCAAAGCTTTACCTAAAGCATCAATAGAGGCATCAAAACCGCCATTACCCGATCCTGCAGAACGATAATTTTTTCCTTGTATCTCAAGTAAAATACTGGCTGTGGAATCCAGGTTCAAACTGCTATGAATGGCGCAATCCAGTAGCTTGATATGGTGATAATCATGACTTTCCATAACATCAGAAATAATAAATGGTAAATCATGCAAGGTGATCTTCTGCTTGGCACGACCCAGTTGACGTACTTTTTCAAGAACTTTAACCTGATTTTCTTCTGATAAGGATAAACCTAACTCTTCCAGATTTTTAGCCAGTGAGGCTTTACCGCTCATTTTGCCCAATGCATAACTGCGTTTGCGGGAAAAACGTTCGGGGCTGAGACGTGTTTTATACAGGCCACCTTTTTGATCGCCATCGGCATGAATGCCCGCAGTTTGAGTAAAGACATCAGCACCCACAATGGGGGCATTGGCTGAGACCCATTTACCAGAAAAATTTTCCACCATATTACTGACACGAACGATATTGCTTTCATCTATGGATGTATGGACATTCATTTTATCACGTAGAACCACCTCAACTTCAGCCAATGAAGCATTACCTGTTCGTTCACCAAGGCAGTTAATCGTACAATGTATTGCGCTAACGCCAGCCTTTACTGCAGACATAGCGTTGGCAACCGCCAGTCCATAATCATTATGCGGATGAAAGTCAAATTGTACTTGAGGATAGCGACTAACCATGTCTTTAATGCTGTCATAAACTTCATCGGGAGACATCACACCCAATGTATCAGGCAGCATAAAATGACTGATACCAGTGTCTTTAAGGGCATCCATTAAATCAAAAACATATTCCGGGCTATCTGCATAGCCATTAGACCAGTCTTCCAGATATACATTGACTTTAAGCCCTCTGGAAAAGGCGTAGTCCAGTGTTTGTTTAATATCAAACACATGTTCTTCCAGAGTTTTGCCTAATTGCTCATTACAGTGCTTGCAACTGCCTTTAGTGAGCAAATTGATCACCTTGCCGCCAGACTCAACTATCCAGTCGACACTCAGAGTATGATCGACAAAACCGAGTACTTCAATGCGCTCCATGAAGTCATTTTCTGCAGCCCATTGATTAATATGTACCAGGTTTTCTTTTTCATAATCCGAGACCCGTGCGGATGCAACTTCGACACGATCGATGTGTAAAGCTGCCACCAGAGCTTTTACAATTTCAAGCTTTTCATCTGCAGAAAAACTAACGCCCTGCGTTTGCTCTCCATCGCGTAAAGTCGTATCCATAATCTGGATATGGCGGGATGTCTGTTCCATATTTAACCGATTGATATTAAGTTATTGATAAATTACTGGATCAAGCTGTTTTCCAAAGCCAGGGCAATTGCTGCTTTTGTTTGCTTTCAAAAAGGTCGATCTTATCACTCTGTTGGAGAGTCATGCCGATATCATCCAGCCCTTTAAGGAGATTGTTTTTACGAAAGGGATCAATGTCAAAATTAATTGCCGTGCCATTCTCTGTGGTTATCGTTTGATTTTCCAAATCGACGGCAAATTTAGTACCCTCATCGGCAGAGATTTCAGCCATTAATTTTGTCAGAACATCTTTATTGACGACAATGGCTAAAATGCCGTTTTTGAAGCAGTTGTTAAAGAAAATGTCAGCATAACTAGTTGAAATTATAGTATTAAAACCATAGTCTTCAATAGCCCAGGGAGCATGTTCACGGGAGGAGCCACAACCAAAGTTGTCTCCTGCAACCAGAATTTTAGCGCCCTTAAAAGCAGGCTTATTAAGTTCAAAATCCATGTTATCACTGGCGTCATCATTGTAACGCCAGTCATGAAAAAGATGTACGCCAAAACCACTGCGCTCCACTCTTTTTAAAAACTGCTTGGGTATAATTTGATCGGTATCAACATTGCTGCGATTAAGCAGAGCTGCAATACTTTTATGATTGTTATACGCTTTCATATTGCTTTTGACTCCTTATACTGAAGATTTATGACGAATGTCAACAAAATGACCTGCTGCGGCAGCTGCGGCGGCCATAACGGGAGAAACCAGATGAGTTCGCCCTCCTTTGCCCTGACGTCCTTCAAAGTTTCGATTTGAGGTAGAAGCACAACGCTGACCATCTTCAAGTTGATCACCATTCATTGCCAGGCACATAGAACAACCTGGTTCACGCCACTCCCAACCTGCTGCTTTGAATATCTCATCCAGACCTTCATCTTCAGCCTGTTTTTTTACCCAAAAAGAACCAGGTACCGCAATTGCTGTAACAGCTTTATGCACTTTAGTGCCTTTAACCATGTCTGCAGCGGCACGAAAATCTTCAATTCGACCATTGGTACAGGAACCTAAAAAAACATAATCAAGATTAATCTCTGTTAATGCAGTACCTGCTTCAAGATCCATATACGCCAATGCATTTTCACAGGCCTGTTTCTGGATCTCATTATCAAAGCTGTCTGGCCCTGGAATGACAGCATTTATTGCAATCACCTGCTCTGGAGAGGTTCCCCAGGTCACCTGTGGTGCAATATCTTCAGCAGCCAGTACGACTGTTTCATCATACTCCGCACCTTCATCACTGATTATACTCTGCCAGTAGCTGACAGCATCCTGCCAATCTTCATTATCAGGTGCAAACTCTTTGCCTTTTATATAGGCAAAGGTTTTTTCATCAGGTGCGACCATGCCTGCACGGGCACCTGCTTCAATAGCCATATTACATAAAGTCATACGGCCTTCCATCGTTAAATTTCTAATAACATTGCCAGTAAACTCAGCCACAAAACCTGTGCCTCCAGCAGTACCAATTTTGCCAATAATTGCCAGGGCAATATCTTTAGCGGTACAGTATGGAGAAAGCTCTCCTGTTACTTCAATCTTCATGGTTTTGGATTTATTTTGTGGTAAAGTCTGAGTGATCATGACATGTTCTACTTCAGAGGTACCAATACCAAAAGCCAGGGCACCAAATGCACCATGAGTAGCTGTATGGCTATCTCCACAAACTACCGTCATCCCTGGATGGACAAAACCATGTTCAGGCACAACAATATGAATAACGCCATTATTAGGATTTTCCATATCATAAAGATTTAAATCATTACTGGAACAATTATTTGCCATGGTTTCAATCTGTTTTTTGGCAATGGGATCAGCAATGGGTAAATTACGATTTTTAGTTGGGACGCAATGATCCATGGTGGCAAGAATACTGTGCTTATTCCGCACTTTTCTACCTGAGAGAGCCATGTTTTCAAATGCCTGCGGACTGGTGACCTCATGCATTAAATGGCGATCGATATATAATAATGGCGCATGACCAGCTTCTTCATGAACCAGGTGTGCATCCCAAATTTTTTCATACATTGTTTTTTTCATTATTCATCACATCAGCTGAAATTGACAGGTCTAATATTATAATACACCTACCATAGGATGTAATTAAAATCTGATGTATTTTTATAAAATAAATACCATTATTGCATGCCTTTAGTCATTGGAGTCTAGCCGCTAAAGCCTTGCACTAAAGTGAAAAGTTTTAACATGTAAACGATAACAATGAAACAAACAAAATGCTGCATTGTAAGTAGAAGTCCAGGGAACCTGTTCGTTGATACTGATCAATGTTTATTCAACACGATTGGTTTACACTGCACCAGTTACTTATAAATGAAAATCCTCAGTGAAAACTGGGAGTCACAAAACTACCGTTCTAAGGGACATTCATCCTATGATCGCGGAGTTGCTAAAGATGCCACATATATTACACATCTATAACGTCATCTTGTCGCTCATTTCATAGCATAATAACTTCCCAAATTTATATTTTATGATAACCAATGCGGTTCCCTTATATTGTCTATAATTAGGAAAATAATTATGTCCTGGAAAAATTTAAAGATTTTTAGCAAAATCCTTCTTGGATTTAGTATGGTTTTATCCATATTAATTGTTATCAGTAGTTGGTCATACATCAATATTAATAAAATGATCGATGATGGCCATGAAGTTATCAATGGAAATAAACTTCGGGGCAATATTCTACAAAGGGAAATTGATCATCTCAACTGGGTCAACAAGTTGAGTCAATTTCTCAATGATGACACTATTAATGAACTGGAATTACAACTCGATCATACTCAATGTAAACTAGGCAAATGGTATTTTGGTGATGGACGAAAACAAGCAGAACTTTTAGTACCTGAACTCAAACCTTTTCTTGATTCTCTGGAAAAGCCGCATCGCCACCTGCATGAATCCGCAAGCAACATCAAACAACTCTACCAACAAGCAGATGCTGCTTTACCCACCACTCTGGCAAATTTGGAAGCTGCTCATTTAACATGGGCAGGTAAAGCACAAAATGCTATTTTAACTCATCAGGAGCATCTTGGCTTACAACTTGACTCAAAAAAATGTGGTCTGGGTCAATTTATGTATGGTTCAGAAGGAGAGACCATCAAAGAACAAAACCCAGAATTTGGTCAACTTTTAAGACGCATTGAACCCTTTCATAACAAACTGCATCAGGCAGGACATAAAATTGAAGAGGCACTTAAAACGAATGATTATGACTCTGCGATTGAAGCCTATCAAGATAATGTCGTACCAGCACTGAAAGGTGTGCGTGAAATATTAACAACCATGCAGAAAACAGCACTATCCCAATTAGAGGGTAAAGCAAAAGCCAATCAGCTATTCAGTCAAACCACTCAGCCTTTGTTGAATGAAGTAATCAATATTTTTCATAAGATCAATGATGTCACCTCTGAAAATATCTTGACTGAAGATCAAATGGTCACAAATGGCATTCAAACACGTCAAATAGTTCTGACGCTATCAATTATTGCTGTTATCCTCGGCATTATCAGCGCCGTCTTCCTTGCCCGCGCGATTTCTAAACCCATATTACAAGCTGTTACTTTTGCTAACACCGTTTCTAAGGGTGATTTAACTGAGATGATTAAAATCAATCAAAAAGATGAAACAGGCCAGCTCATTAACAGTCTTGGCGCCATGGTGACTAACTTAAGAGAAGTCGTTTCTGGTGTATTAGCAGCAACCAATAATGTGTCACAAGGCTCCACTCAATTAAGTGAAAGTATTCAGACTCTTTCCAGTGGAGCATCTGAACAAGCAGCCAGTGTAGAGGAAACCTCCAGTGCATTAGAAGAAATGAGTGCTAATGTGAATCAAAATGCAGACAATGCCAGACAAACTGAGAAAATGGCTGAGTCAGCAGCACATCAAGCCGAAGAAGGGGGTGAAGCTGTCACTCTCACGGTTACTGCAATGAAAGACATCGCCGATAAAATTAATATCATTGAAGATATCGCCTATGAGACCAAAATTCTGGCTCTTAATGCAGCCATTGAAGCAGCACGTGCAGGTGAACATGGTCGAGGTTTTGCTGTGGTTGCAGCAGAGGTGCGAAAATTAGCTGGCAATAGTGAAGCGGCAGCAAATGAAATCAGTGAGCTTGCAAAAAATAGCGTTGGTATTTCTGAAACCGCTGGAAAGATGCTTAATGAGATGGTGCCTGCTATCCAAAAAACAGCTGATTTGGTTCAGGAAATCAGTGCATCCAGTGATGAACAGGCCACTGGTATTAATGAAATTAATGGTGCTATGACACAATTAGATACCGTCACTCAAAATAATGCCGCTCTATCAGAAGAACTCGCCTCCACCGCCGAAGAAATGAACTCCCAGGCAATGTCTTTGAAGGATATGATGAGTTTTTTTACCATTGATGATTCAGATAGCCCACAAACTCAAAGCCCCCTCTCCGTGGGCAATGGAAGTTCGGGTATAGCAGTCCCGACAGCAAAAGCAAGGTATACTGCAAGACCTGCTCAGGTCAAAAATGATGCCCCTGATTTTGAAGGCAATACAGGTATCTCAGATAATTTTGAACGTTTTTAAAATAGTTATCCTGCGCAAGATAAAAAAGTCCATATCGAGAACTCAGACATGGGCTTTTTTAGGATCTATCAGTTTAATGAAGCTAAGGCACTTTCATAATCAGGCTCTTGAGTTATTTCTGGTACTTGCTCCGTGTAAATGACTTCATTATTCTCATTTAAAACAATGACTGCGCGAGAACAAAGTCCTGCAAGTGGACCTGTCACAATATCTAACTGATAATCTTGTGCAAAACTGCTTCTAAAAGTCGATAGCGTATCAACATTTTTTAAACCTTCAGCTTCACAAAAACGTCCCTGGGCAAAAGGCAGATCAGCAGATATCACTAAAACAACGGTATTATTAAGGTTTGCAGCCGACTCATTAAACTTTCTGGCTGAACTCGCACAGACAGGCGTATCTAAACTAGGAACAATATTTAATACTTTTCTTTTCCCTTCATAACTCGATAGATTTTTTTCACTCAGGTCACCTGCCACCAGTGTAAAATCATTTGCACTGCTGCCAACGGCTGGTAAATCACCCGATGTATCCGACGTAATCGTTTCCTTTAACGTTACTTTTGCCATTTATAGATTCCTCTTTGAATTTTCTTAATGAGATAAAAATAAGTTTTTCAATTTAGTTATTAACGCAATTTGTTCAGGAGTAGAAGGTTCTTCAGTGTCTAATAAAAAAGAGAAAAGAACGGGATCTTCCAGAGATAATAATTCTCTGAAAGTTTGTTGCTCATCCTGAGAAGCAGAATTATAATGTTCTTCAAGATACTTACTAAGAATAATATCCAGCTCCTTAATTCCCCGTCGGCAACGCCATTTCATCTGTGATAATTC
>JADGEK010000008.1:0-21888 GCA_016744395.1 Gammaproteobacteria bacterium | reverse complement strand
TATTGTGCATAAAAATTAGTTAAATCAGAGACAAGATCTTTTATGACAGGTTGATGAGGTAATGGATAGACATTAACATCACCATCAATTTCATCAATAGGTTTAGTACAAGCCAGAGTATTTCTACCATCAATATTCATGGAACAGGAGCCACAAATGCCTTCACGACATGAACGTCGCAATGCAACACTGGAATCAATTTCATTCTTTATCTTAAGTAAGGCATCCAATACCATTGGTCCACAACTGTCCATATCAACTTCATAGGTATCCGTGCAGGGATTGTCACCAGTTGCAGGATCATAGCGATAGACCACAAATTTTTTTATATTTGTTGCACCATCTGGTGCTTTAAACGTTTTCCCCTGCTTGACTATAGAGTTAGCAGGAAGTTTGAATTCAGCCATTTAAAACTCTCCTAGTAAACCCGTTTTTTCGGTGGGACAACTTCACAGTCATCAGATAAGGTATACATGTGCACTGGACGATAATCAAAACGAACAGCGCCCTTCTCATCAACCCATGCCAAAGTATGCTTCATCCATTGACTATCATCTCGATCGGGAAAATCTTCACGTGCATGACCGCCTCGGCTTTCTTCACGATTAAGTGCCCCGGCAATAATTGCCTGTGCCTGTGCCAACAGATTTTCCAGTTCCAGGGTTTCAAGTAAATCGGTATTCCACTGCATACCGCGATCGTTAATACCCACATCAGCAAAGCTATCAAATACCTTCTGCATTTCTTTAATGCCTTCCTGCATACTCTCTCCTGTGCGAAAAACAGCCGCATATTTTTGCATAGTACGCTGCATTTTATCACGGATGCTGGCTGTGGAAAGTTGACCAGAGGAGTAACGAATTTGGTCAAAATGCTCTAACAACGCATTAAATATTTCATCAGGCAAAGTTTTATGTGGTGTCTTTGGCGTGATCAATTTTGCTGCCTGAATAGCCGCAGATCGACCAAAAACAATAATGTCTAACAATGAATTTGAACCTAAACGATTGGCTCCATGAACGGAAACACAGGCACATTCTCCAATTGCCATCAAGCCAGGAACAATGGTATCCGGGTCGTCACCCTCAAGCGTAACCACTTCACCTTTGTAGTTTGTTGGAATGCCACCCATATTGTAATGAACGGTGGGTAGGACAGGAATAGGCTCCTTCGTGACATCAACGCCTGAAAAAATACGGGAACTTTCAACAATACCAGGTAAACGCTCATTGATCACCTCAGAGCCAAGATGCATTAGGTTAAGATAGAGGTGATCTTTTTCTGGCCCTACACCACGACCAGCATTTATCTCCATGGTCATAGCACGAGAAACAACATCTCGTGATGCTAAATCTTTGGCATTCGGAGCATAATGCTCCATAAAACGTTCACCTTCTGAATTAGTTAAATAACCCCCTTCTCCTCTAACGCCTTCGGTAATCAATACCCCAGCACCATAAACACCCGTGGGATGAAATTGAACAAACTCCATATCCTGCAGTGGCAGACCAGCACGCAACACCATAGAGCTACCATCACCCGTACAGGTATGAGCAGAGGTTGCCGAGAAAAACACACGACCACTACCACCTGTTGCCAAAACCACTTGATGTGCTCTGAAACAATGCAATTCACCTGACGTTAAATCCCATGCCATAATGCCTCGACAAACACCGTCATCCATAATGAGATCAGTGGCAAAGTATTCAATAAAAAATTCTGCTTTATGTTTTAGTGATTGCTGATACAGGGTATGCAAAATAGCATGACCTGTCCGATCAGCCGCCGCACAGGTACGTTGTGCAATTCCTTCACCAAAATTAGTCGTCATTCCACCAAAAGGTCTTTGATAAATCTTTCCATCTTCAGTGCGCGAAAAAGGCACACCAAAATGTTCCAGTTCAATAACCGCAGGAACAGCCTCCCGACACATGTATTCAATAGCATCCTGATCCCCTAACCAGTCTGACCCCTTAATGGTGTCATACATATGCCATTGCCAATTATCTTCCCCCATATTTGCAAGGGACGCTGCCAGACCACCTTGTGCAGCAACGGTATGACTTCGAGTTGGAAATACTTTGGTAATACAGGCTGTGCTCAAACCTTCTGCAGCCATGCCCAGTGTGGCTCGTAAACCTGCGCCCCCTGCACCGACAATAACAACATCATATTCATGATTGATGACTTTATAGTTATTCAATGGATTAATTGTCTCTTTATCTGCGGACATTTTTACAGACCTCCAAGCGTAATTTTAATAATAGAATAAACGCCTAAAGCCATTAGGAAATAACTTAAAAATTTAGTCGCTATAATCACTGCGATACGTAGAGTCTGTTTAGAAATGTAATCTTCAAAAATAACCTGCATGCCTAACTGGGCATGTATGAATGATACGATAACAATCAGAATCATCATGACACTATTTAACGGCGATTGTATCCAGTTGACAAGCACTGGATAGGTAGCCTGAGGCAAAAAAGCGATATTCAGGCAAAGCCATATAACCAATGGAACTAATGCTAAAGCCGTCATTCTCTGGGTCAGAAAATCGTTAGAAGCATCAGGTGACACACCCCAGTTTTTTGCTTTAGCTAATGGTGAACGTAAGTCTTTCATAGCGTCTCCTATGCGATTAGCCAGGTCAATAAAGTCAGTACTATAGAGGCAGCAATGACAATTTTACCTGTTTTGTGTACTTCTATTAATTCTAAACCTTTACCAATATCCCAGAATAAGTGTCGAATTCCATTACACAAATGATAGTAAAGAGAGAATGTAAAGCCAAATAAAACCAGCTTGCCGAACCCGCTGGATAAAAATCCATGCATAATTTTCCAGCTTTCAGCACCGTCTGCCGCTGCGACTAACACCAATACCATTAAGATCAGCCCAATAAATAAGACCGCTCCTGTTCCTCGATGAAAAATAGAAAGCTTTGCAGTTAATGGCAAATCATAAACCTGCAAATGTGGTGACATTGGTCTGTTATCTTCCCATGACATATTTTTTTACCCCTCTAAAAATCAATACAGCGTCCATTTTTTTCCCAATCACCATATCGCGTCGGATCTAATGGTTCAGGCACTTCTTTCTTTATTGTTTTATATTGACTGATTTCTGATTGATGATCTTCAACATTCGCATCAATTTCTTTAGAATCATTTAACTCATCTTTACTCAAAACAGCCTCCGCCAGGCGATTATTTATTTAACATAAGATGTTCTGCCGCCAGATACTCTTTCGACTGCATTTCTTTAAGCCTACTCAAAGTTCTCTGAAATTCAACTTTTAATTTTCCTGAGACATAAATTTCTTCTGGATCAACAGCCGCAGAAATAACCAGGTTCACATTTGAATCATAGAGGACATCAATCAAATTTACAAAGCGTCGTGCAGCATCATCCATATAATTATCCATAACAGGTATATCAGATATCATCACTGTATGAAAAAAAGTAGCAATTTCAGTATAGTCACTCGCTGAGCGAGGTGCAAAGCATAATGCATCAAAATCAAACCAGACAATGCCACCTGACCACGCTTTGACTGGAATGTGGCGTTTGTTAATGATGATATCAGTTCTGTCCTGATGTAACTCAATACCTGATGATTGCTGGAAATAATTTTTCATGCGCTGCTCAGTGAACTGGCTGCTGGAAATATGATACAAACCATTTTGTTCCAGTGCCCTTGAGCGATAATCCTGTTCACCCCCCATTTCCATAACGGTGGTAAACTGTTCCAATAATGTTATTGCTGGTAAAAAACGAGCTCTTTGCAGACCCCCCTTATACAGCTCCTTAGGAGGAATATTGGATGTAGTGACCAGTAGAACCCCTTGTTCAAAAAGGTGCTTAAATAGTCTGCCTAGCAGCATAGCATCCGTAATATCATTAACGTGCATCTCATCCAGACAGAGTATATTGGCTTTTTTTGCTATATTTTTAGCCACCGTATTAAGTGGTTCGGAAGTTCCGCTTAATGTATGTAATTCTTCATGCACCAGCTGCATGAAACGATGAAAATGCAAACGGAGTTTTTTCTGGCCAGGGAGCATTTTATAAAAACAATCAATCAGATGGGTTTTTCCTCGACCAACGCCACCCCACAAGTACAAACCTTTCTTACAGTCTCTGGACTTCGATTGAGAAAACCATTGCCCCAAATGAAAGGCATTTTTTTTCGGGGGTAATAATAGAGATTCATTGAATATATTTTGTAATTGAATGATGACTTTTTTTTGATGAGGATCTGGATACAATTCTCCATGATCGATACTTGACTGATAACAATCCAGAAGATATTTTCCAGAGTTCACATCTGACAACATTAATGAGTTCTTTTCAGGCAATCCCATTCTATTTTTCCTAACTGATTTTTACAAAAATTCATGTGTATAGAAATAATAGAAATATAATACGCATATAGGCATGAAATAACCCTCTAATAATCTTAATACTATCTATTAAATATTCTTGAACAGCAGGCCCAGTCTTTATTTTTGATTCATCAGAAACCATCCGACAAACGCAACGTTCTTCAATTAAAGCGATACGACCGAGAAAGTATAGAGTTTAATGTTTAAGAATTTTTATTTTGGTTCTTTGATTTGAACATGATGAATTAAAACAGATGAAATATCATTATGGAGGGAGAAATTGACATAAATTATTGCAGTAATATGGTTTACGACACAAACTGGCCGTAAACCACTACTTATTTGCTATTTGTTCTCGCGGTTACCCACCAGTTGATCAACAACGCCTGGGTCAGCAAGAGTGCTGGTGTCTCCCATACTATCCAGCTCGTTACCAGCAATCTTGCGTAAAATGCGGCGCATGATTTTGCCTGAACGGGTTTTAGGCAGGCCTGGAGCCCATTGAATGAAATCCAGTGTAGCAATCGGTCCAATTTCTTTGCGAACCTGTTTGACCAGTTCAACTTTTAGCTCATCAGTGGCTTCAACACCTTTAACCAGAGTGATGTAGGCATAAATTCCCTGACCTTTAATATCATGAGGGAAACCAACAATCGCCGCTTCTGCAACATCATGATGCAGTACCAAAGCACTTTCAATTTCTGCAGTCCCTAAACGATGACCAGAGACATTCAATACATCATCAACACGACCAGTAATCCAATAGTAGCCATCGGCATCACGACGACAGCCGTCACTGGTGAAATAATAGCCTGGATAGGCTCTGAAGTAGGTGTCAATAAAGCGTTGGTGATCACCATAAATTGTCCGCATCTGACCTGGCCAGCTGGCACTGATAACAAGCGCTCCTGATGCTTCTCCAGGCATAATGTTGCCGTCAGGATCCATAAGTTCCGGTTTGACGCCAAAGAATGGACGTGACGCTGAGCCAGGTTTTAATGGAGTTGCACCTGGCAGAGGTGTGATCATAAATCCACCCGTCTCAGTTTGCCACCAGGTGTCAACAATTGGGCAGTTACCTTTGCCAACAACATTGTGGTACCATTCCCACGCTTCAGGGTTTATGGGTTCACCAACAGAGCCTAATAGAGTAAGGCTACTACGGTCGGTCTTATTAACGGGTTCATCACCTTCAGCCATCAGCGCTCTGATGGCTGTAGGTGCTGTATAAAAGGTGTTGACCTTATGCTTATCAACTACCTGCCAGAAACGTGAGGCATCAGGGTAACTTGGAATACCCTCAAACATCAATGTCGTTGCACCATTAGCCAATGGTCCGTAAAGGATGTAGCTATGACCAGTAATCCAGCCCACATCTGCTGTGCACCAGTAAATATCACCCTCTTTATAATCAAATGTATATTTGTGTGTCACAGCAGCATAAAGCAGATAACCGGCAGTGGTGTGTAAAACCCCTTTGGGTTTTCCTGTTGAACCTGAGGTATAAAGTATGAATAATGGATCTTCTGCATCCATTTCTTCTGGCTCACAGACAGTATCAACCGTTGCTGCCACTTCATGATACCAGCAGTCATAATTGTCATTCCAGCTAACATCACCCTCTGTGTGCTTGATGACAAGAACAGTATGGACATTTGGGCATTGAGCTACAGCCTTATCAACATTAGCTTTAAGTGGAACGGATTTGCCACCCCGACGACCTTCATTGGCTGTAATGACGATTTGACAATCAGAATCCAGAATACGATCTTTAACCGCCTCTGGTGAAAAACCGCCAAAGACCACAGAATGAATGGCACCAATACGAGCACAAGCTAACATTGAATAGGCTGCTTCTGGGATCATTGGCATATAGATACAGACTCGGTCGCCTTTTTTGACACCACGTGCTTTTAAGACATTTGCAAAGCGATTAACTTCATCAGAGAGTTCCTGATAAGTGATATTTTTAGAGACATCAGGATCATCACTTTCCCAGATAATGGCAGTTTGAGCAGCACGCTCAGACAAATGGCGATCAATACAATTGTAGGTGACATTCAGTTTAGCACCAGAAAACCATTTGATACTGACTGCATCATTTGATTTATCACCATAGGTACAATCGCTGACTTTATCCCAGTCTTTAGAAAAGCTGAGAAAGTCTTTGGCTATTGAACCCCAAAATGTATCAGGGTCATCAATAGATTGTTGATACATTGTGTTATATTTCTCTTCCGTAATATAAGCATTATCTGCAACTGCTTGTGGAATTGGATATACTTTATCATCTGACATAATGCGCTTTCCTTCAAAAACGTGAATAAATAAATTTGCTAACTACAAAAGCCTTATGCCACCATTATCTCGTCTTCAATTGACTGAAGTAGCATAATCAAGAAACAGGTTAAACTATAATCATCTATTTTTCCATCCTTCATTAGTACCTTATTTATGCATCAATGAATATAAAGATCTTTGCCAGAAATTATTTTTATTTTCAAAACACCTCTTATTCAATTATTTTTGATAGGGAAAATTTATAGAAAATAAAAGGATTATTTATAGCATATTTGATTTTTTTATGCCTGAGTGAGCTCACTCAGTTTTTGGTTTTCATTTGTTATTGCAAGGTGAATAGGTGCAAATTGAACCTGAGAAAAATCCAACAGTTTCTACAACTAAAGTTGATTAACGGATAGTTCAAACTGAGAGTTTAAAGTGATTGTTTAAAGTGATAGCTCAGAGTATCACTTTTCTGAATTTTAATGCGAGTGAGAGGACTTCATCAAGCACTATGATATTTATTAATACTCATTATAATTTTAATCTATATTTGACTTAAATGCTCAGTTGAGGCTTATTACAACAATTCATAATAATATATTGATAAAATAATGAAGCATACAGCTAAAATCTATTCCCTGATCTTTTACTCTTTAGCCATTTTTCTCATTAATCAAAGAATGAGAAATAAACTAAAAGGTTTGCATTGTTAATTTCACAAAACAGTATTTATAGTGTATATTCAAAACAGTGTTAGACTATTTTTTTCTTGTAATCATTGCGAATTTCTACCCTCTTAAGACTATTTACATAGTGACTTTAAATTACCTATATTTACTGACAAATGAAGCATATAAAAACCTGTAATTTTCTAAAAGAACTCCGAGCTTTCTGTATTACTTATCAAGAAGGTAATATGAGTAAAGCATCAGAAATTTTATTTGCCAGTCAACCTACAATTTCCTTACAAATACAAAAACTTGAATCTGAATTAGGCGTCAAGTTATTTGAGCGCCGTGGTCCTAAGTTAATAAAAACAACTGAGGGTGAAATTTTATATAATATCGCCATTCCATTAGTGCAAGGGCTTGATCATATTCGAGATGAGTTTAAATCTCAGTATGATGATTTATCCTCTGGTGAGCTGACTATTGCAGCAGAAGAATCCACACTTCTCTATACATTACCAAAACCCATCAGTACTTTTGTTGAGCAATATCCCAGCATTCGTTTAAAGTTATCCAATGTCACTGGACGCAGTGGACGTGAACTGGTATTGGCTGATGAAGTTGATTTTTCAGTGAGTTCTATGCTGGATGTACCTGACAATCTTGAGTACTCACCTTTTGTCTCATATTCTCCTATATTAATCACACCACTCAATCATCCTTTAACAAAACTTAAACACGTCACTTTACAAGATATTGGTCAGTATGGTCTGGTACTGCCACCTTCAAATTATAGTAGCTGGCGTTTATTAAAAATGGTATTCGGTTTGAATGGTGTCAATTTCCATGTTGCTGTAGAAGCAGGCGGATGGGAAGTAATCAAATCCTATGTCGAAATTGGACTGGGCATTTCAATTGTTACTCACCTCTGCATTACTGAAGAAGACAAATCAAAAATGGCCATCATCCCTTTGGACGAATATTTCCCAAGCAGAAAATATGGTGTGGTCATACGAAAAGGAAAACGTCTTTCATCTCCGGCACAACGTTTCATCAAAATCCTGCATGAATCTTTTGAAAATACAGACTTATAACACGTAAACATTTGTCTCCAAATCTATAAATTTGAGATAATATTATGCTTGCTTGTCAGCTACTTAAGAAATTTATCACATCACTTCGTATCGATATTATTCTATTTTTTGAATTCATTCTTACTAGAACCATTTCGGGATAATCATTAGAAAAAACTTCTCCCTTTAATTGGAAAGTTTTGAATAGAACCATGCCTGTCCATCTATCCTTATCTTACAAGGTTTTCTTATAGTATTAATTTTTTCAATATACAAGATTAAAATAATTGATGTGACTAATATTGCATTCCCTTGTAAAGTGTCTGGAAATCAATATAAAAGCCATTTAGAGCTTAATAAGTTACCGAAACTATTGATATTAGTTATTTTATTGAAATTTCCAATTTTTATTTGATCAATTATTTTACAGAGTAATCTGCAAACAGGGGACAACTATGGAAATAACAACAGAATCAATCAACCAGTTATTGCTTGCCAGCTTTTTTATGGCAGCGCTGGGTATCGTCTTAGCAGGTGTGCTGTCGATTGCTAATCGACGCCTCTATGTTTATGAAGATCCTAAAATTGATGAAGTCGAAGAATTATTACCTCATGCTAATTGCGGTGCCTGCGGCACCCCTGGCTGTCGCCCATTTGCTGAAGCACTGGTGGCTCAGACAGTAGACCCGGGTCTCTGTACTGTTAATAGCAAAGATATGAATCAGGTCATTGCAGACTTTCTCGGTGTTGAAGTCAGTCAACATGAAAAAAAGGTCGCTCGACTTGCCTGCGCTGGTGGTAATCATGTTGCATACACCCGTGCTAATTATCAAGGTTTAAAAACCTGTCGTGCTGCTGCTCTGGTTTCAGGCGGCGGAAAGGGTTGTACCTGGGCCTGTCTGGGTCTGGAAGATTGTGGTACGGCCTGTGATTTTGATGCCATTTCATTTAATAAATTCAACTTGCCTGTTGTTGATGAAGATCTTTGCACTGCTTGTAACGATTGTGTTGTTGAATGCCCTAAAGATTTATTTTCCTTACAACCCATCAGTAACAAATTATGGGTTGCCTGTAGCAACAAAGATAATATGGATGAAAGCGAGGCACATTGCGATGTCGCTTGTAATGCCTGCACTCGCTGTGTCAGTGATGCCCCTGAAGGTCTTATTACCATACAAAATGATTTAGCCGTTGTTGACTATAGTAAAAATGGTTTAGCCTCCAAGGTTGCTATAGAACGTTGCCCGACTGGGGCCATAGTCTGGAAAGATTACAATAGTGAATCTCAACGTGGTGTAGGCTCACGTAAGATTGTGCGCAAAGAACCCATTGCCCGAGTTGAACCTCTACCGAGAGTGTAATAACTGTCTAGAACTCAATAGCTGCCTAGAGCTCTATAGTCGTCTAGAAAAACTAACAGCCCAGGGCTAATTAAAAGTCCAGAGCATACGAATAACCAAGATCATAACTTATCGCCATAAGCCAAAACCAAGGACTAAATGATGTTTGATAAAATCCGAAAAAACCTTTCTTCAAAAGAGAATAAAACATTCCCTTATCCAGGAAAACGAATGGCTATGGATGGCAATGGTGCCGTCATTATGTGCGAACGTGAAGCCTCAGATGCCGCAGGAGCCTACCCTATTACACCTTCTACTCAAATGGGTGAGTACTGGGCTGAAGAAGTGGGTAAAGGGCACCTCAATACGGCTGACAGGCCCCTGATTTTTATTGAACCAGAAAGTGAACATGCCGCCGCAGCCGTTACTGCTGGTTTATCAATGACAGGCCTTCGCGCTGTTAACTTCTCGTCTGCTCAGGGTGTCGCATTTATGCACGAATCACTCTATGCTGCAGCGGGTAAAAGATTGCCCTATGTACTAAATATTGGTTGTCGAGCAATTACCAAAGCTAGCCTGAATGTGCATTGTGGTCACGATGATTATCACTGTGTTGATGATACTGGCTTTATCCAGGTCATGGCTAAAGATGCTCAGGAAGCAGCTGACCTCTCCTTGATGATGCGCAAACTGGCAGAATTAGCACTGACACCAGCCATCGTTGCCCAGGATGGATTCCTGACGACTCATCTGATTGAATTATTGAAAGTGCCTGAGCGTCAGTTGATCCGTGAATATCTGGGTCACCCTGAAGATATGATTGACTGCCCGACCCCCTCACAAAAAATGATATATGGTGAACAACGTCGCCGTGTACCCATGTCATGGGATGTTGATAACCCAGTAAGCACTGGAAGTGTGCAAAACCAGGATGCTTATATGCAGACGGTCGCAGCACAACGTCCTTATTTTTATGATCACATTGACGAACTTGCTGAACAGGCCATGGATGAATTCTATGAACTGACTGGCAGAAAATACGAACGCGTAGGCTGTTACAATACAGACGATGCTGATTATGTCATTGTTGCTCAGGGCAGTGTGATTGTTCAGGCTGAAGTGGTTGCAGATTATTTACGTGAAACCCGTGGTCTGAAAGTCGGCGTTTTGAATATGCGCTTTTACCGTCCTTTTCCTGGTGATTTGCTGACACAGATTTTAAAAGGCAAAAAAGGCGTTACTATTATTGAAAGAACCGACCAGCCATTAGCTGAAGATCTGCCTTTAATTAGAGAAATTCGTGCCGCTCTAAGCAAATGTTTTGAAAATAACGTTGATGAAAAGTCGGGTGAAATTAAACCTTATCCAGATTATGCAACCTTTGCAAAAGTATCCGATAAACCTAGACTCTATTCAGCGTCTTTTGGTCTGGGTAGTCGTGATTTCCAACCTGAAGCACTGATCGGTGTGGTTGAAAATATGTTACCTGAAGGCAAAAAACTGCCTTTCTACTATCTATCAATTGATTTTGTTCATAGCAAAGCTGATTCCCCAAAGCAGGAAATATTTCAGCAGGAATTATTAGAGGCCTACCCTCATCTTGCCGATCTCTCAGTAAAAGGCAGTGAAAATCCAAACCTGATGCCTGAAGGCTCTATTACTCTTAGAATGCACTCTGTTGGTGGTTGGGGTGCAATCACTACTGGTAAGAACTTATCATTGACTCTGTACGATTTATTGGGCTACCACATTAAATCTAATCCCAAATACGGTTCTGAGAAAAAAGGTCAACCAACCACTTATTATTTATCTGCCGCACCTGAACCCATTAAAGTTAACTGTGAATATCACTATGTTGATATCGTGCTATCACCTGATCCCAATGTATTTGAACATTCCAACCCACTTTTCGGCCTGAAAAAAGGCGGAGTACTGGTTATTCAGAGTAACCTGGACTCACCAGAAGCCGTCTGGAATTCACTACCATTAAAAGGTCGTCAAAAAATCATTGAAGATGATATCCGTATTTACTATGTTGACGGCTTCAAGATTGCCCGTGAAGAAGCAGGTAATCCTGATCTGCAATATCGTATGCAGGGAACCGCATTCCAGGGTGCATTCTTTGTCGCCTCGCCTTTGATGGAAACGGCAAACCTCACTGAAAAAGAGTTGTTTAAAGCCATCGAAGCTCAACTTCAATCTAAGTTCGGCAGCAAAGGTAAATCGGTTGTTGAAGATAACTTACGTGTGGTTAAACGTGGTTTTGATGAAATTGTCGAAATTGTTGATAAAACCATAGAGAATCAATATTCCACTATTGCCAAGAAAGTCGTTAATTTACCAGCTCTGCTGAAAAAGCAAAAACAAGGTTCTGAAAAGTTATCCGATATTCATCACTTCTGGGAACAAACTGGTAGCTTATATCTCGCAGGACAGGGTAATGACAACCTTGCCGATCCATTTTTAGCCATTAGCCAGATACCCGCTTCTACTGGTGTGTTCCGTGATATGACTCAAATCCGTTTTGAGCACCCAATGTGGAATGCCGAAAACTGTACAGCCTGTGGTGACTGCTACACCGTTTGTCCAGATAGTGCAATGCCTGGTCTGGTCAACACTTTCAGTGAAATCTTCGCAACAGTTACTTCTCGTGTAGAAGCTGGCACTGCTGGCGGCATTGGCCATGCCACTCAATTCCTTCGCCGTGCTTTACGTGATGTCGAAAAGAAACTGCGTCTGTTAATTGAACCTTTGGGTGACAGTGCCAATGTAAACCAATTACTGGATCAGGCTATCCTGGAAATTCTTAATGAATCCGAGCTTGAAGAGCAAGAACTGAAAACTCTGGAAACAGAATTTGGCTGGTTTATGGAAGCTTTAGGCGACTTTAAATTCTCAGCAACCAAGCCTTATTACAATAACAGAGAGAAAAAAGGCAAGGGTTCAGGCGGCTTATTCTCTATCACCGTTAATCCTTACACCTGTAAAGGCTGTATGCTGTGTGTGGATGTTTGTGAAGACGATGCCTTAACCATTGATACCCAAACCAATGAAAGTGTAGCCAAGTTACGCAACGAGTGGGATTTTTGGGAAGCTCTGCCAACAACTGCTGATGATTTTATCCGTATTGATAATATTGATGAAGGTATCGGTGCTCTGGAAACATTACTATTAAACAAACGCAATTATGGTTCAATGGTTTGTGGTGATGGTGCTTGTCTGGGCTGTGGTGAAAAAACCGCAATCCATTTGTTTACGGGTACCATTACCGCACTGATGCAACCTAGAGTCACCAAACTCATTGCCCACGTTGATCAACTCATTGGTGATTTGGAAACTCATATTCGTCTCAGACTCGCTGAAAATATTGATTTAAACAATACTGGTGCGATAAAAGATGTTCTGGATGACAATCAGGAAAATGATGTAACTCTTACCAAACTGACGAGTCAACTGGATCAAACCACTGATGGTGAGCCATTAGATTCTGAATGGCTGCAATGGGCAACAGGTTTACTGGAAACCCTTAAAGATCTGAAATGGAAATACACTGACGGCATAACAAATACCGGTCGTTCAGATATGGGTTTTATTAATGCCACGGGTTGTACTTCTGTCTGGGGTTCTACCTTCCCATTCAATCCATACCCATTCCCATGGTCTAGTAACCTTTTCCAGGACTCTCCCTCTATGGCCATGGGTCTGTTTGAAGGCCATATGGCAAAAATGGCTGAAGGTTTTAAGGCTGTGCGCATGGCTGAACTGGAACTGGCGGGTAAATACAGTGATGCTGAGCATGAAGACTACTTCAAGCGATTCAATTGGGAAGAGTTTACAGAGGATGAATTTCACCTCTGTCCTCCAGTAGTTTCAGTGGGTGGTGATGGCGCAATGTATGATATCGGCTTCCAGAATTTATCCCGTATGATGATGTCTGGCGTCCCCATCAAAGTCATGATTGTTGATACCCAGGTGTATTCAAACACTGGTGGTCAGGCCTGTACTTCAGGCTTTGTCAGTCAAATTTCAGATATGGCACCCTTTAATAAAATGTGGAAAGGTAAGAAAGAAATTCGTAAAGAAATGAGTCTGATTGCTGCAGCACACAGAACCTCTTATGTGCTGCAAAGTTCTTTCTCACATCCCAGCCATTTACTCGAAGGTTATATTGAGGGCTTGAACAGCCGTCGTCCAGCCATCTTTAACATCTATGCCGTATGTCCTCCGGAACATGGTATTGCGGATGACAGTGCTGACAGGCAAAGTAAACTGGCTGTTGAGTCCAGAGCTTATCCTCTATTCAAATTCGACCCAGACAAAGGCACCACTTTTGATGAGTGTATCGAATTGGATGGCAACCCTTCAATGGCTCATGACTGGCCTCGATACAAATTGGATTACCTGGACGGCAAGGGTAAAGCACAACAACTGGATGTCCCGTTGACCTTTGTTGATTTTGCTGCCACAGAAGGACGTTTCCGTAAACATTTCCGAAATATTCCAGAAGACAAATGGACGGATGAAATGATCCCGGTTGATGAGTTCCTTAATCTGGACAAAGATGAACAAGATACGGCTCACCCTTATATCTGGACAGTAAATGCCAAGCAGCAATTAATGCGAACTCAGGTATCCAAAGAGCTGGCTTACTCTGCTTTGGAACGCCGTGATTTTTGGCGCCAGCTGAAGTCAATGAGTGGCTATGATTACTCTACTGATAAAGAAGCCCTTATCCAGCAGACACGTCAGGAACTGGCTCAGAATTTAACGAACAGCCTTCTTTCAATGACTGGCGGCGGTAATGGTTCTGCTATGAACCTTTTAGCGAGTTCAGATAATGCTCCTGCAGCAAGTGCTGGCGGCAATGGCGCAGCAGCAGACTATGAACCTGTCTGGGTTGAATCACCAGAATGTACAGCCTGTGATGACTGCATTACAATTAACCCAGATATTTTCACCTACAATGATGAGAAACTGGTCGTTATTGCTAACCCACAGGCTGGCAGTTATAAGGATGTAGTAAAGGCAGCGGAGAAATGCCCAGCGGAATGCATCCATCCTGGTACGCCATTTAATGCGGGAGAAGCTGGATTAGATAAACTGGTTAAACGTGCTGAGAAATATCAGTAACACTGGTTTATTTAGAATAGAAGAGAAGAGAAGAAACATGAATATTCTGAATCTTTTTAAAAATAAAACTTTCTCCCATGGAATTCATCTTCCTGATAAGAAAGAACACACTCGTGAACAATCAATTCGACGCTTACATTTTGCGCCTGAATTAATTGTTCCATTGTCACAGCACTTTGGTGCACCAGCCAAAGCAGTCGTGTCACCAGGACAGGAAGTTGTGCGGGGTCAAGTGATTGCTGAAGCGGATGGATTTATGTCCGTCCCCATTCACGCACCTGCCAGTGGTGTGGTAAAAGAAATTGAACTATACCCTACGGCCAAAGGTCCTAAAACGGAAGCCATTATTATTAAAACATGGCCTGGTGCAAGCCAAAGAGCAGCCTCTTTTGAGCCTGTTAATATTGCCTCTCTCAGCCATGAACAATTAATTCAGGCTGTACAGGATACGGGTATGGTGGGCCTGGGTGGTGCGGGTTTTCCAACCCATGTAAAATTATCAGTTCCTCCCGAATATAGCATTGATACATTAGTGGTCAATGGCTGCGAGTGTGAGCCATACCTCACGACCGATCACCGTTTGATGCTGGAAAAAACAGCTGAATTACTACAGGGCACCAGTATGCTGATGAATGCTTTGGGGGCTAAACAGGCTATCATTGGTATTGAAGATAATAAAATGGACGCGTTCAATGCCATTAAATCGCATATCTCCGGGTTTGAACACATCCAGGTAAAAGCAGTCCAGACGCATTATCCTCAGGGTTCAGAAAAGCTTTTAATTAAAGTGTTATTAGGCCGTGAAGTCCCTTCTGGCGGCTTCCCCTACCAAGTCGGTGTTGTTGTACAAAATATTGCAACCATTACTCAGCTAGGTGAATTACTACCCAGTAATCAGGGATTAATTGAGCGTGTTGTTACGGTCACAGGTACGGGTGTTAACAAACCTGGAAACTATTTAGTGCCTTTAGGTACACCAATTCGGTTTTTGCTCGACCATGTAGGCTTTTCAGGCAATGCAAATCATCTGATTCTGGGGGGACCAATGATGGGTTCAACCGTGGCTTCTCTGGATGTTCCTATTACCAAACCCGTTTCTGGATTGCTCGTATTCAATGAACAGTCGGTAGAGAAAGTCACTGACGAAATCTATCCTTGTATTAAATGCGCTCGCTGTGTTGATGCCTGCCCCATGCATCTTAATCCATCTATTTTGGGGCAGCTAGCCTCCAAACGTCAATATGAACCAATGATGGAAACCTTTAATCTAATGGATTGCTTTGAATGTGGCTGCTGCAGTTATGTCTGCCCTTCCAATATACCATTAGTTCAATATTTTCGAATTGCAAAATCCGTTCTAAGAGAACAACCAAGGGAAGAAGCATGATTGAATTACGTACATCACCGCATATGAAAGGGGCATTATCATTGCCTCAGATCATGCGCCATGTTATTTATGCATTATTGCCTATCTGTGTTTTTTCCATTTATCAGTTTGGTATTAGTGCTCTGGTGTTAATGACTGTAGTGACATTATCTTGTGTCTTAACAGAAGCATTATTTAATTATCTATCCAATAAGAAAAATTCTCTTAATGATTACACAGCCATTATCACAGGTATTCTTCTGGCGCTGACCTTGCCCCCAGGCTTTCCATTATGGATGGGGGCAGTTGCTGGATTTGTTGCCATTTCCATGGGCAAGACTTTATTTGGCGGTATGGGCTTCAATCTTTTTAATCCTGCCCTCTTAGGTCGTGCGTTTGTTCAAGCCGCTTTCCCTGTGGCAATAACCAGCTGGACTCCTGGCGGTATGGCTGATCGATTCACCCAGTTTATACCAAGCAGTCTCACAATACCTTTTACAGCACCTACCAATACTGTCGATAGTTTTAGTGGTGCAACACCTCTGGCGTTACAGAAATTTGAAGCGACTACAACCCCTAATAGTGATTTGATTTTAGGTTTTAGCAGTGGCTCACTGGGTGAAACATCCAGCTTATTAATATTACTCTGCGGTGCTTACTTAATCATCCGAGGATTTATGGGATGGCGAATTCCGTTATCTATTATTGTTTCAACAATTCTTATTAGTGGTATTTTTTATTTAATGGACAATACTTATCCCAGTCCGTTATTCATGCTCACATCCGGAGGATTAATGCTGGGTGCATTGTTCATGGCCACTGATCCCGTGAGTGCTCCTGTTACACCAATGGGAATGTGGTTATTTGGTTTTCTGATTGCTGCGATGACCATTGTTATTCGTCTTTTTGGTGGCTTGCCTGAGGGTATTATGTACGCCATTTTATTTGCCAACGCATCCGTGCCACTGATTGAAGCAATTGCTCAACCACGTAAGTTTGGACAGGTAGCAACCAAAAAATCTGGGGAAAACAAATGACTCAGACAGTAAAGACTAACCAGGCTTCCTCAATGTCAATGCTTATCACCCTCGGTGGAGTAGCAATGCTTTCTGGATTACTCGTTGTACTGACCTGGCAGTTGACTTTAGAGCCTATTCGGGAAAATCAGCGTATTATGATTGAAAAAGCTATTTTTCAGGTGATTCCAGGTGCGGTACAAAGACAAAGTTATGCTCTTTCAGATGAGGGACTGGAACTGATTGATCCAAAGGTGAAAAAATTAAAAAAATCAGAGATGAAGTTATATGCAGCCTACGATAAACAAGGTCAGCTAAAAGGTATTGCTGCCGAAAGTGCTGCTCAGGGTTATGCCGATATGGTAAGGCTCCTCTATGGCTATGATCCGCAGTGCGAATGCATTCGAGGTTTCAGTATTATTAAGATGGCTGAAACACCAGGACTTGGGGATAAAATTTTAGTTGATAAGACTTTTTTAGCGAACTTTGATGCCCTTGATGTTCGTTTAAGTGCTGATAAAAAAACACTCCAAAATCCGATTATTACCGTTAAGCATGGCGACAAAAAGAATCCCTGGGAAATCGATGCCATTTCAGGTGCAACCATTACATCTAAAGCAGTCGGTAAAGCAATTAATCTAGGTGCTGAAAAATTATTACCCAGGTTATCCGCACATTTGGAAAAGCTGAAGCTGATGCAAACGATGCCAAGCACTCAAGTACCTAAATCCACCAAAGAAAAAGCGGAATAAGATATGCCTATCAAAGAAGATCATACCATCACTGCTGATACCTTTTTAGCGGGTATTTGGAAAGAAAATCCAGTCTTTGTCATGCTACTGGGGATGTGTCCTGTATTGGCCGTCACTAACTCAGTCATTAATGCCTTAGCAATGGGCTTAGCAACCACATTTGTATTACTTTGCTCCAGCACCTTAGTTTCATTATTACGCAACGTGATTCCAAAAGAAGTTCGTATAGCAACCTATATCGTAATTATCGCTACATTTGTTACTATCACTGATTATGTCATTCAAGCCATCAGTCTGGAACTTTATAATGCTCTGGGTGCCTTCATTCAGTTAATAGTTGCCAATTGCATGATTTTAGGCCGCGCTGAAGCTTATGCCTCAAAAAACCGTTTATTAAAAACCCTGACGAACAGCTTGGGTATGGGTATTGGTTTTACAATAGCTCTTTTGTCTCTTGGCACTGTCCGTGAACTATTAGGAAATGGCAGTTTACTTGGTTATTCTATTTTTGGTGAGGCTTTTCAGCCCTGGGTGGTCATGATTCTTCCACCAGGTGGGTTCATAGTATTAGGTGCCTGGCTGTTATTATTTAACTGGATAAAAGAACGTAACGCCGCATTAACACTTGCGAATGAAAGAGGTACATCCTAATGTCTCCTGATTCTGTATCATTTATTTTTCTCAATGCCTTTTTGATCAATAATTTTGTACTGGCAATGTTCTTGGGACTCTGCCCTTTTCTTGGAGTTTCTGGAAAATTAAATACTGCCTGGTCTATGGGATTGGCAACCAGTTTTGTCATGTTAATTAGTTCGTTAAGTGCTTTTTTTATTAATGAACTACTGGTTTATTTTCAAATTGAATTTTTACGCCTGATTTGTTATATCGCCGTGATTGCATCAGCGGTTCAGCTAGTTGAAATGACGATGAAGAAATTTTCACCTACTTTATTCAGAGCCTTGGGGATTTTTCTACCGCTCATAACGACCAATTGTGCCATACTTGGACTCGCACTGTTTCAAACGTTCAAAGAATACGATTTTGCACAATCTCTTGCATATAGTACAGGTGCTGGTGCAGGCTTTATTCTGGCCATTGTTTTAATGGCGGGTTTAAGGGAAAAACTTGAATTGGCTGATTTACCAAATACCAGTAAAGGTGCTGCGATTAGTTTGATGTTGGCTGGAATTTTATCTTTAATTTTTATGGGCTTTGCAGGCTTAGGCAGTTAAAGCAGGAAGAAAGATATGGAAATATTAATTCGCTATTTCATTGCTATGTTTTTTATGCTTGGGGTTTTATTTCTCTGGATTCTGGTACAAAAGTATTCCAGAAAATTTGCTTCCGCGCACCCTGAGTTCGGCCCTGCCCGAGAAGAAGGTGGCGGCTGTGGTGGAGGCGGAAAATGCAATTGCGGCAGTATTAAAAATTGCACAAATCCAAAAATAAAACACAAGGTACGTAAGAAAAAAGCTTAAAAGAAATTGCTTTAAGCTTTATCTTTCCTATTATTATAAGAGGAAAGATAAAACAATACGGTTCAAGTTTGAAATTTTTTATCAACTAAAAGAGACTCTATTATGAGCACTAATATCATCTGGTTTGAAAAACTCGACAAAAATGATGTTGAAATTGTCGGTGGTAAAAATGCATCTCTTGGTGAGATGATCAGTAAATTAACCAAAGCAGGCATTCGTGTGCCAAATGGCTTTGCCACTACAGCTGAAGCATTCAGACGATTTTTAGAGCATAATTCTCTGGAACAGCGAATTAATGACGAACTTAACAACCTTGATATTAATGATGTCGATGCATTACAAAAAAGTGGTGCAAAAATTCGCCAATGGGTCGTTGATGCTCCTTTGCAAGATGATTTACAGAAAGATATTACAACTGCCTGGGAAACCATGAATGCTCCCTATAACAATTCAGATGATGAACTCTCAGTCGCAGTACGTTCATCCGCAACAGCAGAAGATCTGCCTGAAGCATCATTTGCCGGTCAACAGGAAACCTACCTCAATGTGCGCGGCATTTATTCTGTTCTGCACTACGTAAAAGAAGTATTTGCCTCACTCTATAACGACCGGGCAATTTCTTATCGTGTTCATCAGAACTTTTCCCATAGTGAAGTGGCTCTCTCTGCTGGTATCCAGCAAATGGTGGGTAGTGATAAAGGTGCCAGTGGAGTAATGTTCACTCTGGATACTGAATCAGGTTTCAGGGATGTGGTTTTTATCACCTCATCCTATGGCTTGGGTGAAACTGTCGTACAAGGTTCTGTCAACCCTGATGAATTTTATGTTCATAAAAAATCACTGGCTGCCGATCGTCTCGCTGTGATCAGCCGCAAGCTTGGCAGCAAAGAAATAAAAATGATCTACAGTGATAAACATGGTGAAACCACACAAATTGTACCCGTAAAAACGGCTCAACAACATCAGTTCAGTCTTACTGATGAACAACTGCATGAACTGGCACATAGGGCTGTGATTATTGAAAAACATTATAAACGGCCAATGGATATTGAATGGGCTATGGACAGTTCAGGCCTGCTTTATATTGTGCAGGCACGCCCGGAAACTGTGGCCAGCAGAGAAAAAGTGCAAGTCACACAGCGTTTTAAACTGACTCAGCCTGGTGAAGTGCTCACCAGCGGCCGGGCAATTGGTAAAAAAATTGGCGCAGGCAGAACCCGGGTCGTTAATGACATCAGTGAAATGGATCAAGTTCAGACAGGTGATGTATTGGTCACCGACATGACCGATCCAGATTGGGAACCCGTCATGAAACGTGCCGCAGCCATTATTACTAATCGGGGTGGTCGTACCTGCCATGCAGCCATTATTGCCAGAGAACTGGGCATACCTGCTGTTGTCGGCTGTGGTGATGCAACAACGATCATCAAAAATGATGAACCTGTCACTGTTTCATGTGCAGAGGGTGATACAGGCCTGGTCTACAAAGGCATTCTCGATTTTGAAATTGAAACATCTGAAAATTTAAACATGCCCGTTCTCAATAATAAAATGATGATCAATGTTGGTAACCCGGGACGTGCTTTTGACTTTGCCTCCATTCCCAATAATGGCGTTGGACTGGCACGCCTGGAATTCATTATTAATAATACCATTGGTATTCATCCTAAGGCATTATTAGAATTTAATGATCAGGAGGCAGGCATACAAGCTGAGATAATTAAACGTACTGCTGGTTATAAAGACCCTGTCAGTTTTTATGTCAATAAACTCATAGAGGGTATCAGCACCATCACCGCTGCATTTTCACCCAAGCAAGTGATTGTTCGTATGTCTGATTTTAAATCAAATGAATACGCTAACATGGTGGGTGGTTCACGATATGAACCCGATGAAGAAAACCCCATGATTGGTTTTCGGGGTGCATCACGCTACATCGCTGAAGATTTCAGAGCCTGTTTTGAGCTGGAATGTTTGGCTTTAAAAACCGTCTATCAAGAAATGGGCTTGACTAATTTAACCATCATGGTTCCTTTCGTCCGGACACTTGAAGAGGCTGAAACAGTCATTCGCTTATTAGCTGAGAATGGTCTGGAGCGTGATCCTGAAGGCGATGGCCTTAAGATCATTATGATGTGTGAAATACCGTCAAATGCAATCCTTGCTGAAGAGTTTTTGGAGTTCTTTGATGGCTTTTCTATTGGTTCAAATGATATGACTCAATTAACATTGGGCTTAGACCGCGATTCTGGTCTGGTTTCACATTTGTTTTATGAACAAAACCCTGCCGTTAAAAAGCTGCTCAAGGGCGTGATAGAAACTTGCCGTAAACACAATAAATACATTGGTATTTGCGGTCAGGGACCTTCTGACTATCCAGAGTTTGCTCTATGG
>JADGEK010000180.1 GCA_016744395.1 Gammaproteobacteria bacterium | reverse complement strand
ATTGCTCACTTCCTAAATCTGAGCACCCGAGCTGTTTATCAAAAACTACAACACCATGAGATTGATAGTCATCAGTATATTAAATAATACTGTAATAATGAAAGCGGCTTAATGGTACTTTTCGACATTTGTGTAACACTTCATATAATAACTGACTAAAAATTCAATAGCTGGATCCGTCTACTATATCATATCCATATTTATGATTTATTACTTGCAAAGTGCTATTGAATTTTCTATCCTTTCAACATGTGGCGCTACCCAGGTAAACGAGTGTATCTTTCAACAACAGCCACTTCAACCATCCGTAGCAGGCAACCATGAAACTATCCGATCCTTTTGGCCGTCACCATCAAAAGCAGGAAAGCAATTACAGTTCCTTTTGTCAATCGCTAAAGGATGCTAACATCGACAGCCGAGAAAAAACCCAACAACTACTTGAGAGCACCAGACAACGTGTCCTGATAAGCGCCCTGATAACGGTTGCAAGCGTTGGCGCCACTAAACTATTCTTTCCCATGCTGACCGCCATGATGCTCGTATTTGCTGGAGTAATCCTGCTATGGCTACTCACCACCGCACTCCATAGCCGGCGCTTTCTTATGCGTTATATGGAAGAAGAGTTTAAAAACGATCACGAGTGAGCACTTCGTAAGCCCTTAAAATCTATATTGTTTAGTTACCGTTTTTTATGATGCAGTTAATTGCTTTATTATTCAATCACACTATTGTATGGTGAGCTTTCTTCAATTCGCCAGAGTAAAAATAAGAGTATTATGGCAGTGCCGAGCAAAAGAAATTGCCAAAGTATATTGCCCCACAAGAGACTAATGGATAGTGTAAAACTGATCACAATGACCCATGTTGCTCGTTTTTTTGTTTCTCGCTTCATGGTTTTATTAAGTTCCCAACGACGTAAATCATCACCAAACCAGCGATTATTTAAGAGCATTTTATGAAATCGAGGAGAACTTTCAGCAAAGCATGCTGCGGAAAGAATCATGAAAGGTGTAGTAGGTAAAATAGGAATTAATACGCCCACAATTCCGACAATAAAAAACAAACTTCCTAAGAGCAAAAATATCGTTCGTTTCAAATGTTCTGTCATGAAAACCTGTATCGATTGTTAAATAACTCAGACAATTATGCCATGGCTATTTGTTTTAAATGCTTATACATATCCGTATTTAATAATGGTTTGGCATAATAATAACCTTGTATCCATTCACACCCCTGCTCAATTAAAAACTGTTTTTGCTCCACTGTTTCGACACCTTCGGCTATCAAATTAAGATTCAAGCTCTCCCCAAGGGCAATGATTGCTTTTGTAATTGCTTCATCCTCACCATTATCAGGTAAATCCATAATAAAAGCCCTATCAATTTTAAGAGTATCAATCGGTAATCGCTTAAGATATGAAAGAGATGAATAGCCTGTACCAAAATCATCAATGGCAAGACTGACTCCCAGAGCTTTAATTTGATTCAGCGTTTTAATGGCAGTCTCAGGATCTTTCATAATCCGTCCTTCTGTAATTTCAAATTCCAGCCAATTTTCACAAAAATGATATTTTTTAAGTAATGATTCAACATATTCAAGACAATCATCATGTTGTAACTGCTTCATTGCCAAATTAAGAGACAGTGTGCCTGGATTAAGGCCTTCCTTATACCATTGTGAAAATTGCTTCATTGAAGTATCCATAACCCAACGATCAATATCAACAATAAGTCCTGTTTCCTCTGCAAAAGGAATGAATTTATCGGGAGGAATAATGTCTGCATCTCTATTTTTCCAACGAATCAAGGCTTCCATACCAATTAGTCGGTTATTTTTTGCATCATATTGTGGCTGATAATTCAGATAGAGTTCACCTCGATCAATTGCCTGGCGTAAATTGGCCTCCATCACTATTCGTTCTACCGCTTTCACGGTCATCTCCATAGTATAAAACTCATAGGTATTTCGCCCGTTATCTTTGGCTTTATACATTGCAGCATCAGCATTTTTAAGCATTGAATCCGCTGTAAATCCATCATCAGGAAAAACACTGATACCAATACTCAGTGTGACATACAGCTCCTGCCCATTAATAGAAATGGCTTCTTGGGTACAGGACAATAGTTTTTGAATGATTTTAATCACTTGCTCTGAATTATAAATATCATCTAAAATAATAGTAAATTCATCACCACCCAGACGAGTTAAAGTATCACCGTCTCTAATTTGTACAAACAAGCGCTTAGATAAAACCTTTAAAACTTGATCGCCAGCCTCATGACCTAAAGAATCATTAATTTCTTTAAAGCGATCTAAGTCAATAAAAAGCAAAGCCACCTTGGTTTTATTGCGGTAATTTTTTTTAATGGATTGTTCAAGACGATCAAGAAAAAGTGTTCGATTGGGCAATCCTGTAAGTTGATCATGATGAGCTTGATAATCTAACTGCTCTTTCTGAAGCTTCAGTTTTTCCTGCATTTCATAGCGTTTATTAATTTCCAGAGACAGTGCCATATTATTGGCCAGTGTCATAGCAAATTCTTGTTCTTGCAGAGTCCAATGGCGTATTTTTTCTGTAACTTCATAGCAAATAATACCCAGAAATTCTTTGTTTTTTATAATAGGAATATCAAGCATCGAATAGATATTCAAAGGCTCAAGGTAACTGTTCAGAAACTCAGATGTTTGTGGATTTTTTCTGGCATCATCTGCAACAACAATACCTTTTTCACCAAGCACTTTAAAGTAATTTGGATACAGTTTTTTTTCATGAGTCATTCCCTGAGTATGCTCATTATTTTTAAGAGTAAAGAGATCTTTGCATATAATTCGGGTATTGGCTTTATTAAAGCGCCAGAAACTCACTCGAGAGATATTTAACGTTTTTGCTGACAGTTCCGTTAACTCTCTAATTGAATTATCTATGTTTTCAAAATCAATATTAGACCATTTAAGTAAGGCTTTTTGGTAGCGTTCATTAATCTCTACCCTATTCACTTCTTTTTCTTTTTGCTCAATGACTTTATATTGGTTATAAATATTTTTTGCTGCTTGAAAAAGTACTTTAGACAGTTCATCAGTTTTAATGGGTTTCAGTAAATACGAATTAATGCCTGCTTTGATTGCATCAATAAAAAACTCACTCTCGTTATAAGCCGTAATCAAAATAATAAATTGTTCATCATGGCATTGACGTATTGACCTTGCCATTTCCAAACCGTTTAAATGCGGCAGACTCACATCACTGATAACCAGATCATAACGATGCTGTTCCAACATCGCTTTATAGCGTTCAAGCCCCTCATTACCATCCGTAGCCACATCAACTTTAAGAAAAAAATTCTCTAATAAACGACCAATCGATGCCCTAATATCCGCATCATCTTCAACATATAAAACGCTTAATTTTTTAGCATAATGATGAATGTCAGAAAAATTCATGGATTTTTAACCATTTGAATATTACTGAGACTCAGAGAGAAATAAAGGTAGGTAATTGGTTTTAATAATATTTTATCAATGTTTCGCATTCAATACATGATCTCACTTAATTAATACTGACTTAGAATGATAAAGCTCACTGCTATGTTGAGTATAGGCAAGTAAATGTCCTATTTCAAATATAAACCACGCATTAACCTTCGATATTATCAAAAAATAGGACACTGAGAGAGCAATAATTTCTTCTCTTATTGATGTGCATTTATTTTTAATATAAGCTATAATTTGATTATCGTACACTTATCGTTATATTATGAAAAAATACTTATTACCCCTTTTTGTTCACTCAGTGCCCGCAGGTTTTCCATCACCCGCAGATGATTATCTGGAACGCTCTTTGGATCTGAATGATTATCTTATCAAGCATCCCGCAGCCAGTTATCTTGCTCGCGCGAATGGGGATTCTATGGAAGGTTGTGGTATTTATGATGGTGATTTGCTCATTGTCGATCGCAGCATTGAGGCCCAGCATGGACAAATAATTATTGCAGCATTAGATGGTCAGTTAACCTGTAAAATTTTAGATAAAAACAAGCAATGTCTTGTCTCTGCGAATCAAACTTACGCACCTATCCCCATTGGTGAATTTTCTGATTTGATTATTGAAGGCGTCGTTATTCATTCAGTACGCCATCACGTTCTCCCCCACTGATGTTCTACTTATGTACTACGGTATGTTCTGTTTAGTTGATTGCAATAGCTTCTATGCCTCCTGTGAGCAGGTCTTTCGCCCTGATTTACGTAACAAGCCTGTTGTGGTCTTATCCAACAATG
>JADGEK010000179.1 GCA_016744395.1 Gammaproteobacteria bacterium | reverse complement strand
AAAATACAGCTAGACTTTATATCAAATTAAAACATGAGTTGTCTCAAAAAGCATATAAAACTAACCAGCAACATGCAAAGTTAGAGAGTTAGTCATATTGCTTCTACCGCAAAAAATTGCAAATAGTCGATTGGTCTCCAATACTAAGTAGTGAATTTTTTCAGCTGCTTAGAATCACTATCCTAGTGTGACTCAGAAAAGATACTGCTTGATGGATGTCAGCCAATAATTTATCCGATGCAATGTTTAAAACACCCTAGATTAAAAGTATTGAAGCAAAAGGTTGGTATTGGGTGAGGAGAGTTCGTGGTAATTTGCAGCTGTCTTTTACGGAACAAATTTTTAAAAAAACAAACAGTTTTTGGAGATAACAATAAACATCCTAAAAACTTCAATATTCTGGTTAAACAATTTTATTACAGAATTTCTCAACCTGAGCATTCTCCTTTAGTCAGTTTGTTTAGAGAGAGTTTGGATGTAGCAAATTAAAAAAGACCTGGAAATCAGTCTATAAAATTTAAGTGAAAGAAACTCTTCAAGATAAACAGTTGCTTTACACTATTTATGCACAAATTAAAGGATACAGAATGAATTTAATACATGTACACAGATTAACTATTTCTTTATTTATATTGCTGGGTTTAATTATATTCAATCCAGCTAATGCCAGCATTGATAACATTAATGATGCTGTTAATAAATCAGGAAAGCAGCGAATGCTGACACAACGAATGTTAAAAGACTATGCATTAGTCGGTATGAACAACACATTTGGATATCCTGATAAGGATTTAGAGAAACAAATTAGTCTCTTTGATAAGACTCTGAACGATCTTAATCACTTTAATAAAAATAACAACATTGCTCAAAGCATTATTAAAATTAAAAAATTATGGAGTCCTATTAAAACTAAATTGAAACAGAAACCAACACTAGAATCAGCTGTAGATTTGCAAAAATCACTGGATAGATTATTAGAGTCCTGCAATGATTTAACCATACTTTTTGTCAAAGCATCTGGAAAGAATAATTTAGAAATCATAAGTATTTCTGGTCGACAAAGAATGTTGTCTCAACGTTTATCTGCACTTTATATGTTAAAAGTCTGGGGTGTGAATGACAGTGATTTCATACATAAGCTGGAGAAAACAATGGATGAGTTTTCTAAAGCAGAAAAAATATTAGAAAATTTCAGTAAAAACACTGCAGAAATTAAGGACAGTTTACAAAGAGTAAAAAAATTATTTATGTGGTTTGAATTAATGGCTAATTCAACCTCTGGTCGCTATATTCCATCATTAATCAGTAAGTCATCTGACAAGATAAATAGTGAAATGAATACCGTTACAAAGCTTTATATACAAATTTTAAAGTAAAAAAATCAGAATTAATTATATTAGAAATTAATAAAAAGGAAAAATCTTGTGAAAAGTTTTATAAAGCATTT
The DNA here is from genome assembly GCA_016744395.1 of Gammaproteobacteria bacterium. GTDB lineage: Bacteria > Pseudomonadota > Gammaproteobacteria > GRL18 > GRL18 > GRL18. Next base: position 2,879 of record JADGEK010000179.1, on the reverse strand, counting down.
AATTATTACCCTTATTATATTTTCATCGATTCAAAACTTATATGCTGCCAGTGAAACAGATAATCTTGCCTTAATTGATAAGGCAGGCAAGCAACGGATGTTATCGCAAAAAATTGCCAAAGCTTATTTCTTTTATACTCAAGGTATACGTCCTGATAAAAGCAGTAAACAATTATCAGAGAGCATTAAAGAATTCAATCAGAATTACAACTTGTTAAAACGTAGTATAAAAGATAGTAATATTCAAAATATGCTATTGTTTGTCGAAATGAGTAAAGACGAATTGTTGCCCTTATCAAAAGCCACTTATAATAAAGATAATGGCTCAATCATGCTGGATTATAGTGAAACACTGCTTGAAGCTAGCCAGGATATTGTCAGTCGTATGGTGGGTAAAGCAAAAACAAAACATGATAAACTTGTCAATTTATCGGGACGCCAGCGTATGCTAACACAGCGTATTGCTAAATATTATATTGCTTATCAGGCAGGCTTTAAAGATCACAATACGGTTACACAGTTAAAAAATGCCATGAAGGAATTTGAAAAGGCTCATGCAATTCTGGCAAAAGAAAAAACCAATACGCCAGCAATCAATAAGGAACTTAATAAAATTGCAAAATTATGGAATGTTGTCAATAAGTTCTATACGGATGTAAAAAGAGGTGGTTTGCCCGTTATTGTGCTTTCAACTACAGACAAAATGATGACATCAATGAATCGTGTGACTTCTCTATATGTTGATTTGTTAAGCAAGAAATCATCTTGATAGTTTATCTGCTAATTCCCTTGCCTGGATCCGCAAGGGTATTCTTTTATTAATATCCTTGGAATTGTATTATGATAATAAATAGTCAAGTTAACTTGTTATTAAACAGGTCATCCAAACTCTTAAAACCACTTCTCTCTCTGGCAATAATCAGCATGCTTTGTCTCCAAGTACTTATGGCTAATGAGCTGGAAGTAATTCCTACAGCAGCAGATAGCACTATAACTATACATGCTGAACATGTAAATCAGTTAACTAATAAGCAGTTGGCAGAGATTTTAATAAAAGCCAAAGAACTGCAGGTTTTGTCTCAAATTATTGCTAAAGATTATTTTTATATTAATCAGCTTGTTCATGAAGAAAAAGCAAAGCTTGAAATAAAACAATCCATTAAAAATATGGACCAAATATTTCAGATATTAAGTACTCGCATTAATGACGAAGAAATAAAAAATTTGCTGTCTTACCTGGCTGATATTAAAGTTGAGTATGAGGATATTATTGAACAACCCTTTTCAATGGAAAATGGTTCACAGGTTCTTGATTATAGTGAAACAATGTTTGAAGGTGCCCAGTCAATTATTAGATTTTTAGAAAAACATATTAAAGAAAGTAATCAAGAAAGTAACCATATGTTTGATATAGTTTTTCAGCAGCAATTAATTCTTCAGCGAATTAGTAAATTCTATATTGCTTTCCAGGCTGGCTTTAACGATATAATTATTGTAGGTCAATTACAAGAATCCGTTAAACAGTTTGAGCAGGGAATAAAGGAAATCAGCGCTAATAAATTTAATGATGAATTGCAAAAAGAAGTTGTTCGAATTGAAAAATATTGGCCTTTGTCAAAAAAATTCTATCTGGGAATGGAAAAAGGTGATTTAACTCTAATTGTCTTTATTTCAACCGATCATATGATGTCTTCATTAGATAAAATCTTAAATTTCTTTATAGCTAAAACCTAGGAAATAATCTCCAGATTGATGCAATGACAATTAGGGGTTTTACAAATCTACCAACACGTTTAGATTTTTTTGCAATGAGTAATTATTATAAACTGAGATATTAAATTAACAAAAGATAATCCCCCAGCTCTGCTGGGGTGACTCCTATCAAAGCTTGACAAATACAGGATTCATCGTAAGTAGTCTTATCTACGAATTGCTCAAAGTTCAAAGATAAGGAAATAAACGATGAAAGTAAAATCAAGCTTAAAGCATACAGTATGGGAATGTAAATATCATATTCTTTTGATACCAAAATACAGAAAAAAGATAATCTATAGGGAATTAAGGCAATATCTCAGGAGCATCTTTTAATATTGGGCTACACAAAAATAATGTACGATAGAAGAAGGGTATTTAATGGTAGATCATGTGCATATTTTAAATGAATACAGAGAAAAAATACTTTTAATTTGATGAGAATTTTATTTATTTAATATTTCTTTCATGTAAGTGTCCAATTTTCTTGATAAATAATCTTTGAAAATATCGACAAATTTTTCTTCTGAACAACTTTTCTTTTTTCTAAATAACCTGCCAACAATATTTTGTGCAACACTGTTTCTATGCTTGTTTTTTTCACTTCTTTTGATCATGCATTCATTAAAAAAATGAGCATAAGTATGAGTTTTATCATGCTCTAGAAAGCTTTCAATTGCGATCACTGAACGTCTTCTGTTTTCGAGGATGTATTCAGCATAGGCAATATTGAGGTATAAATTGGGATCAGTTGATATACCCTGTGATGCTTCGTAGCAACGGCTCAATCCGCCTTGGCTCTTACTGAGTAGAACCTCAGAAATACCAAGAAATGATAGGTATTCAAAATATGAAGTTTCAGTTTCATTTGTTCCATTTAAGGCTTCAAGAAAATGATTTTTGGAGTCGACTAGCTGATTAGCATATAAACAGTAAATGCCTTTGTAAAAATTTTCAATACTTGAACTATCATGTGATAAACCTTTAAAGCTTTCTAAAGTGATTTCTTGAATATTATTAGTCTTATCAATAGATGTTTTGGCCATTTGAAGAGTATCCCTAATTCAATAAATTTGAAGGTCGGTATGATAAATTTCTTTTCTATCTTAATTATAGTAAATAACTAA
>JADGEK010000073.1 GCA_016744395.1 Gammaproteobacteria bacterium | reverse complement strand
CTACTTGTTACGTGAGATTTCAGGTATTATCTTCCTGATTGGTCTGGGAGTGTATATCTACAGCTTCTTCGTTGGTGGTGAAGAGGAAGCAGCTTAAGTCTTAATTTGACTGTCGTTTGTCTCTACTGCAAATGACAATCAATTGACTGAGCTTGTAAAAAGAAAAGGGCGAGGTTCACACCTCGCCCTTTTTTTATGCGTAAAAATGTGTCAGGAAATAATATAAAGCTGAGGCATTTATTTACTTTATATGTGATATATATTGCATATAAAGCTTGTTTGTTTTTTATACAATAACTCTAAATACCTATTCCTTTCAAAGTGAATACTGAATAACTCATTTTGATACGGATTTTAAGCAATTCATGTTAAAAAAGACTGTTAATTGTTTTTGAACAGTTATTTAGAAAAAAATTTATTTTGAAATACAGTTCAGAGAATTAATTCAAAGACATTATTAAAGGTTTATTGTTATGTCAGAAGTTGTCACTAAAAATACAATTGAAAAAGAACCTCTACCAGGAGATTTGGCTATCTGGTTTTTTATTATGGCTGAATTACTTGTTTTTGGCGTATTTTTTATCGTTTATGTCTTTGTTCGAAGCAATAACATTGAATTGTTTAACACCTATCAATTGGAGTTACATCGAATTGCTGGGGTGATCAATACACTGGCTTTAATCACCAGTAGCTATTTTGTTGCAATGGCTGTTCATGCCATTAAAAATGACGATACCAAGCGTACTGGATATCTGTTGTTGCTTGCTATAGCAATGGGTGCCGTTTTTGTGGTGGTTAAAATGTGGGAATATTCCCATGTGTTTGGTGCAGGTATACATTTAAGTACCAATACTTTTTATACTTTTTATATCTCTTTGACCTTTTTTCATTTTATGCATGTGATGATGGGAATGGTGATTCTTGGGGCACTTTATTGGTTTGTACGACAGGGAAAATATTCAGCAAAAGAACATTTTGGCATGGAAACGGGTGCTTCTTACTGGCACATGGTTGATTTGGTCTGGATTGTTCTTTTCCCCCTTGTTTATGTTATTAGGTAGAGTTAGGAATTTATTCCTTACTCTACATTATCCCAGTGATTCGATAGGTTAATTATTATGTCTGCAGCTAGATTTACATCAAGTACAAAACTGACGATTATATGGATAATTCTCATACTTCTGACGTTAAGTACAGCATATGTTGGTTATCTTGAATTATCAGGTCTCTCTATAGTTGGTTTTGTGTTACTGACCATTACCGTTAAGGGGCAGTTAATTATCGATCATTTTATGGGCTTGAGAAATGTCAGAGGCTTTTGGCGTCTTGCTATGTTGGGATTTGTGTTTGTCATACCTGGCATTATTTTTACAGGTTATTATTTAACCAGTGTTTGATCCAAAAGGCTTAAAAAAAGTTATAATTCTGATTCCTTATTATTAGGTCTGGCAATAGATATTATTGATCTAAATTCTAATAAGCGAACTTTTTATAACAATACTTTTTATACTAAAAGAATGAGACCAGAAGAATAATGACCACTAGTGACCAAACAACTGAAATACCTTTTTATTCTCCTCAGGGAAACGAAGAATCTCTTTTTGAACACGCCTATGGCAATCAGTTACCTGTTTTGTTAAAAGGTCCAACAGGTAGTGGTAAAACACGTTTTATTGCCCATATGGCAGCTCAATTAAACCTGCCTCTTTATACCGTTTCTTGCCATGATGACTTAACGGCTTCTGACTTAGTGGGGCGTTATCTCATTGGCGATGGCCAGACTGTCTGGAATGATGGTCCATTGACTCGTGCCGTACGCGAAGGTGGCATTTGTTATCTGGATGAAGTTGTTGAAGCCCGCAAAGATACGACAGTTGTTATCCACCCTTTAACCGATGATCGCCGAATTTTGCCCATTGATCGTACGGGCGAGATTTTACATGCTCCTGACAATTTTATGTTGGTTGTATCCTATAATCCTGGCTATCAAAGTATGATGAAAGGCTTAAAGCCAAGTACTCGTCAACGTTTTATATCCATGAGTTTTAACTATCTCAAGCCTTCTCAAGAACAGGAAGTTGTGGAAAAAGAAACGGGCATTGATGCCCACATGGCAAAAAAACTGGTTGCGATGGCCAATGCTTTGAGGCAGCTTAAAGATCATGATTTGGAAGAGGGTGCCAGTACACGTTTATTAGTGTATACCGCACGTCTGATCAAGTCAGGCTTTGATCCCGTTGAAGCTTGCCTTGCTGGTTTGATAGAACCACTGAGTGACGAAGAAGATGTGGTCAGTGCTCTTATGGAAGTTGTTTACGCTTCTTTTGGTAAATAAAAAAGGCTTACAAAAGACAGTCACATAGAAGGGTAAATTGCAGTGGAAGAACACGTAGGGCAAATATGGGATAAGCTGGTGACTCGCTTATCCGACAGAAGCTATAAAGATTCAGCCGTAACCTTGTTAGATGTCAGTAAACCGCTGGGTATTTTTTTTCGAGCTTTAGGTGGCGATAATGCCCTGCGAATTGTGGAATCAACCGCAACTCAACATTTTGCAAAACGCAACTGGAAACATCGAGTGGCAGGCACAGGTAAATATGTGGAACTCAGTTGGCAAGATGAAGACACGCTGCATTTACCAAAACAAATTAATGTCTTTCCTGATACTGATTTAAATAAAGATCTCTACTACTGGTTAGCTGCGATCAATGCTCATACTTTAGAAAATCCTTCGGCTAAAGCCCGCGGTCTGCAGGGTTGGTTTGCCTATAGCCAAACCATTACTCTTGAAGTGCTGGAACGCTTTCCTGGTTTACAGTCACGTTATGATCGTTTGGTTGGAGCCTATCTCCAGTTGCGAAACATTGATGAACAATTTAATGAGCAAGAACAATCTCAAGAAGATGCTATTGCACAGGCTTTAAGAAAACCTGGTAGTCTGGAGCAAATACCGACGAGTCAATATGCCCCCAGGCCTGTGCTTTTATGGCCCCATCCCAATCCACCTGAAGTGGTTGATCTCAGTAGCCGCAGGGCACAGCCTGATAAAGACGTTGAAGGTGAGTCTACACCATCTAAACCCGAAGAAAGCAAAAAAGAAAATAAACGTCGTAATGCAGAACGGGTAGATATGCCTGATGGCAAAGATGGGCTTATTTTACATCGTTTTGAAAGTATTTTTGGTTTCAGTGAATTTCTCAATATTAATCGCAGTACTGAAGATGATGATGAAGCCGATCAAGATAAAGCGGACAACAACGCAGATGACATGGATTTTCTTTCAGTGGCCCGAGACAATAAAACTAAGGGGGGTAAAGTTAAATTTGATTTAGATTTACCCGCTGAATCCATGGATGAAGTCGTCCTTGAAAGTGATGTGTTCTTACCTGAATGGGACTATAAGAAGCAGATCATGCAAAAAGACTATTGCTCTGTCATTAACTACATGCATGACACAGGAGAATCAGGAGAATTACCTGAAAATCTGCGTCGAACAGCAAAAAAATTACGTCATCAATTGGAAGCTTTAACCACCAAACGTGTTTGGCACAGACATCAAAGTGAAGGCAGTGAACTGGATTTAGATGCTTATATTAATTATGTTGGTGAGCGTTATAGTGGACATAAAGTAGAGCAACCTGATTTGTATCAACAATTGCGCTCATCAGAGCGAGACCTGTCCTGTTTGTTACTTGCAGATTTTTCTTTATCAACAGATACCTGGCTTTCTAATGAAGCGCGAATTATTGATGTGATACGAGATTCGTTATTTTTATTCAGTGAGAGCCTGAGAAATACGGGTGATCAATTTTCCATCTATGGATTTTCCTCTCGTAACAGAGGCCATATCCGTTTCAATACATTAAAAACCTTTGATGAAAAATACAATGGTATTGTCCGCTCGCGTATTCAGGCCATTAAGCCTGGTTTTTATACTCGCATGGGGGCTGCTATTCGTTATGCTGCAGCAAAATTAGAACAGCAAGACACACAACAGCGGTTGCTGCTTATTTTAACCGATGGCAAGCCCAATGATCTAGACCGTTATGAGGGACGTTATGGTGTAGAAGACACCCGCCGTGCTATTCATGAAGCCAAGGCTAAAGGTTTACAAACATTCTGTATCACTATTGACGATCAAGGTGGAGAATATTTACCTCACATTTTTGGTACGAATGGTTTTACAATTATCAGAAAACCAGAACACCTACCTCAAAAGTTACCTATTTTATATGCGAATTTAACCACGAACCCAAGCTGAAATAGAATCATCTGAACAAAAAAATTCAGGAAGCGTTTGATTCATAGGCCTACTTGTAATAGGAGATTCGACTTTATTGACATCAGTTGCTCTGTTAAATCTTTCAATAGATCTGGGGTGAACAGGTGATGTCAATTATTGCAAGTCATGTTTTTTTATCTTTCGCCACAGGGAAACTCGATCAATCCCTAGTATCTTAGCGGCTTTAGTTCTATTACCACCGCATTTATCCAGTACCCATTTTATGTAATCAATTTCCTGTTCATCAAGTGTTGGTAGTTTATTTTTATTAAAACGCATCACTGAAATGGATTGTTCAGTCAAAGAAGGTGGTAACTGTGCAAGGGTGATTTTCTTTTCAGTTGAGAGCACTATGGCACGTTCAATTAGGTTTTCTAACTCACGGATATTCCCAGGAAAGCCGTAATGATTCAATATGCCCATGGCATCCGGATCAAAATCATCGACTTCTTTTTGCATGTTCTTAGTGTGCTTTTTAAGAAAATGATAGGCTAATAATGGCACATCATCGATGCGTTCTGATAAGGGGGGCAAATGAATCTGAATGACGTTCAGTCGATAAAATAAATCCTGTCTGAAACGACCCTCAGCGATTTCAACTTCCAGATTTCTATTGGTTGCAGCGAGAAAACGAACATTTATTGGATAGGTTTTAGTTCCACCTAGACGTTGTATCTCGTTTTCTTGTAGTACTCTTAAAATTTTGACTTGCATACCTAAGGACATTTCAGCCACTTCATCAAGAAAAAGGGTGCCGCCTTCAGCGGTTTCTACTAAGCCCTGATGAGCACTTCCTGCTCCAGTATAAGCTCCTTTTTCATGGCCAAACAGTTCATTAGCTAATAAGTCTTCTTGCATTGCGCCACAGTTAATTGCGACAAATGGTTTTTTGTTTCGATGGCTATTGGCATGAATGAATCGAGCGGCTAATTCCTTGCCTGTGCCACTTTCACCTGAAATAATGACACTGCAATCAGAAGGTGCAACTTGTTTCATTGTGTCTAATAAGCGTAGAGTCACAGGATCTTGAGTAATAATTTGATGTTGTTTATTATCTTCATCAAGGTGTAATTTGAGTTTTTTATTTTCTCTTTTGAGAGTGACTAACTCAAGCGCATGTTTAACAATTTCACGAATTTCATCAAGTTGGTATGGTTTGCTTAAATAATGATAAGCACCCATTTTCATTGCCTGGACTACAGAATCATAAGAACCATGACCTGTGAGCATAATCACAGGCAGATCGGGATCAATGCTTTGTGATTTTTTTAATATGCCCATGCCATCGACTTTATCCATTTTTAAATCGGTGATGACGACATCAAAATTTTGCTCTTCAAGCACTTTAAAGCCACCTGCCCCTGTGCTTCTGGCAGTGACATGATAGCCACACTTAGTAAATAAATGGGTTAGGTTTTTTATTGCAATGGTTTCGTCATCAATAATCAATAAAGAAGGTGCGGCTTCAGGTTGATCATTATTAGTGTCATTATTATCATTTGTCATTATTATTGTGGCTTTTTTTATGCATTATTTTAGTTGCTTATCTTGAGTGCAGGGGAGTCGAATAATAAATTCAGTGCCTGCCTTTAATGCCAGAGTCTTATCGCCCAGTTCTAAATTTTTGAGGTTACTATTTAAATTGTTGCATATTGAAATAGTCTTAGCAAATGATAGAAAATTCACTTTTAAAGGTCTGTATCTTTATTGAAACAATGATGTTTCAAAATGCAACAGTGCTCCTTGTCAGTTATATTAGTAAATTAGAATAAAGTATATGTTTTGTGTTACAATATGCAACGTTAAAAATTTAACTGAAGGCAGTGTGTCATCATTTTGTAATATTAAAACAATAACTTAAATGACCATTTATTATTGGCTTGGTTCTTGCTTTAGGAACTTTAATTATAAAAAATTTAGTTAAATTAAGGTGTTTTTAAAGTGAAAGCAAGTTTTAAAAAAGTAATGAATGGTCTGTCTGCACAATATTCGGGTGAATATTTATCTCTAGCCAATAAAATTAATGTGCTTAATGATGGCACTGTTGTTTCAAGAGTCAACTCTAAATCTGATAAATTTAGCGTTAGTAAGCTAAGTGAATCAAATAGTAGGGGAGCGCGCATTGCTATGTTGTGTAATGACGCAACGAATCAGCATGTTTTGGATTACATTTTAGATAATTCTAATGATTGCAAAGTGGATATTTTATACCACGGCACTCCTAATGCTAAGGAATCAGAGTCATTTTATAAGCAGGCAAAGAGCAGCTTTGTTGAAAATAATATTGATATTCGATTTGTTAAGCTCATCAGTGATTCGATTACTGAAATTAAAGATTACCTGATACATCAAAAGTCGTTGCAATACTTGGTGACCGATTCACAGGACAGTTTAATCAAAGATTTTTTAAGCAATAAAATATTTAAAGGGCAGGTTAACGTTCCTATTGTGTTAATTAATTAGTTGTTTTAAAAAAATCTAATAATAAATATAAATTATGTTGTATAAAGAGATGTTTAATGAAAGATAAGATTAAAGTACAAAAAAAGAAAATCATTGCAGGGATCCTATTTCTGTTCGCTGCTTTGTTTATGTCAACCATTGTGCCAACAGTGCAAATGTCCTGGGTGATGGGCTTGTTGATTCTGACGATTTATTTATTTGCTTTTGAAGTTTTAGAGGTGGATGTGACCGCTATAACTATTATGGTTTTGCTGGGACTTTCAACGTTATTCGCTCCGCTCATGGGGCTGGAAACGGGTCTGGTTTCAACCGATCATCTGTTTGACGGTTTTTCCAGTAATGCGGTGATGTCTATTATTGCTGTCATGATTATTGGTGCAGGCCTTGATAAAACAGGTATTATGAGCAAAGTGGCTTCTTTCATTTTAGAGGTTGGAGGTACCTCTGAAAAGCGTATTATCCCTATTGTGTCCAGTACGGTTGGTTTTATTTCTTCTTTCATGCAGAACGTAGGTGCAGCAGCACTTTTTATTCCTGTCGTCAGCCGAATTTCTGCTCGCTCTGGTCTGCCAATGTCTCGTTTGTTAATGCCTATGGGCTTTTGTGCTATCTTGGGTGGTACGGTAACAATGGTGGGTTCATCCCCATTGATTCTTCTTAATGATCTTATCTTAACGACTAATCAAGGCTTGCCTGAAGCGCAACAAATGGAAACTTGGGGCTTGTTTTCTGTGACTCCAGTGGGTGTTGCTCTGGTTTTAACGGGTATTATTTATTTTGTGATAGCGGGTCGTTTTGTTTTGCCAAAGGGGACAGGTAAAGAAGATGCGAATACTGCAACCAACACCATGGATTATTTCCAAAATATTTATGGTATCGATTATGCCATGTTTGAACTGGTCGTTCCTACAGACAGTCCTTTAGTGGGACACGTACTCAATGATATTGAGCAGGAAGGTAGAATTCGTATTATTGCTGCTATCAAAGGAAATACTAAAGACGTCACTATTGGCGCAAATGGCGTTGCTCGAGATTATACAATTGAGGCGAATACTGTCTTAGGTATTTTGGGCTCTGAGCAAAACATCAGAGAATTTGCTAAAGATTACACCATTGAAGTCAAAGACGATTTAGAATTCTTCCAGGATACTTTATCATCAGCTCGTTCTGGTGTTGCTGAAGTTGTTATTCCACCAGGCTCTCAACTGATTGATAAGTCTGCTCGTGATGTCTGGTTAAGAAAGACCTATGGTCTGGCGATGGTTGCTTTGCATCGTGAAGGTGAAACACTGAGCTCTGGTGAAGGCATCCGTGACTTGCCGTTCCAGGCAGGTGATACATTGGTTGTACATACTTTGTGGTCTAATTTAGAACGCATTACTAAAGATAAAAACTTTGTTGTTGTGACAACTGAATATCCTCATGAAGAGACTCGACCACAAAAAATAATTCCTGCTTTAGTCTTTTTTACAATTGCCTTGTCTATGGTTTTATTTACCGATTTGAAATTATCGATTGCTCTATTAACGGGTGCAGTAGGTATGGTTTTATCGGGTGTATTGAAAATTGATGAAGCGTATGAAGCTGTGTCATGGAAAACAGTCTTTTTGCTGGCCAGTTTGATTCCTCTTGGTCTTGCAGTACAAAGTTCAGGAACAGCAGGTTGGATTGCAGAACAAACATTGAAAGTCGTTGGTGATATGCCGATTTGGGTTATCCAGCTATCCATTGCTGTATTAGCAACATTCTTCACTTTGGTGATGTCTAATGTTGGTGCAACTGTGTTGTTGGTGCCTCTGGCTGTCAATATTGCTTTGGGTGTTGAGGGTGCTAATCCTGCCGTCTTTGCATTAACCGTTGCGATTGCTACATCAAACTCATTCCTGATTCCAACGCATCAGGTGAATGCCCTGATTATGGGACCTGGTGGATATCGTGTACCTGATTTCATGAGAGCAGGTGGTATTATGACCATTCTGTTCTTGATTGTAATGACGGCAATGATGTCACTTGTCTTCTAAGTAAATATCCGATCTATTAATTAATGTTCCATTTTCAGGTGAAGATACGCGTATCTTCACCTGAATGAGTGGCCATTCATTTTTCTGCTTTTAGCTTCCTTGTTATTAAAAAGATGAGATTTAGGTGCTGCCAATCAAGATCTGACTTTCATCATTCGTTCATCCTATTGTCTAAATAAAAGGTAATTGGAGACTCAACAATAAGCGAAGATGGATGAGTACTTCTTAATGGACGAATACAACCCTGAAAATATGAATATAAAAATATGACTTTATTAAAAAAATTTCAATTACCGATCTTGATTGCGTTACTCTTCATTCCCTTTCAACTTTTCGCTGCAGAAGCAAGTGGGGGACATGAACCAGTGGATATGACATCCAGTTCAGTTGGTTTCATGGCTATTGTTTTCTTTCTGATAGCCTATGTTTTTGTGATGGCAGAAGAATTTACTCATTTACGTAAATCCAAACCTGTTATCTTGGCTGCAGGCCTCATCTGGGGCATGATTGGCTGGGTTTATATGGATCATGGTATGTCAGAACTTGCAGAACATGCGGTTCGTCATAACTTGCTAGAATACGCTGAATTGATGTTATTCCTATTAGTTGCCATGACCTATATTAATGGTATGGAAGAGAGACAAGTCTTTGATGCATTGCGCTCATGGTTGATTCGTAAAGGTTTTTCCTTTCGTCAACTTTTTTGGTTAACGGGTATTCTGGCTTTCTTTATTTCACCGATTGCTGATAATCTGACTACTGCATTATTGATGTGTGCTGTGGTACTTGCTGTGGGGGGGACAAACTCTCGTTTTGTTTCTATTGCTTGCATTAATATTGTTGTTGCCGCGAATGCTGGTGGTGCATTCAGTCCCTTTGGTGATATCACAACGCTGATGGTATGGCAAAAAGGCATGGTGGACTTTGGGGGCTTTTTTGCTCTGTTTATCCCTTCTATGGTTAATTTTATTGTACCTGCAGTTATCATGCATTTTGCTATTCCAAATGAGAATCCAGCAGAATCGGATGAAATAGTTCCTATGAAACGTGGTGCGAAGCGTATTATTGCACTTTTCTTAATAACCATTGTTACCGCAGTGAGCTTCCATAATTTCCTGGGCTTACCACCAGTAATCGGAATGTTAACGGGCTTAAGTTATCTTCAGTTCTTAGGTTATTATCTAAAGAAAACCAAGCACAAGTGCATTTCTCATGAACAATTTTCTGACAAAAATGAAGTCGGGGAATTTGTGCCCTTTGATGTGTTTACCCCTGTTGCAAAAGCGGAGTGGGATACTCTGTTTTTCTTTTATGGTGTTGTTTTATGTGTCGGCGGTTTGGGGTTTCTGGGTTATTTATCCATGGCTTCAGAGTTGATGTACAACCAGTGGGGCGCAACAAGCGCTAATATTGCAGTGGGCTTTTTATCAGCAATTGTGGATAATATCCCTGTCATGTTTGCAGTACTAACCATGAATCCTGATATGTCTACTGGCCAATGGTTATTAGTGACATTGACTGCAGGTGTTGGTGGATCTTTACTGTCAATTGGTTCTGCTGCAGGTGTTGCTTTAATGGGACAAGCCCGTGGTCAGTACACTTTTTTTGGTCACTTAAAGTGGGCGCCAGCCATTGCGGCAGGTTATGCTGCAAGTATTGTGACCCATATGTGGATCAATAGTGCTTTATTTTAATTTTGAATGATGAGTTTAAAATGTTGAGTTAAAATGTCAAAATAAATGCTTTAGAGATTTTATCTTCTAAGTAACATAAAATTTGCCACCCATCTCATTTTGGAATTATTATGTGACCCAAGCGATGGTGTTAAATTTTAATTATCTAAAGGTTTTTGATTTTAATTAAACATTAAAATTCACAATTCATCATTTTTTTACCACTCGTGCTATCATGAGGCTATAAAATTATTTGTGACAATTTATTTTTATAACCAATCTGATGATGATGCGATTAAAACAAATTCAAATCCCTTTCTTTCTTTTTCTATTTTTTATTCCTTTGCAGCTTTTTGCCTCAGACACTGTCAATGGACATGAGCAACTCAACCTGACAGGCAGTGCCATTGGTTATATTGCCTTATTCGTTTTTATACTGGCTTATGCTCTCGTTATGGCCGAAGAATTTACCCATCTACGAAAATCCAAGCCTGTTATTCTGGCTGCGGGTATTATCTGGTCAATGATTGGCTGGGTGTATATGAATAATGGCCTCACTGAACTGGCAGAAAGTGCAGTGCGTCATAATCTACTTGAATACGCTGAACTGATGATGTTTCTATTAGTGGCAATGACCTATATTAACAGTATGCAAGAACGGCGTGTCTTTGCTGCTTTGCGCTCCTGGTTGATCCGAAAAGGCTTTTCATACCGCCAACTTTTTTGGTTAACCGGTATATTATCCTTTTTTATCTCACCAATTGCTGACAACTTAACGACTGCTTTATTAATGTGTGCTGTGGTGTTGGCTGTGGGAGGTTCGAATACTCGTTTTGTATCAATTGCCTGCATAAATATTGTTGTGTGTGCTAATGCAGGCGGTGCCTTTAGTCCCTTTGGTGATATTACTACTTTGATGGTGTGGCAAAAAGGCATCATCAATTTTTCAGGATTTTTTGTTTTATTTCTTCCTTCTGTCGTCAACTGTATCATCCCTGCGGTAGTGATGCACTTTGCGATACCCAACGAAAAGCCCCGCACTTCAAATGAGATTGTGGGCATGAAACGAGGTGCTAAACGAATCATTGTACTCTTTTTATTGACGATTGTGACTGCAGTGAGTTTCCACAACTTTATTGGCCTGCCACCAGTCATTGGTATGTTGACTGGACTTAGCTATCTGCAATTTTTAGGCTATTACCTCAAAAAAACCAAGCACAAGTGTATTTCTCATGAACAACTCTTTCAGAGAAGAAGCAGGGACAGGGATGTTAAAGAGGGCGAAGTCGGTGAAGTGGTTGCATTCGATGTATTCACATCGGTTGCCCGAGCCGAGTGGGATACCCTGCTGTTTTTTTATGGTGTTGTGTTATGTGTTGGTGGACTGGGGTTTCTTGGCTATTTATCAGTGGCCTCTGAAGTGATGTATACTCAGTGGGGGGCCACATCTGCTAATATTGCAGTGGGTGTTCTATCGGCTATTGTGGACAATATTCCCGTTATGTTCGCCGTATTAACGATGCAACCAGAAATGTCCACAGGACAATGGCTATTAGTCACCATGACCGCAGGCGTAGGTGGTTCATTACTATCTATTGGTTCTGCAGCAGGAGTTGCCCTAATGGGACAAGCTCGGGGCCACTATACTTTCTTCAGCCATTTGAAATGGACTCCGGTAATCGCCATAGGCTATGCAGCCAGTATTGCCACTCACATGATCATTAATAGCAAACTTTTTTAATGCTGCGTTTTTTCATTCAAAATAAAATGTTTGTAATACTGGATTCAGTATACCTAAAGTTCAGTATACCTAAGCACCCAGACTAGTGGATTAAAACTTATTATCTAATTTCCTTACCGCTATAATAATTAATATTTGAGATATCATTTATAACTCAAGTTCATAGCCATGTATGAATTGTCATTCAAAGTCAGCTAATAATTAAAAATATAACTATAATAAATATTGGGTCTGTTGGGATATATTATCTCCTCTGGTTCATAAAATGATCACTTTTTTTAAAACAATAGGTTGAAGCACTAGAAAAATATCACTTGATTTCCTACACTTATTAATATCAGGCATTTAACACATTAGAGACAGAATTTGCTTTATCTCCATTTTGAATAACTGACAATATTAATAAAGGAAATTTTTATGCGGTTTTTATTGAAAAACAAAAAGAATGAACTCATTAATGACTTGACTATAGAGCGTGATAAATTTAAAGAAGAAAATAGTTTACTTAAAGCTGAACTTGAATCTGTAAAATTACAGTTAGATAGTGCAACAAAACAGTCTGATTTAACAAGTCAGGCTGAAAATCTTAATAAATTTGAAAATGAACACTTAAAATCCAGTATGCTGGATATTCAGGAAAATTTGTCGAATTCTGTGACTGCGGCAAGAGAAACATTGGAATGTGTTTCCATGCTGAAGTCTGAGTTCTCGGTTCGTGCGGGTAACTTTAATAGGATCAGTACCAATATCCAGAGTCTTTCAGATACTTCAGAACAATCCAGTCAGGCTGTCAAATCGATGTCAGCCAGAGCAGAAGAAATCAGTTCAATTTTATCAATGATTGGTGGCATCGCAGAACAAACCAATCTGCTGGCCTTAAATGCTGCCATTGAGGCAGCACGTGCAGGTGAATCAGGACGTGGGTTTGCTGTTGTTGCCGATGAAGTACGTGGCCTGGCGGATAAAACGCAAACAGCAATCTCTGACATTGATCAGGTTATCTCTTCACTGAAGAGCAATGTCACATCAGTTTCTGATATGTCTTCACAATTAACATCGAGTATCACAGGTGTTGTGGGCAATATGACAGAGTTTGAAACTCATATGAATGATATTGATAAGCAGGTTGCTGAGCACTTTGACGGTATTAATGTGATGACCGACAGGGTTTTTATGAGTTTGGCCAAGTCCGATCATTTACTCTGGAAAATTAATACTTATCTGTCGATTAATCTTCACGAACCTGCTTTTGACTTTGTTGGGCATCATAGTTGTCGTTTGGGCAAGTGGTATTATGAAGGAGAAGGTAAAGAATTTTTCTCCCATTCCAGCCATTATAAGGCTTTAGAAAAGCCACATTCTATCGTCCATAATTCGACTAAAGACATTTTTGATCTCATTCAGCATGAAACCATTGATTATGAAAAATTAATGCCAGCCGTTCAAAATATGGAGGAAGCCAGTCAAGCTGTTTTTGATAGCCTGTCAGAAATTAGCCAGGATGCTTTACGAAAATAAACCTATTTTATGCAAATGGAAATGATTCCACCTTTCTCACAGAGTTATAAAGGGGAAGGGGAAACCATTGCTTCTGCCATTCGACGGCATCAACACTATTAAGATGAGTTTATCTGCTCCATATTAAAGAAGGAAAGTGTCATTTTTGGATGGAAAATCCCTAGTACCCCATTTAAGAGTCTTTTTAATGGCGCTATAATGTTTATCCACCTCTTTCTTAGACAAACAAATCCCTTTTTTAAGATTATTTTCTATTATTGTAAAAACCTTATCTTCGCCATCCCTGATAGCCTCCACTGAATTTGTATCGGTATACAGGAGAATATGGTTAGAAAAATATTCTCCAGTCATTTTAGAATAGATTCTATTTGATTCTATTTCTGTATGATGATAGCTCGCTAGAAAGCACTCTCCAATATTATTGTCATATGTCCTAATTAAATCCTGTGCCTCTTTACTACTTGAAAGATTTCTGCCTTTCATTAAAAGCTCATTGACTCGTTTATCAGACTTTATTTTAGCTTCTTCTTTTGCTTGCTTTAAGACATTTTTTACACAATAGTTTTTACTGAGCATTTATTTTTCCAATTCTTACGTTATATTTTCCATGCATATTCTGTATTTTTTAAACAAAGTTGTTTGTCAGTCAACATAGCCAGTCAGTGTGTTTTTACAAGTACAACCTAAATGGATTACAATGTAATCACCCCATAGGGTGATTATTGAAAAATAATTTAGGGCCATAATTCCGATACTGAGCCAAATACAAGCTATTTCCTGGAGCCGATGATGATTAAGTCCACTGGTCACGCAGAAATTGACCAACAACATTCCATTCTTGAAAACATAATGAGGGAACTTGAGTTTTTTTGTTCGGAAAAGGAAGGGAACCCAAATGCCTCATGTGCTGAATGCAGTTCGCAAAAGCAGCTAAGTTGTACTTCTGCTCTCGCCTCGCTATATAGTGAGCTAAGGGCTTTTCTCCTTGGGCACAATACATACGAGGAACGAATGATGGAGCTTTTACCTGACACGCCAAAATGTCAAACCCATATTAAGAAACACAAGCGCGCCCATGAGCATATATTGAGGCAACTGAATAAGTTTTCAGTTCAACTTGCCGAAGAAAGCACAATAGTTGGAAGCACCCTGCTTTTCAGAGTTGTTAGTAGTTGGCTGGGAAATCACATCGCGCAGTTCGATGACGGTCTGGTAGACTATCTGGACAGTTCTACCCCTCTCTACGAGATAAGTTTTGATGATGAGCTTGTCACTATACTCGACCAGTACGTTTTCCCAAATCGGCCCACCAAGGTGAGCTCTTCCCCTGATGCCATGATGGAGCTGAAAAAGAAAAAACTGGAGGTTCGTGGGCGCTTTGAATCACTTTCGCCAGCGCAGCGTAAGGTTTTCTGGTTAGTTGTGGCCGGGAAGAAAAACCGGGAAATTGTTAGCGAGCTAGGTGTCTCGATCAATACCATCAAGACCCACCGTGCTGCTATTTTTCAGAAGATGGAGGTCAGAACGGCGCTTGAGTTGGTAAAAAAAGCCGATGTTCTGCGCTAAATATTAGCAAAGATCTGTCTCAGATGAAGTATAAAATATGTCTGATTTTTTCTTTCATCGGTGTCATTTGTTCAGAATCATTGAAAAGACTGGGTGTTTAGTTTGTACCATTGTGTTGAATATCTTCATAGCTCATGTGATTTGAATGAGCATAAGCGAATGAAATGCTATAGAAAGTGAGTATTATTGAAATTTTAATCATTTTAAATCTCTAGCCAATTTAATTTTTCAAATGATTACATAAAAAAATATTTTCCTGCATGCCTGATGATCATTACATCATTATCTTTTTTGATTTGCGGCTTAAAAGACTTATAATTAAGTTCAATTTTTCAGGAGCCCAAACTCAGTGAACAAAATGACGATTCTAGAATCCCCCCGCTCTTTTACAACACATCAAGAATGGCAAGCTTCACTAGAATTAGTTTTTACGGCTAAAAATAAGAAAACCATATTGAGTAAAAACCTCCATTTTGGTCCGTTAATGGTGCAAAAACCATTTTACCCGGAATCACCAAAAGTGTGTCATATATACCTGCTACATCCCCCAGGAGGAGTTGTTCATGGGGATCAACTTAAAATTAATGCCAACATTAAACCTTCTGCTCACGCACTTATTACAACCCCTGCCGCTGGAAAATTTTACCGTTCAGCAGGTCAAGTTGCCTCACTGACTCAAACGTTGCAGGTAGAAGATTCTGCACTTTTGGAATGGCTGCCTCAGGAAACTCTATTATTCAATAAGAGTAAAGTTCATTTAAAAACCCTAATTACATTGTCCAGAAACGCCCGTTTTATTGGTTGGGAAATGCTCTGTCTGGGACGTAAGGCAAGCGCAGAACCTTATACGTCAGGAGAATGCAGACAACACTTTGAGTTATGGCGTGAAAACAGACCTTTATTTATAGAACGCTGTCAGATTGAGGGACAATCCCCTATGTTAAAGGAAAAATGGGGAATGGATCATTTCCCTTTAACCGCAACTCTTATTGCTACAAACTGCACTAAAGTACAACTCAAAGCAGTGCAGAATTTGTTTGCACAGCTCACCATAAAGGCTCATATTAGTGTCACTCTTAAAGATGATTTATTGATTTGCCGTTTCCTGGGCGAACAGGCTGAGCATGCCCGATATTGTTTTATTGAAGTTTGGAAATTAATTCGACCAGCCATTATGCAGCAAGAGGTTCATATTCCAAGGATATGGAACACTTAAACTACCTCTAATTCTGGTTTTTATGGCAAACCATCAAAACTAGGTTATTTACCGTATAGATTAAATTTCATTTTTAAAATATTATCTTTGATTGACTCAGCAGAGTGAAGAAGAGACAAACCTTCTCAAAAAAGTGGAGAATCATATGCAGCTTACCCCAAGAGAAAAAGATAAATTGCTGATTTTTACAGCAGGTCTTCTGGCAGAAAGGCGCAAAGAGCGAGGATTAAAATTGAATCATCCTGAAGCGATTGCCTTTATTTCAGCGGCAATTATGGAAGGAGCCCGCGATGGCAAAACAGTTGCCGAGCTGATGTCCTATGGTACAACTTTACTCTCTATGGATGATGTTATGGATGGTATCGCTGAAATGATACACGATGTCCAGGTAGAAGCGACTTTTCCTGATGGTACAAAATTAGTAACCGTTCATAACCCTATAACTTAGGAACGTGAATGTTCCTTAATACAAACTTTGTTCAAACGCTCTACTAAAAGTTTAGTAAGACCTGCACAGGAGAACATCATGATACCAGGTGAATATTTTATTGACGAAGGTGACATTGAACTCAATATCGGAATGAAAACAGTTTCTGTTATTGTTGCCAATACAGGCGACCGCCCCATACAAGTGGGGTCACACTATCATTTTTATGAAACCAATAAAGCACTGCATTTTGAGCGTGAAATGAGTAAAGGCTTCCGTCTTAATATCGCAGCAGGTACTGCAATCCGTTTTGAACCTGGTCAGGAACGTGAAGTTGAATTAGTTGAATATTCTGGTTTAAGAAATGTTTATGGCTTCAATGGACTTGTAATGGGACAACTGGAGGAGCAGGCATGAGTAAAATTTCCAAGCAGGCCTATGCTGAAATGTATGGCCCCACTAAAGGAGATCGGGTTCGTCTGGGTGATACGGAACTGATATTAGAAGTTGAAGCTGACCACACTATTTATGGTGATGAAGTGAAATTTGGCGGAGGAAAAGTCATTCGCGATGGCATGGGTCAAAGTCAGGCTTGTGCAGCAGATGTCGTTGATGTTGTACTGACGAATGCTTTGATTGTTGATCACTGGGGTATCATCAAAGCAGACATCGGCATTAAAGATGGTCGTATTTCTGGTATCGGTAAAGCAGGCAATCCAGATACCCAGCCAGGAGTAACTATTATTGTAGGCCCTGGCACAGAAGTCATTGCTGGTGAAGGTCAAATTGTGACGGCTGGCGGTATTGATTCTCATATTCATTTTATTTGCCCTCAGCAAATTGAAGAAGCCTTAATGTCAGGAGTGACCACAATGTTTGGTGGTGGAACTGGACCTGCAACAGGAACGAATGCCACAACTTGCACACCAGGTGCCTGGAATCTGCATCGTATGTTAGAAGCCGCCGATCAATTTCCTATGAATTTAGGCTTCATGGGCAAGGGCAATGCCAGTCAGAAAGAACCTTTAAGAGAACAGGTCGCTGCAGGTGCTATGGGTTTGAAACTCCATGAAGACTGGGGAACAACACCCGCATCAATTGATACCTGCTTATCCGTTGCTGATGAAATGGATGTTCAGGTTGCCATTCATACGGATACTCTTAATGAATCAGGTTTTGTTGAAGACACTTTAGCAGCCTTTAAACATCGTGCCATTCACACTTATCATACTGAAGGTGCTGGCGGCGGCCATGCTCCAGACATTATAAAACTCTGTGGTGAAGCCAATGTGTTACCTTCAAGCACCAACCCAACCCGTCCTTTTACAGTAAATACCATCGATGAGCATCTTGATATGCTCATGGTCTGTCATCATCTGGATGCCAGTATTGCTGAAGATGTTGCTTTTGCTGAATCCAGAATTCGTAGAGAAACTATTGCTGCCGAAGATATTCTTCATGATTTGGGAGCATTCAGTATGATTGCCTCTGACTCCCAGGCGATGGGTAGAGTGGGTGAGGTCATCACCCGCACCTGGCAGACAGCACATAAAATGAAAGTACAGTTTGGTGCTCTGGACGGTGATTCCGAACGTAATGACAATCAGCGAATTAAACGCTATATTGCCAAATATACGATTAATCCCGCAATCACTCACGGAATTGCTCATGAGGTCGGTAGCATTGAAGTGGGTAAGTTGGCTGATCTTGTCTTATGGAAACCTGCATTTTTTGGTGCAAAACCTTCGCTGATCATTAAGGGAGGATTCATTGCTGCAGCCCCGATGGGTGATCCTAATGCCTCTATTCCAACCCCTCAACCTGTCCACTACCGTCCTATGTTTGGTGCTTATGGTGCTACCCGGGAAAACACCAGTGTCACTTTTGTTTCTCAAGCTGCCATTGATAATAATATCGGTGCTGCAATAGGACTCAAAAAGCGTTTAGTTGCCGTGAAAAACACACGAAAAATTACTAAGTCAGATTTAATTCTGAATGACTATCAGCCAACCATTGAAGTCGATGCACAAACCTATGAAGTCCGCGCGGATGGCCGCCTACTGGTTTGTGAAGCGGCCACGGAATTACCTCTGGCACAACGTTACTTTTTATTCTAGCTCACATTATCTTAAAGATTGGACTGTATTGACTATATGTTAAAAATTACTCAGAAATTATCAGAGCCTCAACCAGCAACAGCAATACTTAAACTGCCTTTTGAGCTAAGGCAAAAGAGTCGTTTAAAAGTGACTCTTGAAGATGGTCGCCAGGCAGGACTTATTCTTGAACGTGGTGATGTATTACGTGGTGGTGACTGCCTCTTAGCTGAGGATAACTCCATTATTCAGGTACAGGCTGACCATGAAACGGTTTCGACAGTGAAAACCAATGATTCCCTACTTCAGGCCAGAGCCTGCTACCACCTCGGTAATCGTCATGTGCCCTTGCAAATAGAAAAAAATTCCCTGTCTTACCTGCATGATCATGTTTTAGATGATATGCTCAAACAGCTTGGTCTTAATGTCAACACAACTCAGGCGCCTTTTGAACCAGAAAGTGGAGCCTATGGCGGCGGTGGTCACAGCCACTCTCATCAACATGAGCATTCTCATGAACATCAGCACTCACATGACTAAAACATCTCCCCTCATAGAACAAGATAATACGGATCCTTACGCATGGATACGCCTTTGGCAACTCATTAGCCCTTCATTGCCCATTGGTGCTTATGCTTATTCTCAAGGTCTGGAAACGGCTATAGAAAAAAATTGGGTACGCAATGAGTCTGAAACACAAAACTGGATCAAAGGTATTTTACAAGACTCTTTGGGGACGCTGGATGCGCCTGTTCTTATTCGCCTATACCAGGCTTGGCTGACCAATGACCTCAATGCTCTGATTAAGTGGAACCAATTCCTTCTGGCCAGTCGTGAGTCCAATGAATTGTATCTTGAAGATCAACAAATGGGCCGGGCATTATGGCGGCTGCTGAATGATATTTTACCCGTATCCAATTCTGAGCCTGACAGTAACAGCTTACCCATTGATGCCATTAATCAATATCGAACGTTGATCAAACAGATTGAAGTGCCAGGCTTTGCAGTTGTTTTTTCATTGGCAACTATCGTCTGGAAGATCCCTGTTCAGGATTCTGTTCGTGGATTTCTGTGGTCATGGTGTGAAAATCAGGTTGCTGCTGGTATTAAGCTGGTACCCTTAGGTCAAACTGCTGGTCAAAGAATTCTCAGTGCACTTATTCCCACTATTAATAGCAGCGTAATAAAAGCAATAGAAATATCCGATGATGAAATTGGAACTTTGGCTCCAGGCTTTAGTATTGCTTGTGCACAACATGAAGTGCAATACTCTCGATTGTTTCGCTCATAATAACCCCATTTGAATAAAAGGAAAAATACATGTCAGATCAGATTTTAAGAGTTGGTGTCGGAGGCCCAGTAGGCTCAGGTAAGACAGCACTCTTACAAGCATTGTGTCGAAACATGAAAGACAATTACAATATTGCTGTTGTGACCAATGATATTTATACCCGTGAAGATGCTGAATTTTTAATTCGTAATGGCGCATTAGATGAAGATCGAATTATGGGTGTTGAAACAGGTGGCTGTCCCCATACTGCGATTCGTGAAGACGCATCAATGAACCTGACAGCAGTCAGTGACCTACAAGAAAGATTTGAAGGCCTGGATGTTGTTTTTATTGAAAGTGGTGGCGATAACCTCAGTGCAACGTTCAGCCCTGAACTATCCGATCTGACAATCTATGTCATTGATGTGGCTGCTGGTGATAAAATTCCAAGAAAAGGCGGCCCTGGTATTACAAAATCAGATTTACTGGTGATCAATAAAATTGATTTGGCTCCCTATGTCGGTGCTTCATTAGACGTTATGGAACGTGATGCAAAGAAAATGCGTGCTGATCGTCCCTTCATCTTTGCTAATATGAAAAAAGAAACAGGTCTTAAAGAAATTATTGAATTTATTATTGAACAGGGGATGCTCAAAAACATTTAACCTGGTACACCAATACGACCGCCTAAAATCATTTGAATGGCAATTGAAGCTGCTGTGGTACGATTATTGGCACCAATTTTTGGATACATTTGCTCCAGATGTTTATTGACCGTTCTGGGGCTCATATTGAGGATTTCTGCAATTTCCCGATTGGTTTTTCCATGAGCAACCCAAAGCAGTACTTCTGCTTCCCTATAAGTAATTTTCAGACTGTCCTCCAACACTGAAGGGTCCACAGCAACATCAGGTGACTGAATTTTTAATAAGTATTCATCTTCTTCTGTCTGCTTGAAGTAATACACTGTTAACATCAATTTATCCTGAAGCGGTAAGACCAGATCATGGCCTTCCTGACCACTGGATAACCAACGGTTTAAGCGTTCATCCAGTTGGATGGCTTGCTGATCTTGCTGCTCTGAATATTGATTGAGTAAAACCTGTGCTTCTGGTGTTGCCCATATTATTTGTCCACTATTATTGATACAAAAAACATGCTGTCGCATCGCATCCAGTACATTTTGAGCCTCCAGAAGTTTTCGAGTATTGTTACTGTGCTGACGGATCCTGACCAGTAGCTCTTCTGGACGGATAGGCTTAACGATATAATCATTTGCTCCTGCATCAAAGGCTTTTACTATGTGCTCAACTTCACTGAGCCCAGTCATAAAAATAATAGGTGTAAGCGGTAATTTCTTACGAATCTCACCAGCACACTCAAAGCCATCCATTACTGGCATAATAGCATCCAGAAGCACAATGTCAGGGGTCATATGTTCCAGGACATTCATGGCTTGCTGACCATTCAGAGCA
>JADGEK010000072.1 GCA_016744395.1 Gammaproteobacteria bacterium | reverse complement strand
TTTTTTATATTGCTATAACAGATGGTGAATTCATCGCCGCCCAGTCGTGCAATGAGATCTTCTTTTCGCAAGGAGGACTTTAACCGTTTAGCTATATTGACTAATAATACGTCACCCATGGCATGACCCAGTGCATCGTTAATTGCTTTAAACCCATCTAAGTCCATATATAAAATGGCCAATTGATATTTGTGCCGTTCTGCTTTATTAATTTCATGTGATAAAAGTTCATAAAATAAACGACGATTGGGTAAATTGGTTAGAGGATCGTGATCGGAACGATGCTTTAGCTCGGAGTTTACTTTTTGTAATTCTTTGGTGCGCTGGTTTACTTTATATTCAAGCACAGAACGTATTTCAAAGAGTTCGGTTTCCGTTTTCTTATGCTTTTCTATGGATTGTGATTGTACCTTGAGCATTGTGGTGATATTTCTAATGACCATTGATGCGATAATGATAGTTAATACAATGGAGCAAGAAGATAAAATGAGGAAAATTTGTGAAGCGGATTGAATTTCATTATGCGCTTGAGATTTTAAAAATTGATTTTGGTGATTTTGGTAGAGAATAAATTGATCCATCATTGAAATATTTTCATCTTGTGCAGGAATAGAATGCTTGGCAAGGTATTGGCTGGCCTTATTTTTTAGGCCACTTTCAGCAAGATTAATGACATTATATTGACTGGATACTACGTTTTTTGCTATTTGTCTTTGTAGATTGAGCAGCATTAATTCTTCGTCATTAAGATCAGTTGCGACGAGTAACTCTCTTGTTTCAAGAAATAAACTACCCAAGTCATGATATTCTGCTATTAGTGCATCTTGTTGAAAAGGATCATCTTCACTACTGATAGCTTGTAACTTGATGGTACGTTCCCGAGCCAATGAACGTAATGTGTGCATATATTCAATCTGTGTATTTTGGGTCTCAATGATTTGGTTAATATCATTTTGAACCGTACTCAAGTGATCGAAGCCAATAATGTTTGACAAAAGGGTTAATGCAATAATAATACTGAAGGAGAAAAACAGAAATGGTTTGGCTTTTTGACTGTCTAAATACATAACTTTCTTAAATTTTAAATATAAGGAAAGTATATAAGAAATTTGCAAAATAGATAGGAAAAGAGAAAGCAATTTTGAATGTTGAATAAAAGCACTGCTTTAAATAAACAGTGAATCTGTTATTTTGTCTTTTAATTCAACACTTAAAATTCAACATTAATTATTATTCTTTATACTGTTCGACCCATATTAGGGTGGCAGCAATGACGGCGGTTGGCATGACAATAAAGTTCACAAAAGGGACCATCGATGCACCCATGGTGATGCCACCAAAACCCATGGAAAATAATCGATTTTTTCCTTGTAAGGCACGTTGCTGTGCAAAACTGAGCTGATGGTTTCCCATTGGGTAGTCCATGTATTGTAATGACATCATCCATGCAGTGAATAAAAACCAGATAATAGGGCCGATGATTGGGATAAAAAATAACATGAATAGAAATGGAATTGACCAAAGAATCATATAAATGAGCTTTCTGATTTCCATCAAAATGGTTGGAATTAATTCTTTCATGACTTGTTTGAAGCCACTAGAGTCATCTAAAGCGCTTCCAGTGAGGTGTTTTTCAGTTGCTTCTGCTAATAAACTGTTAAAAGGAGCAGCGACAATATTAGCCACTATTGAAAAGGTATAAAATATGAGTACTAGCAAAGCCAGTCCGAAAACAACATAGAGTAGTGGCTTGATGAATTCAACAATTGAAGCGACCCAGGACCACATGCCAGAAGTGTCAAGAAACTTATCCATGTATTCACCAAAATAAGTAAATCCAAAATAAATTCCAATGGAAAAAAAGAAAATATTAATTAGCAGGGGAATGATCACATAGCTTTTTATTCCTGGCTTGGTTAGGAATGGGAGCGCTTTTATTAAATAGGAAATGCCTGTGATTGGATTGTTGCATTGAGCCATAAAAAATCCTTCTTTTTATAATGTAAAATAATGTGTTAAATACGGATTGCATATCAATTTTGGTGACTTAAATCAGAGTGTCACTGTGGTAAAGATTGATGCCACGTTGATTGTGCTAATAAAGCTGTACCTGCAGCGGCTTGGTCTTGATCGGCTAATTTAACGGGTACGCCTATTTTCTGTTCTCTGATGTAGCGCCAGCCTTTATTTAAAGCGCCACCGCCGATACTCTTTACAAGTTTGGGGTAGGGGGCGCCTAAATCAACCAACTTTTGATAGGCAAGTGATTCTATGTCTGACATACCTTCTAACAATGCCTGAAAAAAGTCACCTTCATTATCAGGCCGGGGGGAGAGTTTTGCTTTAAAAGTGGGATCTTGTATGGGAAACCTTTCACCAGGTGCCGACAGAGGATAGAAATTTAAGTCAAGCATTGAAAAGCAGTTATTATCAATTTTAAGGTTTAGTTGCTCTGTGAGTTCTGAAAGTTGATTGCTATCATAGAACTGCTTAAGGACTTCACCACCCGAATTAGAACCTCCACCCACTAACCATAAATGACCGTAAGGCTGACTGTATACGCCTGTCTTTGGATCAAAAATTGCCTGCTCAGAAACTATTTTCATCACTAAGGTTGAGCCAAGTGAAGTCACTGCATCACCTACCTGTTTAGCACCTGCAGCAATAATTGCTGCGGTGCTGTCAGTTGTTCCAGCACAAATTTTCAGCGTGTGATTGAAACCAAAATGAGAGGCCATTAGAGATGATATTGTACCAATGACTTGCCCTGGCGGATAAACTTCAGGTAAGAGTGAGTTTGGAAAATCAAATTGTTTGAGTAAATCATCCAGCCATTGAGGCCAACAAAGATCCTGTGCATCATATCCCATTTTGAGGGCGTTATTATGATCGCTATAACCTTGTTTACCTAATAATTGACCGCAAAGCCAGTCTGATTGATTCAATGCATAATGGGTCTTAGCCTGGTTTTCTTGATTCTGATTTGTATAGAGCCATAGAATCTTAGCAAGACCCGAAGTGGGTCCTATTGCTGCTGTATTTTCAGGTGCATATACTGCAATTTGTGCAGCTTGCGTGATTGCACGCTGGTCATTATACATAAGGGCTTCAGAGATTGGAGTACCTGATTGGTTGCATAATAAAACTGTACCTGAGGTACCATCCAAAGCTAAATGGCTAATCGAGTTTAATGAAATTTTGTGAAGTTGTTCTAGCTCTTCAGCGATTAGAAAAATCACTGATTCCAGAGTATTCCACCAGTCGACAGGGTTTTGGGAGTAGCCAGTAATGTACTTTTCCTGAGACGCTGAAACAGCATAGCAAGGCTGACTTTGCGGAAGCTTTTTCTGGGCTTCAACCAGAATGCAATGATTAATATCCATAACCACTGCCCGTATTCCTGATGTACCGACATCAATACCCAAACTGTACATATTGGTTAATTGACCGACTTAAGAGGGTAAATGAACTGGTGTAGGCGGTATCCAGTTATCCGCTCTATGTTCTGCTATGACCGTGGTGTAAATGCCGCCACGGACATAAAATTCTGCAGAAATGCGCATAAAACGTGGTTCAGTGGCTTTGACTAAATCTGACAGAATGTCATTAGTGACTTTTTCATGAAATGCGCCTTCATTGCGAAAAGACCACATATACATTTTTAGCGATTTTAATTCGACACATTGTTTGTCAGCAATGTATTCAATATTAATGGTTGCAAAATCAGGTTGTCCAGTTTTTGGGCACAGACAAGTAAATTCTGGCACTTTGATACGGATAGTAAAGTCGCGTTCAGGTGTTGGGTTATCAAAAGTTTCAAGTTCTTTGCTGGGTTGTGTTGAACTAAATTGTATGGACATAGTTTATTCCTGAATGTGCTTGGACCAATATAGAATGCATATTTATTGCTTTATGTTGACAAATTTAAAAGGGATTTATCAAAAGTGTGCGAATTTTACACTATTAGATCAATAAATTCATGTACGGATATAGGCGATTTTTACAATTATACACGTAAAAGCAGCCTGCTTCTTTTATTGCCTTTAATGAACAAATGAGTAATGAAGTCAGTCCATAAAATGATGTTGATAGTTTTACCTTAAATTGTTCCATTGCTCATAAACTGGTAAATATGAAAGAAAGTGACTCTTTCCCTTGAGTTCTCTTCAATACTGGTAAAGGAAGATCAGTTTGGTTAAAATGATTGTTCTTCAAAAATAATCTTAAATTTAATTGATATCCACCAGATAAAGTAACGGAATGCGCTTAAGCAAAATTAAACTCGCAGGTTTTAAATCATTCGTTGATCCAACTGTTTTATCCTTTCCTAGTGACCTTGTCAGTATTCTAGGGCCAAATGGCTGTGGAAAATCCAATACAATTGACGCTGTACGATGGGTAATGGGCGAAAGTTCAGCCAAAAACCTCCGTGGTGAGTCAATGACCGATGTTATTTTTAATGGTTCTTCTGGTCGTAAACCCGTTGGCCAATGTACAGTCGAACTCATCTTTGATAACTCTGATGGTACTATCGGTGGAGAATACGCTCAATATAATGAAATTTCCGTCAAAAGAACCGTCAATCGAGATGCCCAGTCCCAATATTCATTAAACAATGTGCGCTGTAGACGTCGTGATGTTACTGATCTTTTTCTTGGTACAGGTTTAGGCCCAAGAAGTTATTCCATCATTGAGCAAGGGATGATTTCTCGCCTTATTGAGTCAAAACCAGAAGAATTGCGTATTTATATTGAAGAAGCTGCAGGCATCTCAAAATATAAAGAGCGTAGAAAAGAAACTGAAACCCGAATTCGTCATACCCGTGAAAACCTGGAGAGGCTTGATGATATTCGTATGGAATTGGACAAGCAGATTGCTCATTTGCAAAGACAAGCCCGTACAGCAGAACGCTACACTGAGCTAAAAAAAGAAGAACGTTTAAAAAAGGCACAACTGCAGGCTTTGCGTTGGGATACCATCGATATCAAAGCTAAGCAGCAGGAAGCCTTGATTCAAGAAAAAGAAATTGCGCTTGAACAGCAAATTTCTGAATTGAGGGCTGTTGAAGCAGGCATTGAAGAATCTCGCGAAATTAATGTTGAAGCGAATGAATCCTTTAATAATGTTCAGGGTGATTTTTATCGAATTGGTGCTGATATTGCTCGTGTCGAACAGGCCATTACACACACAAAAGAAAAGAACCATCAATTAAAAGAAGATTTAGAACAAGCAGAACGATCGTTTGAAAGTGTGAATTTTCATTTGCAAGAAGATGATGAAAAACTGCTCGCATTAAATGATCAACTCTCTGAAATTGAACCACAGTTTGAGAAAGCCAGTGAGCTGGAAGAACAATCATCGCAAATGCTCATGGAATATGAACATGCCATGCAGGACTGGCAAATGCGCTGGGACGAATTTAACCAGCAATCTCAGGAACCCTCTCAAACTGCTCAGATAGAAAGAAATAAAATCAGTCAGGTTGAGCAAAATGTCAGTAATCATGAGCTTCGTGTTGAAAAGCTACAAGGTGAATTAACACAATCATCCACCAGCCATCTGCAAGAATCTTTGGGTGCACTAGAGTTAGAAGTGTCAGAATCTGAAGAAATCACCCATTCTTTGCAACAGCAATTGGAGCTTGAACGTGAAACCATACAAAATATTCGAGACAATAATCATCAATTAAATAATGAACTGGATAGACACCGTAGCGAGTTACAATCTATGAAAGGTCGGAAGGCCTCATTAGAAGCACTTCAACAAGCTGCGTTGGGCAAAAATGACAAATCTCTTCAACAATGGATGAGTCATCAAAATATTATTGATGTGCCTAGAATTGCTGAACAAATCAGTGTCACTGAACATTGGAATACTGCAGTCGAATGTGTTTTAGGTGATTATCTTGAAGCCAGTTGCGTCAGTGATGTTAATCCTCTATTCGAGCAATTGAATAGTCTGGAAAAATCCAATTTGATTCTTGTTGAAGACTTGAATCAGCCTAATTTAGTGAATCAACAAGCCAGTCAATCGGCGAAAATTAATTTACCTTTATTAGAAAACTTTATTGAAGGCATGACTGATTTGGTTAAGCCTTTTATATATGGTATTTTTGCTGCAGATGACTTAACTTCTGCCATGTCACAACGCCAATTTCTTGATCTTAAGCAGTCGGTTATTACAAAAGAAGGAATTTGGATTGGTCCTAATTGGTTACGTGTGATTAAAGATACCGATCAAAATGGAGGCGTGCTTGCCAGAGAACAAGAGATAAAGGAGCTCAATGAACAGTTTGAACTGAAGCAACAACAAGTTGATGAACAAAGTGATGAAATTGAACAGGGTCGTGTCAAACTTCGTGAAATTGAGCATAACCGTGAAAATTTGCAGACTGAGTTTAACCAGCACAATCGTAAACTGTCTGAACTACGCTCGCAAACCAGTGCAAGGCAATCTCGACTAGAGCAAATTATCAGTCGTGAATCTCATATTCATACAGAAATAGAAGAGATTAATCAACAGATTGAAGATTCTAAAATGCAAATTGAAGAATCCACTGAACGATTACATACCGCTTTAGAAATGATTGAAGCGTTTTCCTTACAACGTGAACAATTATCACAAGAAAAAGAATCACATCGCAGTCAGCTTGATGAAATGCGAATTAAAGCCAGAGAACATCGTGAGAATAGTCATGCTCTGGAAATACGTCTGAGAGGTATTAAGACCGAATTAAGTTCAACTGAGCAGGGTATGATTCGTTTAAAAGGACAGTTGGAACAATTGTCTCATCGTCGTCAGCAGCTGATGGATATGATCAAGGATGATGATGGTGACTCGATCCAAAAGCTTGATGAAGAACTGGAAACGTATCTGGAATCACGAATACTTGTGGAAGAAAAGTTATCCCAAGCCCGGCAAAAAGTGGAGGAAGTTGACCATTCACTAAGAGATTATGATAAACAACGTGCACAGATTGAAAATACCCTTGACAAATTTCGCGCGGAATTGGAAAGCATACGAATTGCCTCACAGGAAATGATTGTACGTCGTGAAACATTAAAAGAACAAGTTAATGAATCGGGCTTTTCTCTGGAAGCTTTATTTATGGGTATGCCTCAGGAAGCCAGTGAAACTGTTTGGAAATCAGAAGTCGAAAACTTAGCTCAACGCATACAACGGCTTGGTACTATTAACCTTGCGGCTATTGATGAATACAAAGAACAATCTGAGCGTAAAAAATACCTGGATGCTCAAAATGAGGATCTTCTCAGTGCTTTAGAGACATTAGAGAGTGCTATTGCTAAAATTGATCGTGAAACCAGAACTCGTTTTAGAGAAACTTTTGATAAAATTAATTCAGGCGTTCAACGATTATTTCCAAAACTGTTTGGTGGGGGACATGCCTACCTTGACTTAACAGGTGATGATTTGCTAAATACGGGGGTCACTATTATGGCCAGACCTCCAGGAAAACGTAATAGTACAATCCACCTTTTATCTGGTGGCGAAAAAGCAATGACTGCAGTATCATTAGTCTTTGCAATTTTTGAATTAAACCCAGCGCCTTTTTGTATGCTGGATGAGGTTGATGCACCTCTTGATGAAGCCAACGTTGGGCGCTTCTGTGCCATGGTCAAAGAGATGTCACAACAAGTACAATTTATTTATATTACTCATAATAAAACAACAATGGAAATGTCAGATCACCTCTGTGGTGTGACTATGAAAGAACCAGGTGTATCACGTATTGTTGATGTTGATATACATGAAGCTGTTGAAATGGTGGAAAGTTAAAACTTATGGATGAACTCACATTTTTACTCATATTAGCAGGGGTTGGTGTTTTACTGCTCGTTGCGATGTTTACTTATTACAAACATCACAAAAGAATTAATGATGAAATTAATAACTTTAATCATCATGTCAACACAATTGATGACGTGCTATTGGATGAAAGCTCAAGTGACGACGCCTTTCATCATGACTTACCCAGCTCCTTTTCAGCCTCTCGAAATGAAAATTTTGATATTGATGACTTTAATTTGGGGCATGAATCTCTCAATGATAAAGAACAAAAAACAGCATTGAATGCAGAACCTCAAGAGACAAGCCAACAACCTGCTAATGAGCGTGAATTAGTCGATGGCGTCTACATAAACACAAAACGTGTTATAAATAATGTCTCTGGACATTCTCAGTCTGAGGTAGTAGCAACTCAACAATCAAAGTCAGTCAGTTCTTTTGCCCCTTTACCCAATAATAACGAGCTTATCTCAGAATCTGATGAACATTTAACTGAAAGACCACCTTCAGTGAGACAAGAGGCTCGACAACCCAACCAAAAGACAACAACGACCAGAGTTGTTGAAAAAACAATTCCTGTCGATTCAAGTGCAGAACAAACAATTAAAATTGTTTATGACTCAGTACCAGAGGGTGTTGATGAATTAATAATTTCACATACGATATTGTCTAAAGGTGAGTTTTTTACTGGAGAGCAACTTTTTCATGCTTTGGATTCAGCAGGATTATCCTATGGTGAGATGAATATTTATCATTATCCAGGAGATGAAGCTACTGACAGCTTTGCTCTATTCAGTGTTGCCAATGTGGTTGAGCCAGGCACTTTTAATCCTCAAGAACCAGAAACATTAAAAACACCTGGCATCTCAATGTTTATGAGGCTGCCTACACGAATGGACAGCTATAAAGCCTATGAAAAATTTATTCATGTCGCACAAACGATTGCTGCAGAGCTTGGTGGTGAACTCTGTGATGAAACTCGAAGCCAACTGACTCAACAAGCAATTACATATAAAAAAGAGCAAATCAGAAAACTTAACTTTGAGATGGCCAAAGCAGATAAACTCTCTGGAATCAAGCGTTAATGCCTACTTTTTCTACAAGTACTACAACAAGTTCTGCTAGTAATTCAACTTGCTCGGATACTTTACAAGAGCAAGTCCAGCATTTGCATTCCATTCTTAATTATCACAGTCATCGTTATTATGTGTTAGACGATCCAGAAATACCTGATAGTGAGTATGATAAACTGTTTTGCCAATTAGAAGTCATTGAAGCAGAACATCCTGAACTTCTGAGTCTGGATTCACCCACTCAACGTGTGGGTGGTAAGGTGCTTGATAGTTTTCAACAAATTACTCATCAAATGCCAATGCTGTCGCTGTCTAATGCCTTCAGTTCGGACGAAATAAAAGATTTTGCACAAAGAATTGATGAGCGTCTTGAACATGAACATTTTGATATTGTTGCAGAGCCTAAACTGGATGGCCTGGCCATCAGTTTACGATATGAATATGGTCTGCTCATACAGGCAGCCACCCGAGGTGATGGCACAACGGGTGAAGATGTAATCAATAACGTACGTACTATTCAATCCATTCCCTTACGATTAACTGGAGCCACTTATCCACGAATTTTAGAAGTCCGTGGTGAAATTTTTATGCCTAAAAAAGGTTTTGAACGATTAAACCAGTCGCAAATTGCAAAAGGGGAAAAAACTTTTGCTAATCCACGCAATGCTGCTGCGGGTAGTTTAAGACAATTGGATTCAAAAACCGCAGCGTCTCGCCCTTTAGATATGTTTTGTTATGGAATTGGTGTTGTAGAAGATCCCCATGATGATGATCCAATGCAAACGACTCATCACCTGATACTAAATCAACTCAATACCTGGGGCTTACCCATTTGTTCTGAAGTAAAAAAACTGAATCAGTGGCAGGATTGCATTGAATATTATGATTCCATTCTATTAAGACGTCCCGATCTTCCTTATGAAATAGACGGAGTGGTCTACAAAGTAGACAGTCTTGCACAACAACAAAAAGCGGGCTTTATTTCTCGTGCACCTCGTTGGGCCATTGCCCATAAATTTCCTGCTGAAGAGGCTATGACACGACTATTGAATATTGATGTACAAGTGGGCCGAACGGGTGCTTTAACACCCGTTGGTCGTTTAGAGCCCGTATTTGTTGGCGGTGTAACAGTCACCAATGCGACACTTCATAATCAATCAGAGATTGATAGAAAAGGCGTTCGCATTGGTGATATGGTGATTGTTCGTCGTGCAGGGGATGTCATTCCTGAAATTGTTAAGCCTGTTTTATCAGCACGTCCTGAACAGACAGATGCCTATACGATGCCAGATCACTGTCCTATTTGTCATTCTCTTGCAGAACGAGTCAATGATGAAGCTAAATCCCGCTGTACAGGTGGCTTGTTTTGTCCTGCACAACGTAAAGAGGCCATAAAACATTTTGCTTCTCGTAAAGCCATGGATATTGATGGTTTGGGTGATAAGTTAGTTGAACAAATGGTGGATGCTGAAATGATACATGATATTTCAGATCTGTTTTCACTGTCCATTGACTCCATCAGCGCCATGGAAAGAATGGGACAAAAATCAGCCGATAATTTAATTCAGTCCATTGAAACCTGTAAATCAACAACGTTACCACGCTTCATTTATTCTCTGGGAATACGTGAAGTGGGTGAAGCAACGGCATTAGCTTTAGCAAATCACTATCGCTATTTTCCCGAAATTAAAAAAGCAAAATCTGAAGAGCTTCAGGAGGTGCCAGATGTCGGACCTGTAGTCGCCCATAATATCGAATCGTTTTTTGACCAGGAACATAATAATGAAGTGATTAATCAGTTACTTCAAGCGGGTATCCATTGGCCTGAAATTATAAAAAAAGATGAACTGGAATTGCCTCTTTTGGATAAAATCATTGTCTTAACGGGGTCACTTTCTGTTATGAATCGCAATGATGCTAAAGCCCGTTTAATTGAATTGGGTGCAAAAGTCAGCGGCAGTGTCTCGAAGAAGACTCAACTGGTTATTGCTGGAGACAAAGCGGGTTCTAAGCTAAAAAAAGCAGAAGAGTTGGGCATAGAGATTATGGATGAAGCAGAAATGCTGGCTCTTTTTAATCATTATGAGAGCTAGTCTTAAAGTTCTAATCAATCTAAAAACGGCTATAATATTACACGTCGCTCTATTGTCATGCGTTTTTTGTGTACCAGTGACTCTTGCGCTTGAAATCAATTTAACTCGTTCTAAGCTTATCCAATTGGCTTTGCATCTTGAAGTGGCTGACAAACAGCTTCAATATGATTTTTCCCGTATTGCTATTTTAGAAATGATCAATACTTATGAACAAGAATTATTACGTTCTCAAAAAAGTCTGCTGGAGCTTCCTTATTCAAAAATTAAACATAAAACCAGGAAAAGCGCTAAGATTCGCAGTTGGCAAATAGCCACACGTTCCTATTTGAATTCTATTGATCACTATTTATTTTCAATGGACTCTGGTGTTTCAATTGAGTTTCTTATTAGCAAGCAAAATAAAATTATCATCTTAATAGGTAAGCAACCCCTTATCATATCGGGGCCAAACTCTGGTTCAGATAAACAAATTGAACACAATATAGTTGAACAGTTCTGTCTGTCCTATGATTGTAGAGAATATTTTCAAAAAGCCCCTATCAATATTCATGGTTTGACTGAGTCGGTGCAGGATTCTGGTCTTTATGCTGAAATAACGGGTGAATGGCACATACATTCAGACTTAAAGGCTGACTTTATAAGCAGTAATGGTTTGGTGTTTAAATTTAATAATATAAAACAAAGAGCACTGAAAGAGAAGTGGAGTGTTCGTATATCCAATGAGTTATTATTGATTCAGAAACAGTTAAAAATAGCTGAAGAAAAGGGTAATCAAATTAATTGGAGTGAATTAAAAATCGTTGATCTGCCTTTAACCGATAATGCACACAAGATAGTGTTTAATAAAAATCGTTATATAAAAAGTGCTTCGCCTTTGCTGGGTAAAAATCATGCACTTTTTATCATTCTAAAACCCTGGATTGAAAACAACTTTAAACATCATCTTGATAAGAAATCAGATTTTAGTATGATAATAAATAATGCTGAACTGTATTTTTTCAATAACCTGTAAAGAATAATGCGCAAATAGATTATTTTTTAATTTCATGAGAAATGGATTATGAAAGTTAAAAGAAAACCCTCTTATTTAGAATTACTATTTATCATACTCCCTGTTTTCGTTATTGTTTATGCAGGCTTTTGGGGGGCTTATCAATTTGTTTCACCTGCACCTCCCAGAGATCTCATCATAACTGCAGGTAATATTCATGGTACATACTATTCCTATGCACAAAAGTACAAAGAGGAATTTGCTCTTGAGGGAATCGATCTAAAAGTTCTTGAATCTAATGGCTCCAGAGACAATATTCAACGACTGCTTGATAAAGAGGCCGATGTCGCTTTGGTTCAGGGGGGGACAGCCTACGCAGATGAAAACCTTATATCTTTGGGAAGTCTGTACTATGAACCCATTAGCCTGTTCTATAAAAAATCTTTAGATTTAAATCGGCTTAATGATTTCAAGGGATTAAAAATTTCCATCAATGTGAAGGGTAGTGGTACCCATATGCTAGCAAGCCAATTATTTGCTATCAATCATGTGAATACTCAAAATACTGAATTTTTCTTTTTAAACACAAGAGAAAGCTTAGAAAAATTAAAAGCGGGTGAACTTGATGCCGTTTTCTTTGTTTCTTCAATTAACTCACCAGTGATTCAAGAACTATTAAGTAATAGTGAATTTACGCTATTTAATTTTGAAAGAGCGGATGCTTATCATCAAGTCCTACCTTTTTTGTCAAAAGTAACACTGCATGAGGGAATTATTGATTTTAAAAATAATATCCCTTCACATCCTTTGACTTTGTTAGCACCCACTGCCAATTTGGTGGTTCGAGAAGACTTACATAAATCTTTATCCATTCTGCTGTTACAGGCAATGGAGAAAAATCATGGCAATAACGACCTTTTTTCTGTACCTGGATTCTTTCCATCCGAGCAGCTGACGGCATTTCCAGTCAGTGATGTGGCTAAAAGATATCTGGACGTGGGTCCTCCTTTTCTTATGAAATATCTGCCTTTTTGGATAGCGACCTTTATTGACCGTATGTTTGTTCTTATTTTGCCTTTTTTATTGTTAATTTTACCTCTATTTAAAATTTTACCGCCTGTTTATCGCTGGCGTATTCGTTCAAAAGTATACAAATGGTATGAGCAATTGCAGCATGTTGATGATCAAACACGTGTTGAATCATTAACCGAAGATGAATTTCAACTATTAAACAAAGAGCTTGAGCGTATTACAGATGAAGTCAGTAAATTGCACACGCCATTATCCAATGCCGATCAATTATATAATCTATTGGTTCACATTGATTTGATTAAAAAAACAATTAAATCAAAAATTACTGTGCACCAGGATTCGATTTAATTTGGATCTTATTCATTGTTAATTCTGGGATGTTTGCCGTCAAGAACGTTCATCTTATTTTTCGTTCTTGCTCTGGTCTCTTGCAATGATAGGCAACCTGCTTCGCCAGAGAATATTTGTGCTATCTTTAGTGAAAAACAAAACTGGCATGATGCTGTAGTGGGTACAGAGGAAAAATGGGGAATTCCTGTTTATGTGACAATGGCCATCATGTATCAGGAAAGTGCGTTTAAGTTCAATGCCAAACCTCCAATGACATATGCTTTAGGTTTCATTCCATCTGGCCGTGTTAGCTCTGCTTATGGTTTTTCACAGGCAAAAGTAAATACCTGGCTTGATTATGTGAATGAAACGGGAAATTCATTCAGCAGTCGAGATGATTTTCAGGATGCTGTTGATTTTATGGGCTGGTATCTCAACAAGACAGCCATAAGAAATAAAATTTTAAAAAATGATGCATATAATCAATATTTAAATTATCACGAAGGTTGGACTGGATTTAAAAATAAATCTCACAGCAAAAAAAAATGGCTGCTAAAAGTGGCTAAAAAAGTTGAAAATCGCTCCGAGTCTTATAAAACCCAGTACAAAGCATGTAAAAAAGACCTGGAAAGCGATTCTTTTTGGGATCTATTCACCTAAACCTCATTAATAGAACCTTCATAAATCTGACTTTATTGTGTCACATTCATTATTTATATTAATTTCTACTTAATAATAGAGATAAATATAATGCAAGTGAATAAACAAACAAATTTTTCCAATTTACATTTGATTTCTGATTCATCAAGATATGAAGTGACAATCACATGTGATTCAGATGAAATCAATCAAGCAAAAAAACTACGATTAAATGGATACTCAAAATCAATTGCCAAAGAGTCGGGTTCAAAAAAAGACATTAATGTAACAAAAAAGCTGATAGAACAACATAAAATGTTGATTCATGATGGCTATGATAGCTATGCACAGCACTTGATTGTTAAAGACTTAAGCTGTTCAAAAGTTGTTGCCTATGTCAGAATTATTGATGCTTTTACCGCATTTAAAATTGGTGGCTTCTATAGTGAAACAAAATTTAACATTAAAACCTTATTAAACGAGCAACAGTATCTCATTGAAATTAGTCGTTTAGCGATTGATAAGGATTACAACAATGAATATATTGCTCAACTTCTCTGGTCAGGTATAGAACTCTATGCCTTGAATAATGGTTTTGATGCAGTTATAGGCTGTCTGTCAGTGTCTTTAAATGAGCA
Organism: Gammaproteobacteria bacterium; assembly: GCA_016744395.1. Taxonomy (GTDB): domain Bacteria; phylum Pseudomonadota; class Gammaproteobacteria; order GRL18; family GRL18; genus GRL18. The sequence goes on along the minus strand of JADGEK010000072.1, from coordinate 7,307 downwards.
GTCTAATGAATTTGGTGAACTCATTTCGTATTATAAATCAAAGTTTATGAGCCAAAGTCAATTGAGAGTGACGCCATACCAGATATTACCAGATAATAAACCATTTAATCCGTCATTATTTACATTGTCGTCATCTGAAAAAAGATCAAACCTGGCTTATATTGATTATTTGTTTTCAAAAGGGGTCTCTCTATGTGGTGATGGTCACTGGAATAAAACATTTAATACTGCTGAGTTATTCATTCATTATAAGCTGAGCAATACTCAACAGGTACCTTCATGCATACATGAAAGCGAAGTAGAGTTGGGATTACTTTGCGTATAAATATGAAGAGCAAGCTATTGATACAAATCAGTAAAAGAGGAATATACAAAAAATATTTTATATGTTGATATAAATCCTGTCATTTTTTTTTAATCTGACTGGTAATATAATTGCTTTATACTAATATTATAACAATATTGTTATAATTTGTGGTAGCCTACTTTATATGTCACCTTATCCCTCTAGAGACTTACTTTCAATCGTCTTTTGCGCATTATTGTTTCTTATACCTTATGATCAAGTTGATCACAATAGTGATACCCCTGAACTGTTAATTTATTGTGGAATTACAATGGTTGAACCTATCAGGATGATTGTCGATGACTTTGAAGAAATTCATAATATCAAAATTATTATTAGCCAGGGTGGTTCTGAAGAACTCCATCAAAATCTGAAAACAAGCCCAAAAGGGGATCTATATTTACCAGTTTCAGATACTTATCGTTTTCGACACTTGAAAGATCGCATCTTGGGGGATGATTTAAAATTGGGTCATGCGGATATCTTTATTAGTTGGAAAGCGACTGCTTTTTTAAAAAATAATCGTAAATTTAATGATATTATTAAATTAAATTCTGAAATTGCAGCACCAAAACGACTCACTCTCAATTTTTTTAAATTCTCAAAGCAGCCTCAATATGGCTAAGGCATTTATGGTATATGTTCAATCTTACACAGGTATATCTACATTTGAATAATTTGGCTTTTCCAAATCAATTCATTCAGGGAATAGTCAATAGGCTTAGTCAATGAAGTCATTACCCACATATGATTCTTATCTTACAAAGCCGTCAGGCAATGAGATTTTATCAAAACGAATTTATCTTCAACTGGCTATTTATTTGTTTGGTTTTATTCTTTTAATTGGCCTGCAGTTGGGGTTTTCAAATTTAACTAAAGACCTAAAATACAGTGTTGAAAATGAATATGCACGATTAAAAATTGGTGATATTATCATCAGTGATATAAACAAGATAGAAACCTATATTTATAAAATGGTTACCTCTCAAGGCAAAAAAAGACATCAAGCCATTAAGATTCAACTCAATAAATACATCGACAACCTTAATAAGGCTCTGGATGTTTTGTCAAAAGGAGGTGTTGTTGTTCGAACAAAGCGTTTAAATTTAATTCATCAGGAAGAAGTTAAACAAGAAATATATTTTAAACAAACTGCAGATAAAAATCAGTACCTCTTGGAAATTATTGAGTTACGCCCTCGTATTAAACAAATCGAGAATATCATAAAAAAAGTGTCTTTATTAATTGATCAAAGAGATCAATCATTAAATGATAAAAATAGCGATGATTATCTTTTATTGACAAATCAAACAAAAAAATATATTCAATCCATTTCACCCATCATTAATCGAATGGTTGAAAATTCTAATCGGTTATTTTTTGAGGGACAGGTTAGATTGAAAGATATTGAAAATTCAATTATAAAGCAGAAAACCTTTTATAATGTTATGCAATTTACTCTATCTTTTCTGATTATGTTAACGGTGCTTATTTTTGGTTACATTATTTTACGGCAAGTTAAAAGTTCCAATGACCAACTTAATCATTTAGCGGAAGAACTTAATTTTCAAATCTTTGCACTGAACCAACATGCCATAGTGAGCAGCACTGATGTAAAGGGTGAGATTAACTATGTTAATAAACGGTTTTGTGAAATTAGTGGCTATTCTGAAGAGGAGTTAATCGGAGAAAATCATCGTAAAATTAAATCCAATGAACATCCCCCCGAGCTATTTGAAGATATGTGGGACACAATAAGTTCTGGTAATGTTTGGCAAGGTGAAGTTAAGAATACAACAAAAAGTGGTGGTTTCTACTGGGTTTCTGCATCAATTGTGCCTTTTCTTGATCGTGCCGGACATCCATTTAAATATATTTCTATTCGTACTGATATTACAAAACGTAAGGCGATGGAATTTGAAATAAATAAAAGCAGGCGATTTTTACAAGGATTAACTGATGCGATGGGTGAGGGTGTTTATGCACTGGATAAAAAGGGACTTTGCATCTTTATTAATCCAGAAACTGAACATTTGACAGGATGGAGTAAAGAGGAATTAATGGGTCAAAATATTCATAATCTGATTCATTTTCAAACCAATAAAGGGACTCATGTTCCAGCATCCGAGTGCCCCACTTATAAAAGTATTAAGCAAGGAAAAACTTATAAATCAGATAATGAGTTTTTCACTAACAAAGAAGGTATTTTATTTCCAGTATCGATTATATCAGTGCCATTATACGAAGATAATGAGATTGTCGGATCGGTTGCTATTTTTCAAGATATTACTCAGCGTAAAAAAAATGAAACTGAGTTACTCAATGCAAAAGTCCAAGCAGAACTCGCAAGTCAGGAAAAGAGTAATTTTCTTGCCAATATGAGTCATGAAATTAGAACACCCATGAATGCTATTATAGGAATGTCTTATTTGGCCTTACAGACAAACTTAAATACAGAACAAGAAAACTATATCAATAAAGTTCATTTTTCTGCTGAGTCTTTATTACGTATCATTAATGATATATTAGACTTTTCAAAAATTGAAGCAGGTAAAATGGACATAGAGCATATTCACTTTGAGCTCTCATCCGTGCTAGAGAATATAGAAGTGGTATTAGAAGATAAGATAAAAACTAAACCCATTCAGTTGATATTTGAAACCGATGATACGATACCCAATTACCTTATTGGTGATCCTTTAAGGCTTTCACAAATTCTAATTAACTTAAGCAATAATGCTATTAAATTTACAGAATCAGGTCAAGTTGTTGTTAAAACCGTTTTAGAAAAGAAACTTGCTGAGAATTCAGTACGTATTCATTTTTCAGTTCAAGATACAGGGATTGGAATGACAGATGAACATCAAGTTGCTCTATTTAAACCCTTCAGACAAGCGGATTCATCAACAACTCGAAAGTATGGTGGTACTGGCTTAGGCTTGTCTATTTCAAAAAAATTAGTGCAACTGCTTGATGGTGAAATTTGGGTAGAAAGTAAGCACAAAATTGGTAGCACTTTTCATTTTACAAGTCAGTTTGATATTTCAGAGAAAGAACTGTCAAATGCGGAAGAGGGCCTTTCAATAACTTATCAGAATAGCCTGGAACAACTTGAAGGAGTCAATATCTTACTGGTTGAAGATAATTTATTGAATCAGGAGCTTGCAATTGATTTACTCCAAAAGAATAATATTAATGTGACTTGTGCTCAAAATGGAAAAGAAGCCATTGAGCTATTAGAGTTGACAGAAATTGATGGTATTTTAATGGACATGCAAATGCCCATCTTAGATGGTTATGAAGCCACAAAAATGATTAGAAAAAACTCTAAGTATGCACATTTGCCTATTATCGCCATGACCGCCAGTAACATGACTGGTGATAATGAAAAGGCCCTCAATGCGGGACTCAATGATCACATTTCAAAGCCAATTAATATACGTAATATGTTCATTACTATGGCTAAATGGATAAATTTAAGTAATAAACCTGATGCTAATAATAAAAAAATACGAGTGAATAATAATATAAAAATAATTTCGTCATTGACTACTCACTACCCCATTCTTGATACAAACGATGCACTTTTACGAGTTGGACAGGATAAAGATATTTACATACAGATATTAACAACTTTTTTAAGCCATCATACCAATGATATTTCCGATATAAAAACAGCCATTCAAAATAAACAGTGGGCAATAGCAAAGCGTACTGCCCATACTCTAAAAGGTGTCAGTGGTAATGTGGGGGCATTATCTCTTGAGAAAATACTGTTTGATTTAGATAAGTTATTGTCTAATGATGAATGTGATATTGACTTAAATAATAGCTTATTTGAAGAATCAGAAAAATTATTAGTGCAAACCATCGAGGCCATAAATGATTATTGTTTACATTATGAACAAGGTCATTCATTAAATGATGAGCAAATTCATCCGCGACAAGATATTAATCAAGCTCTTTTTTTTAGTCAATTAGAAGAGCTACGAGAATTGGTACATGGCTATGACTCTAATTCAGCACATTTTTTATCTGAAATAATCGCTCAAGGCGTTAGTAATGACTATAAGCAAAAAATACTTGAATTAAAACAACTCATTAACAACTACGATTTTGAAACTGCAGAAGGTCACATTTCAAAATTTATAAGTAAATATAAAGAATCATAAGTGTTTTATCATCTGAAATAAAAGAAATAAATATGAGCCCATTAAATAAACAACTAATACTAACAGTTGATGATACACCATTAAATCTGGATATTCTTAATGGTATTCTGAGCAATGATTATGATATTAAGTCGGCAATTAATGGAAAAATTGCTTTAAAAATTGCTGAAGCAGTCATACCAGATATTATCTTATTAGACATTATGATGCCTGATATGGATGGTTATGAAGTTTGTAAACGATTAAAAGCAAATCCCAAAACATCGCATATACCTGTGATTTTTGTCACCGCAATGCTATCACCCGAAGACGAAGAAAAAGGTTTTAAATTTGGGGCAGTTGACTATATTACTAAACCCATTAATCCAGCGATTGTGAAGGTGAGAGTCAAGACCCACCTTTCTTTGGCTAACCAACAAAAAGCCTGCATGACGATTATTGAGCTTCAGGTGAAAGAACTGCATGAAAATCAAAAAGCTGCGATACACATGCTGGGTACAGCTGGTCATTATAACGATACTGATACAGGCAGTCATATCTGGCGTATGGCCGATTACAGTGCAGCATTAGCACGAGCTGCTAATTGGAGTGTTTCTGAGGTAGAAGCTATGAAGCTGGCGGCGACTATGCATGATACTGGAAAGATTGGTATTCCAGATGATATTTTAAAAGCACCCAGAAAGCTCACATCAGATGAATGGAAGGTTATGAAAATGCATTCAGAAATAGGTCATAAAATTCTCAGTAATAGTCCAATTTCACTATTTCAAATGGCTTCAGAAATTGCTTTGTCCCACCACGAAAAATGGAATGGGAGCGGTTATCCTAATGGACTTGCGGAGAACGATATACCTGAGTCAGCTCGTATTGTTGCCATAGGAGATGTGTTTGATGCTTTAACTACGAAACGTCCCTATAAAGAAGCCTGGCCAATTGATAAAGCTTTTGCTGTATTGATTGAAGACAGTGGAACGCATTTTGATCCCAAACTGATACAATTATTTATCAGTATAAAAAGTGAAATTTTAGAAATTAAAGAGGACTGGGAGAAGCAGTACAACTCACTTTAGGAGAAAGGAAAGTGACATTATTGTTTTTGAATTATTATCATAAGGAATGCTTCTTTGTACTATTTTTAACCTTTTTTTAAATTTTGATGCACACAAGTTATAAAATGTCTTATAATCTAATTTCCCTACTAAAAGATTTGCACATTTAATTGCTCATATATTGAGCATGTCAATTTTACCATAGTATGAAAAAAACAATATTTGCAGAGTTCCAGTATTATATTAAACGAATTAACAATGCCAGAAATTCAGGCCTCCTTGAAAAAGGAGACACTCTTGAAGATTTAGAACAAAGGTTTCGCTTACAGGTTGAAAATGGTCTGGTTATCACAGAACCTGATGCACAAGAATTGGCAATGGAAATTTTGTTGAGCGATGCTACAGAAGAGCTGAAATTAAAATATCTATTAGAGCTTCGTAAGACAGGACAAACCTCTTTTATTCTAGAAAAACAAGATGTTTCAAGGATTAAAAGCACTGGAAACAAAAAAAATGACATGGACAATGCTCTGGATTTAATATTAAATGCATTAAAGACAGCGGGTCTACGAGTACAAAGACAACCTCTTGGTATCAAAATGTTACAAGCTGCTCATGAATTAGGGGATTTTAATTATTCTGATTCAAGTGATTTGAAACTATTATTTGTTAATACCATAAAACTATCTGGTCATGTCAAAAAAGCGGATCCATTAGAGTTAGCTAAAATTTTTAATAATCTAATACAGAAGTCATAATAAATTATTTTCATCGCAAATAAAAACATAAACTAATTGTGTTTTTATTTGCCTATTCTTTCGTGTAAATATAAAAGGTGAACTGTTGCAAACTACAGTAAAAAAATGGTTTCAAGATAAAGGTTTTGGTTTTCTTGATAACGGTAAAGGTCCAGATATTATGGTACGAAAAGCTGAGCTCGTAAAATGCTCCTATCTAAAGGTGGGTTCAATTGTCGAATTTGAGTGTCATAGCGATACGAAAGGATTGATTGCTAAAAAAGTCAGTTTACTACGTAAAAATAACAACAAATCAAACGGCTCTAGAGAAACTCGAAAAAATCCATTTGGTGTGATGACCTAAACGATGAATACTTTGAATCAGGTGTCAAAAGAGATAGGCTAAATAACGATACACGTTGATTTATGTGTAGAGTTATTTAGGTTAAGCTAGACTAAATCATTACAAGATTTCTGGTCTTCTCCAAAACGATCGTTCAGATAAGCAATAATATCATTGGACTCATACATCCATATCTCATCATCATTCGTTTCAATGCGAAGACAAGGGACTTTCACTTGGCCACCACCCGCTAATAAATCCGCACGTGCAGGATTGTTTTTTGCTTCATGAGTTTTTATGTTGAGTCCCAGACGTTTTATTGCCCGTCGAGTTTTTAGACAAAATGGGCATGCTTGAAACTGATAAAGAGTAAGAGATAGAGATTCATTATCGACACACTTCTGTTCTTCGCTTGAACGTTTTAGTTTTTTTATGGGTATAAAAAAACTAATAAAAATAATAAAGTAACCGAGGCCATTTCTAAATAACTTTAAAGGCATAACTCAACTCGCATCTGTAAAGGGAATTTTATATTGTAACATAATTAATTGCTTATGTAGATATCTGTTTAATAAGAATTTTATTAATGTCAACTTTAGATTGCGTCTGACAGGTTAGTCATGGCCTTAGTACAGTGTATTATTTTTGTATTCTAAGTCA
>JADGEK010000071.1 GCA_016744395.1 Gammaproteobacteria bacterium | reverse complement strand
AAGTGATAAATTTTGAAAAGGTCTGTTGAGATATTCATATTGACCATTATTGCACTCTTTTTGTGCTGTTTCATTGAGCATTTCTATTGAACCTTGAGGTGTTAAAAGAGCAATAAAATGAGTAGACTCATTAAATAAGCTTCGAAAACGTTCCTCATTTTCATGTATTTTTCTAATCAGAGGAGTGCCAATGCGCATGAATAAATACACACCGATTGCTACCAGAACGGTGGATATGACAAAAACAGTAGTAAATGCTTGAATATAGGGTTGACGAATTTTACTGAGATCAATTTTTGCTACCACACCCAGAGCTAATTCAGGGATATGTTCGTAGGCCGCCAGCACCTCGACACCATTATAATCCTGACCAATAATGGTTCCAGATTTTCCCAATAGTGCAAGACGCATCGGCTCAGCCAAACCAGAATCAAATAGAACAGGCTTTGGTGTATTTGTTTTTGAGTGGTGATGAGACAATAAAAATAAAATGTTGTCATTTTCACGAACTGCAATTTCAATTTCAATGGCTTCATTGGCTTGCTTATAAAGTTCAATCTCATTAATGATTTGCTCGATGACATCTTTATCATCAATCAAAATATGCTGATGATTATGTGGACCTTTGGCATTGTGCAGCGCCTTAATGATACTGGCCTCAATCCTGGCAATGTCGGTTAAATTCTGATGGTTGGTTTTAAATGCGGTTTGATATAGTACCAGCATTGCACTTAGGCCACTGATAATGGTCATCATTAAGAAAATAAAAATGAGTGCTACAACACGTTTGTTTTCACTGATTTCCAGGGGCATATGCAAATTCCATGAGCAGGTGTTCCATAACTAAAGAATAGACTATTTTTAAAAATAGTCATTGAGTTCTTAAGCTGTACAACTTTTTCAATGATTCATATACTCAAGTATCTGTAGGGCATTAGTCATAAATAATATAATCAACAAGCCATAGTTTGAGATAATCTTATATGAAGCTTTTTAGTGACAGATTTTCTTGTCTGAATTATTATATCCGTGATAATTTTACTTTTAACATCGGTTAGAATCTAAGATAATACGATTTTTTTCAATATAATTAAAAATACAGGCTTCGTTATTTAAACTGAAAGTCAAATTATTTAATTAATAGCTAGAGTAAGAAAATAGTCAAATGGATGAAGAAACAGAAATCACAGCAAGTTTATTGCTGAGCCTTGGTAATTGGCTAAAACCTTATATGGAATTAGTCGGTGAAAATCTCTATTTGCAATCTTTAATCATTTTATTGATCTCTCTCATCGTTGCACAATTAAGTAGCTACCTAATCACAAAGGTTATTTTACGATTTGCTCTGAATACTAAAACGAATATTGATAATCAAATTGTCAATATTCTTCATGCGCCAATATTTTTTACTGTTATTTTATTAGGTACAGGTGCTGCTTTTTACTGGCTGGACTTGCCGCCAAAAGTGCATGATATTACTGTATCCATCGTGGCCACAGTCGCGATTTTTATCTGGGGGCTGTTTTTAATCCGCTTTTTTCGTATTGTTATTATTTCTTTAGCTTATAGACGCAATAATCATTCTCTTATTCGCATTGAAACATTGCCCTTGTTTCTCAATCTATCCATTGTGATTATTAGTGCACTAGCCGTTTATATGATATTTCAAGCATGGGATATTGATATGACGGCATGGCTTGCATCAGCAGGCATTGTGGGTATTGCAATTGGTTTTGCAGCCAAAGACACATTAGCTAATTTGTTTTCAGGTGTTTTTATTATGGTTGATGCACCTTACAAAATTGGTGACTTCATTGTTCTGGACTCGGGAGAACGAGGTGAAGTGACACACATTGGCATTCGCAGTACTCGAATTTTAACTCGAGATGATGTTGAAGTGACCATTCCCAATTCAATAATGGGTAATACAAAAATAATTAATGAGTCAGGTGGCCCACATAAAAAATATCGTATTCGAATAAAAGTTTCTGTGGCTTATGGGACAGATGTCGAACAAGTCAGAAACGTTTTAATGGATGTTGCATTTAATCAACCAGGCATTTGTCAAAGACCTGAACCACGTGTTCGTTTCAGAAGTCTAGGTGATTCGGGCCTTCATTTTGAATTACTCTGTTGGATTGATGAACCTGTTCTCCGTGGACGTTCATTAGATGCTATGAACGAACAAGTCTACAACCGTTTTTTATCAGAAGGCATCGAAATCCCATACAACAAACAAGATCTCTACATTAAAGACATGAGAGAAAAAGAATAATGCAGCATCATCTTCTCAACCATTCTGTGATGATTTTTTCCAGGTGTTTTATTTGGTGACCTGAAATGATGTTGAGTTGATAGTCATCAGCACGACGTCGATTCGAACTGGTCAGGGTGTGGTAGCTGATGAGCATGGCTTTTGACTTTGTACTGCCATAATTTTTTAATGTATCCAGCTTGTAAAGTGTATTATTTCCTGTTGATTGTCCAGAATATTTTTTTGTTTTACATTCGATAAGATAAAATCGATTGTTGGCCATTAAAGCGATATCCAACTCATTTCGGCTGCCACAAGGGAGTTCGATTTCCAGCCCCATGCAGATGTCTTGAATCAACAACTGTTTCTTAAGTGCCTGGAGTTGATGATAAACAAATTCTTCTAACCAACCGCCATTGCAAAAAAAACGAACTTTCTCATTTTTAAAATTGAGTGTTTTACCTGTGAATTCAATAATATGTAAATTTGAAAATAGATTAACTAGAGAAATGAATTTTAGATCTTTAAAGTCGCTGTGCTTGATTGTAACCTGAAAACTTTTATTAGTCTGAGCCGCATAATAATTAAATTTCCCCAGTGGTTTTTTGTATTCATCAATATTTTGAATTAATTGATCACAGATTTTTTGATGGGCTACTGAGGTTTCAATTTCAGGATTATGATTAATGGATTTTATACCATAGGCTAATAAATAGTCGTGAATTTTAAGGCGATCTTCCAGGTGAAATTGATAAGATTTATCATCTTTTAATGGTAGGAAATGTAAAATATCGGTTTCTTTATTGACATAAAATATAGGTAATTTGTGTTCAACAAAGAGTTCAGAGCATACAATGCTTAATAACTTGCTGCCACCTGTCATATTTAAAACAATAGAGTTTTCATTTCCATCAGAATCTTTGATTATCTTAATAATGGCTTGGTTGATGAGTGCTGAAATTTGAGGAATATCTTTTTTATTTGATATTTCTAAAAAATCAGTGCTAATCTCATGCTGATTGAAAATCAAGGATAAGTGATGGGCTTTTACTTTGTGCCAGGCAGTATGGATTAATAAAACATGATCAGGTTTAAATCCTGAATGTAAGGCTGGTGTGATATTGACTTCTTCGTTTTGACTGACCAAGCAAACATGAGTTTTAAATCGGCGCATTAACAGGCCTTAATAGGGAGTGTGAAATTAATGTTATTTAGAATTTTCTTTAATGAGTTTTTTTATCATATTGGGTTCAGAAAAGTGTTTTATTGCATCGCAATGCTCTTTTTTTGTAACAAGAGATAAAGCTTCTTTAATATAAACCAGACGTCGCTCTCTTTTTTCCTGTTCAGGCCATGTGTCTAGTATTTTTTTTATGCGGAGGGGGTAGATAATAATGACTCCTCCTTCTTCACGTTTAAATTCCTCTCGTAATTTGGTATCAACTATCGTTCCTTTAATTCCTGCTTCTTCATAAGTTTCAAGCTCGGCAACTTGAGGCTTATTCAAACTATTTTCCGGGTGTCCTTTAGGTAGTATCCAGGATTTTCCAGAAGTATTGGTAATAATCATAACTTGTAATTTTCCCTTTTTTAATAAAAAAGGAAATGCGCCAATTTCAAACATACTTACCTTCAATTAGGTCTATACCCATGATACTTGAAAATGCAGGCTTCGTTATTTTAACTAAAAGCCTCAATCATGTAGTACGTATACACTCAAACGGCTTTTAGTCAAAATGCCTCGCTGCATTTTCAAGTATTACGGGTATATCTTTTTTCAACTTGCTGATGTATTTGTATTCTATTATTTATCTTTAGCTAAAACATTTACAATTTCATTAAATAGCGTTCGATAAGCCTGCACATGATTTTTTTTGGAGGCATAGGCAAGTACGGGTTCTCGGTGGATGCCCATTCGCTCAATTTCGGGAGAAAAGCTAATAATACTCTTCATAAAAACAGGATAGCGTTGCTCCATATCTGTAATGGTTTGATGATGCAATTTGTTTTTACTTTGTGCCATAGAGAAAAAAGGATGAATTATTTTTTTCTTATAATTATTATTTTGAAAGAAATTCAATAACTGCTCATAAGTTCTTTCAGATAATGTGGTCGGTATGACAGGTACAAGTACCATGTCGGCCGCATTAAACACATTTTCAGATAATAAGTTAATATTAGGTGGGCAGTCTAGAATTATCAAATCGTATTCATCTTCCAAAGAAGATAAAATTTCTTTTAAACGTTTTTTTGATTTGTTCATACTGCTGAGCATAATATCAAAATTTCTAAAAGAAAGGTTGGCGGGTAATATATCCAACCTTTTATAATTTGAACCACGAATATTTTTTAGCAGGCGATTTTTTTTAGTAAAAAAATAACTTCGGCTTTCTTTTTTACTGGCACCGATGCGAAAGTAAAAAGAGGAAGCACCTTGCGGATCCAAATCAATCAATAACGTTTCATTACCTGCTTTGGCAGAAGCATAGGCTAAATTAACGGATGCAGCCGTTTTTCCAACACCGCCTTTAATACTATAGGATGCTATAATTTTCATTTTTTAGCCCGTTTGTGTGCTTTGGGAAGGCCTCTTGAAGAAACGATAAAAGTGTTACTAAAAAGTTGTTGATTGTCGTCATTTGAAAATACAGCCAGTTCTTTAATGCACTTATCGCGCTCTTGAATCTGCATGGTGTACAGCGTAGAAATGAGTCCCCCCAGAGAGGCGATGAGCATAATGTCTTTTTTGGGCTTGTGCTCCAGTTGAATAAGATAATTCTTTAAGAATTCACCCTGAACTGTTAAATCATTAAAGATACCTAGTTTATCTTGCAATGACTTTAAGTGATTGAGCACTATTTTTAATTTTTTCTTTTTAAATTCACTACCAAAAAAGTACAAAAGATAGCGTAATTTTTTACAGTCAATTCTGATATCGTGAATTTCATCGTCTGGCGTGCTATTGTTTATTTTTAATGCGGCTTTATAGATTTTTTTATACGTTTTTTGAATTTTATTGACAGCCAGTTCAATGGTTGGTTTTTCACTCCAGGCGGTTTCTACTGCAGAATATCCATTGGAAAAAAGTAACTGTAACTCTTCAATTTCCTTGCGATAGACTCGACTGCCAATCCATCGACTGATTCGTTTGGCTTCAGTTTGACGATTTTTTTCAAAATCATCAAACATAGGCAAAAGGTCATTCCGCATGGATTCAGGCAAGAAGTTCATATAGCGTGCTTTATCAAGAATGAATACATCAATATCTCTTAAGTAATTGGTTTCTTTAGCTAAATTACCAAAACGTTGTTTCAGAACAGTGATATCTTGTGGTGGAAACACTTCTTTAAGCTGTGCAATTGCAGCACGAACCATGCGTATGGCGACACGGTAATGGTGTAAAAATTCAGTATCAATATCTTTAATGATCCCATGCTCTGTTAAGCGCTGTTTCTCAATCATTGTTGAAATGATTGAGCTGACTGCAGCACGTGCCGGCATATTGGCAGGAATATTGAGTTCAGGTTTCACCGTATAAATTTGGGGGGAAACTCCGATGGCACCCAAAAGTGAATCCAGAGGGGGTAAAGTTGGTTCAAAGGCGTTCAAGCCAAGCAGTAGTTTATCGGCTAGATTATATTCTTTTATGTAACCCGTGACAGACGAAATTCTAATTTGTCGCATGATAGGAATACGAGGTCGTTCAGTGTCACAAATGGAAATTAGTTGGCAAAAAACCAGTGTTTTACCATTCTCATTTTGTAAATTAAATTCTTCTATTTTTAACACACCATTGTATACTGGGTGTAGTGCACGTAAGTTAAGAATCGGTTTTAAAGTCTTTTTTGCAGGTGAATCAGGAAAATCCCACCAAAATTTGGATTGTGAAGTAATGTCTCCAATTTTTAGAGCTAATTCATCATCAAATAAATCAGATTCATTCCATAAGCTAATACTTTGATCTTTATGGCGAATGGCCATCAATTTCTTTTGATAAAGGCGCCACTCAAAGTTATCGAGAACTGAAAAGTTTTCTGTCGTATTTTCAACTTGCTTAAGGCTGAAGCTCGATTTTAATGTATCCAAAAAAAGTTTTTTGGTCAGGTTATCAGGCAGAAGGTAGTGTGCTTGATTGATTTGTGATGTTTTCATTATTTAGTACAACTCCAAACGGGTTTCCCTATGATATCTGAATATCAAATTAACTATAGCGAATATGAAATAATAAATAAAGAAAATCAGTTGATTAGCACTTAAATTACAAGTGAAGTCTTTAAAACGTTACAGGTTTGCTTTTAGGTGCTATTTTTTTGCATATTGAATTAACTTGCAGTTGAATCAATAAATTAGCAAATACTAAGTTTGTGTTTTGTAAGGGATTGCAGATTTAAGTATTTTTAAGCCCTCAATTTAGGGTAAAAAGCATTTAACTGCAAAATGTTTATTTGGAAATGGATTTTTTCATTATTAGCTAAGCCTTAATTGAACTATTATTTAAATTACATTAAAATCATTGAGATAGATGTGATTATTAATGTGTTTATTTAATATTTAACTCCACTCAAAAAGATTCCCCTGGCTCAAACTCCTGTTATTTATATAAATACTATGAATTTCCTGCATTTTTTTGTCATTATTTCAGTGTTCTGAATTGACTATTAGTTGTGTTTGTTTGAAAATTACCCGTTACGTGATCAAATGATCCGAATGTTCATAGAAGCTATTGAAGTTCTTTAACTTTTAAATCGATAGTTTCACACCATTAATTTGTGCACTTTAAAGTTGGAAAAACAGGTTTGACAATGGAAGATAAAAATATTATCGACAAAAAATTGGCATCTCGTCTACAAGAGACGCCTATTGCTATTATTGGTATGGCATCGCTTTTTCCTGAATCCAGAGATTTGCATGAGTTTTGGGAAAATATTGTTGGCAAGGTGGACTGTGTTATTGATGTCCCTGCCGACCGCTGGGAAATCAATGATTTGTATGATGCCGATCCTTCCACTCCAGATAAAAGCTATAGCAAGCGTGGTGGTTTTATTCCAGATATTGATTTTGACCCAATGGAATTTGGCTTACCACCGAATATTCTAGAAGTGACTGATTCCTCACAACTATTATCGCTGGTGGTTGCCAGAGACCTGCTGAAAGATTGCGGTTATGCTGATGGTGAGTTTGACCGAGAAAATACGGGTTGTATTTTGGGTGTGGGTGGTGGACAAAAATTAATTACGCCTTTGGTGTCACGCCTTCAAGGACCAGTATGGGAAAAAGTACTGAGAAGTAGTGGTGTTGCTGAAGATGATATTCAGATTTTGATTGAGAAAATGAAAAAAGCTTACATTCCATGGGTTGAGAATTCATTCCCTGGTATGTTAGGTAATGTCATTGCTGGTCGTGTTGCGAATCGCTTCGACCTTGGTGGTACTAACTGTGTGGTTGATGCTGCTTGTGCGGGTTCTTTGGCTGCGATGAAGATGGCCATTAGTGATTTACTCGAATATAAAGCGAATACCATGATTACGGGGGGAGTGGATACTGATAACTCGCCTTTCATGTACCTTAACTTTAGTAAGACTCCAGCATTTACTGATGGTGAAGTACCTAAGCCATTTGATGAAGATTCACATGGTATTGTGATTGGTGAAGGTGTTGGCATGGTCATGCTGAAACGCCTTGAAGATGCTGAGCGTGATAATGATCGAATTTATGCTGTGATTAAAGGTGTGGGTTCATCAAGTGATGGCCGCTTTAAGAGTATTTATGCACCACGCTCAACTGGACAGAGAGTGGCCATTGATCGGGCTTATGAAGATGCTGGTTTTGATATGAAAACCATTGACTTGGTTGAAGCGCATGGTACTGGAACAAAAGCAGGTGATGCTGCTGAATTCGATGGTTTAAAATTAGCTTTTGATTATGAAGGTCATGAGAAACAACACATTGCAATAGGCAGTGTGAAATCTCAAATTGGACATACAAAAACCGCGGCAGGTTCTGCCGGCATCATCAAAACGGCACTGGCGCTGTATCATAAAGTATTACCGCCTACACTCAATATTGATAATCCAAACCCTAAATTGGGTATGGATGAGTCTTCATTCTATTTAAATACTGACACTCGTCCCTGGATTAATACATCGGATAATCCTCGTCGTGCAGGCGTAAGCTCATTTGGTTTTGGTGGTAGTAACTACCATTTCGTTATGGAAGAGTATGCACCTGATTTTAATAAGACATCGGGAAGAGATTATCGTCTTCATAATACTGCCCGTTCTTTTGTGTTACATGCTGCTGACTCAGAAGCTTTAGCAAGTAAATGTCAAAAGTGGTCAAATGCACTTAAAAATGATGATTCTGGACTTGAGTACTTTAATTTTGTTCAAGAAGCAGAATGTGCTGATGTGCCAAGAGCCGATGCACGTGTTGGTTTTGTGGCGATTGATCAGGCCGCTGTTGTTGAATGTTTAGTCAATGCGATTGAACAACTTCAAAAACAGAAGGGTACTGATGTCTGGAATCACTTCAGTGGTCTTCATTACCGTGCTCAGGCATTACCAGAAGATGCAAAAGTCGTTGCCTTATTCTCTGGTCAAGGTTCTCAATACATTAATATGTGTAAGGATCTGACCAATAATTTCCCGCCCATGCGTGATGCTTTTGCTCAAATGGGTCAGCAACTATTAGGTGATAATGACACGACCATTAATCGTGTTGTTTTCCCTGAGCAAGTTTTTACCGATGAAGCAGTTAAAGCTCAGGAAGAAAAACTCAAATTAACTCAATATATTCAGCCTGCAGTTGGCTCTGTGAGTGCTGGTTTATTTAAAATGACACAAGAAGCTGGTTTCAAGCCTGATTTCGTTGCTGGTCATAGCTATGGTGAACTGACTGCTCTTTGGGCCGCTGGGATCATAGACGATGAAAGTTTCTACAGTCTTTCCCGGGCTCGAAGTGTTGCCATGGGTACACCACCAGAAGCAGGTTATGATGCAGGCAGCATGTTGGCTGTGATGGGTGATGCCAAAGAAATTGAAGCAAAGTTAAAAGCCTATAAAGGTGTGGCCATTGCCAATTATAACTCACCTAAGCAAGTGGTGGTTGCTGGTCCGAGCCAGGCAATTAGCGATGCAAAAGAGGGTTTGAAAAAAGAGGGCTTTTCTGCAGTGGCACTGCAAGTTTCTGCAGCATTCCATTCGCCTCTCGTTGAATATGCACATAAGCCATTCTCTGATGCGATTGATAATATAAAGTTTAAAGAGCCACATACCACAGTATTTTCAAATGTGACTGCTAAAGCCTATCCTAAATCAGTTAAAAAGATTAAAGAAAGCTTTAAAGGTAATATGCTCAAATCTGTGCAGTTTACTCAAGAAATAAAAAATATTGCCGATCAAGGCGGTACCATCTTTGTTGAGTTCGGGCCTAAGAATGTTTTAACTAAGCTGGTGGGTTCTATTTTAAGCGATAGAGATCACTTGGCCATTGCTATGAACAGCAATCCTAAGAAAAACAGTGATACGGTTTATCGTGATGCTTTAGTTCAACTAAAAGTGGCAGGCATTGAAGTCAGTCTGAAGGATCTTTATCAGCGTGATGTAGAAATGCCTTCTACTAAGAAAGCGATGATGAATATTAAGCTCAATGGTGCAAACTATGTTAGTGATGCCACCAGACAAGCCTTTGAAGATGCTCTGAATGATGGCTTTAAACTGGAGCTACCTCATAAAGAAGCACCACAACAAGCGCCAGTCGTTATAGATGCACCTGTTATTACGGCAAAGCCTCAAATTGTTGAGCCAGTAGCCACTGTTCAAGAAACTCCAGCGGTACAACAAGATCCAGAAGTTGTTTACGTTGCTCAACCGCTTGACCAAACAGAATGGTTGGAAACACAATCAGCAACTCTAAAAGCACATGAATTGTATTTACAAAACCAGCAAGATTACTCTCATGGCTTTTTTGACATGATGCATCACCTGGTCGATGAATTTGCTACTCAGAATAAAGCGGTACCAGATACTATTACTCAAGGTATGTCTGATTTGCACCAATACCAGCAAGACACTCTTCGCGTCCATGAAAGTTATTTACAAAGTCAGATAGCCTTTAACAAATCAGCGCATGATCTGCTGGGGGGAACACAGAGTTTATCAACTGCACCTGTTTCAACTCCACGCATAGACACTCAAGAAACTCAAATTGATGCGCTTAAATCTACAATCGCTACACCTGTTGCTAATAGTGTGCCTGAACCGTCAATTGCACCAGCAGCACCACAACAACCTGTTGCTCCAGTAGTCACTGCAAGGCCAGTAGTTAATGACACAATTGCTAAGCCTTTTGTTGAAAGTGCACCTCAAATATCGACTCCTATTTTGGATTCACAAACCATTCAAAAAGGAATGCTTGAAATTGTTCAAGACAAGACAGGCTATCCTGTTGAAATGCTTGATTTGAATATGAATATGGAAGCGGATTTGGGTATTGACTCAATTAAGCGAGTTGAAATCCTGGGTGCGATGACGGCTAAATTCCCAGAACTGCCTGAGTTAGATCAAAATGATTTAGCTGAAATGCAAACACTATTAGAAATTGTTCAATATGTTGAAGAGAAAGCAAAATCTTCTGCTCCTATTACTACGACCACTTTAACCTCTACAGCAACATCAATGACAAGTACAGCAGCGCCAGTTGCTACTGGAATCAGTCTGGCGCAAATTCAGAAGGGCATGCTTGAAATTGTCAATGAAAAAACAGGTTACCCAGAAGAAATGTTGGACCTGAATATGAACATGGAAGCAGACTTGGGAATTGACTCAATTAAACGAGTTGAAATCTTGGGTGCAATGACGGCCAAGTTCCCTGATTTACCAGAACTGGATCAAAATGATTTAGCAGAAATGCAAACTTTACTTGAGATTGTTGAGTATGTAGAACAAAAAGCAGGTGCAATGGCTCCTGTGACAGCAGTTGCAAGTGCCGCTCCTGCCACATCTGGCATCAGTCTGGCTGAAATTCAAAAGGGTATGCTTGAAATTGTGAATGAAAAAACAGGTTATCCAGAGGAAATGCTGGACCTGAATATGAACATGGAAGCCGACTTAGGAATCGACTCAATTAAGCGAGTAGAAATCCTGGGTGCAATGACCAGCAAATTCCCTGACTTACCAGAACTGGATCAAAATGATTTAGCAGAAATGCAAACTTTACTTGAGATTGTTGAGTATGTAGAACAAAAAGCAGGTGCAATGGCTCCTGTGACAGCAGTTGCAAGTGCCGCTCCTGCCTCAGTGGGTATTAGCCTTGCAGATATTCAAAAAGGCATGCTTGAAATTGTGAATGAAAAAACAGGTTATCCAGAAGAAATGCTGGACCTGAATATGAACATGGAAGCCGACTTAGGTATTGACTCAATCAAACGCGTTGAAATTCTGGGTGCAATGACCAGCAAGTTCCCTGACTTACCAGAGCTGGACCAAAATGACTTAGCAGAAATGCAAACTCTGTTGGAAATTGTTCAATATGTAGAACAAAAAGCAGGTGCTATTGCTTCCAGTACTCCTGTTGCAGATATAAGCGCTACAGCACCTGTTTCATCTGGCATCAGCTCCGCACAAATTCAGCAGGGCATGCTTGAAATTGTCAATGACAAAACAGGCTATCCAGTAGAAATGTTGGACCTGAATATGAATATGGAAGCGGATCTGGGTATTGACTCAATTAAGCGAGTCGAAATCTTAGGTGCGATGACCAGTAAATTCCCTGATTTACCAGAACTGGATCAAAATGATTTAGCAGAAATGCAAACGCTGAAAGAGATTGTTGATTATGTAGAAGTAAAATCAGGCGCTACTGCAACGTCTGTAGCGGTTACTGCGGCAACAATACCATCCGCTGCTTCTTCAATTAATTCGGCACAAATTCAGCAAGGCATGCTTGAAATTGTCAATGACAAAACAGGTTACCCTGTTGAGATGCTGGATCTGAATATGAATATGGAAGCCGATTTAGGAATTGACTCAATTAAACGCGTTGAAATCCTGGGTGCGATGACCAGTAAATTTCCTGATTTACCAGAACTGGATCAAAATGATTTAGCAGAAATGCAGACTCTGAAAGAAATTGTTGATTATGTAGAAGAAAAATCAGGTGTGACTGACACTGGTCGTGACGCTTTAGGTAACGATATTCCAGGTAGCAACACTTTAGGTAGCGACACAGTTGAAACGATTTCAGTATCATCGGTTATTGATGAAGCCGCAATACAAAAGGGCATGCTTGAAATTGTGAACGAAAAAACAGGTTATCCTATTGAGATGCTTGATTTGAATATGGATATGGAAGCAGACCTGGGTATTGATTCCATTAAACGAGTTGAAATCCTGGGTGCCATGACGAATAAGTTCCCTGAGTTGCCAGAGATGGATCAAAATGAACTGTCTGAAATGCGCACTCTGCTTGAAATTGTTGATTATGTAAAAAGTCTTATCCCTCAGGACAGCATAATAAGCAGGGCGCTCACTGAGCAAACTCCGACTTTGTCAAATACATCGGCTAATCAGGATTCGTTTTCAACAACAGAGAGTACCGTTGTAAAAAAACACCTCCCTCGCCCTGATGTACTTGAATCAGAAATCAGTATTTCAGGTCGTACTTGTCTGATCACTGATAATGGCGAGAAAATTACTTATAACACCGCTAAAAATCTTCAAACACTGGGTTGGAATGTCATTGTAATGCAATTACCGACATCCATCGTTGCTAAAGTAAGTAGCTTACCTAAAGGTGTTAAAAGTATTAAATTAAGCAAAGTGACGGATGAAGAGTTAGGTAAAACACTGAGCTCTATTTCCAGCACTCTTAATGGTTTTATTCATTTGAGTGCTAAGCCATCTTCAAATGGCAGTAAGATTAAATTCAGTAAGCGTGAATCCTCTGCCCTTAAAATGGCTTTCTTTATCGCTAAGCACTTAAAAGACGCTTTAACGGAAAAACCACAAGAGGGCCGTAACTTCTTTATCAGTACCTCTTATATGGATGGTCAAATTGGTACAGCGGGTCTCAACAAATTCGAGTTAAACCAGGGTGGATTGAATGGCTTAATTAAAACCATTAACCTGGAGTGGGAAGAAGTATTTTGTCGTGCTATCGATTTTAATCCCGATATGGATGATGCTAAAGGCGCTCAAGCTTTGATTGATGAAGCTTTTGACCCTGATTTATCAGTCACTGAAGTGGGTTATTCAAGCCTTGGTCGTATGACTTTAGTGGGTGATGTCAGACCACATGTCTTAAATGAGTCGGCTAATAATAAAATAACTCAACAATCAGTATTTTTAGTCAGTGGCGGAGCAAAAGGTGTTACTGCCGCTTGTATCATGCCGCTTGCAGAGAAATACAAATGTCGCTTTATCCTTGCAGGTCGCGCACCTTATACAGGTTCTGAGCCTGCATGGGCACAGGGTATCACCGATGAGACAGAACTTAAACGCAAGATTATGGAAGCAATTAAAGCCGATGGTGAAATGCCAACGCCTGTTATTGTTAACAAACGCCTAAGAACAATTAAATCAGAACGTGAAATCACAAAGACTCTGCAGAAGATTGAAGCTTTAGGTGGTCAAGCTGAATATATCAGTGCTGATGTGACCAATAGTGATGCGCTTAAAAAACAGTCAGCGCCAGTTATTAAGAAGCTGGGTAAAATCACTGGTCTGATTCATGGTGCTGGTGTTTTAGCAGACAAGCCAATAAATAAGAAAACAGAATCAGATTTTGATATGGTTCTTAATACTAAGATTGATGGTCTGGAAGCGATGTTGTCCTTAGTGAATAAAGACACATTAGAATACTTAGTGATGTTTTCATCAGCTGCGGGCTTCTATGGAAATACGGGCCAGTCAGATTATTCTGTTGCTAATGAAATTCTTAATAAGACGGCTTATCAATTCAGAGCATTTTATCCAAAATGTCATGTTGTTTCCTTTAACTGGGGACCATGGGATGGTGGTATGGTGACAGAAGAATTAAAGCGTTACTTTAAAGAACGTAATGTTGAAATTATTCCAATGGGTGAAGGTGTTGAAATCTTTGGTAATGAGTTGCATCAGGACAGAGCTGAAACCATTCAACTTTTAGTGGGCAGTTCAATGCGGGCTGATATTGATAAAACGGGTACGCCTTTACGTTCATTTTTAATCAATACTGAGTTGTTGTTAGAAGACAATCCATTTTTGAATGACCATGTGATTGGTGGTAATCCAGTATTACCTTCAGCAACAGCACTTTCATGGATGACTAATATCTGTGAACGGATCAATCCGTCTCAAACATTCTTTGAGTGTGATAACTTTCAGGTGTTGAAAGGTATTGTCTTTGATAAAGCGCAAGCGGATTCTTATCAGGTTGATGTCAAAGAATTATCAAATGACAATAATATCAGCCGCCTTCAAGTGACCATTTCTTCAAAGAAAGAAGATGGAAAATCAGTCTGGCATTATAAGGCTGATATTCTAGTTGCAAAGGAAGTTCCAGAAGTGCCTATGTATACACAGTCAGATTTAAATGAAACTCAAAGTACAACAGGCGAGACTTTGTATAGTGATGGTACTCTTTTCCATGGCTCTTTGTTTCAGGGAATCGAAAAAGTGGTTAATACTTCCATGAAGAAACTAACGCTTTTATGTAATCTTGATAACATTAAGGCGAAAGAGCAGGGTCAGTTTCCAATCAGTTCAATTAATCCATTTGCAACAGACTTGATGTTCCAGGCGATGTTGGTTTGGGTGAGAGAACATCGTCATTTGGGCAGTTTACCATTGAAGTTTTTGAAAGTAATGAGCTATAAAGCCATTCCAAATAAGGAAGATTTTTATATTTCACTGGATGTTGATTCAACTTCTGATACAAATATGAAAGCTGATGTGGTGATACATGACCAAAAAGGTAATATTTACTCAAGAGCCTTTGGCGCTGAAGTCACTGTTAGTGAAACTTTGAATGCAATGTTCAAACCTAAGAAGTAAGACTTGAGCTTAACGAATAAGTCGAATATAAACTATTGAGGTACTATTTAAATTGCTCTTAGCTACCCCCTTATTAAGAAGGGGAACTGAGGGGGTGTTTCTTTTGACTGTTATTTATTTATAAATCTAAAGTGATTACTCACCTCGCTCCTTATTTTACCTTTGGAAAGGGAAAAGTAAAAAGCCAAAGATAAAGCAATTTTCAAGTAACTCTAAAAAAAACAATTTTACAAGATCCTTTAAATTTATTTTTTTGAAATTTAAAGTGGAGATTTATCTAGATGGAAAAAATTGCGATTATTGGAACTGCCTGCCTATTCCCTGAGGCTGATACACCAGAAACCTATTGGGAAAATCTGGTTGCCAATAAAGACTCTCGTGTCTCTGCTGATGCAGAGCATATGGGGCGTGATCCAGATGACTATTTTTCATCTAAAAAAGGCACTAAAGATAAATATTATTGCACTACGGGTGGTTACATTAATGATTTTCAGTTTGATGCTGATGATTATGCACTAAAGCCTGAACAGCTCAGTGGTCTTGATAATACTATTCAATGGGCCTTGCATGTGAGCCGTGAAGCGTTAGAAGATGCTGGTTATGCCACTTCGGGTAAAGACAGGCAACAGGATTTGTTATCACGTTGTGGTGTCATTCTTGGTAACCTTTCTTTTCCAACAAAAAAATCCAATCAATTATTTTTGCCACTTTATCATCAGGCAATGGAGACACCATTAAAAGATCTTTTAGCCGCTCCGAATTTTAAGATGGGTGGTGAACCTAAAGGGGATTATGCTAATGGTATGGTTGCCGGACACCCTGCAAGTGTGATCAACCAGGCACTGGATTTAGGTAATGTATCAATGGTTCTTGATGCTGCCTGCGCTTCTTCGCTTTATAGTATGAAACTGGCATGCTCTTATCTGCTTTCAGACAAAGCGGATATTATGTTAGCAGGTGCAGTGAGTGCTGCTGACCCCTGGTTTGTCTCTCTTGGTTTTTCAACATTCAAAGCATTTCCTGAAAATGTGATTAGCCGTCCGTTGGATAAAAGTTCTTCAGGATTAAATACTGGCGAAGGTGCTGGCATGTTTGTCCTGAAACGCTATGAAGATGCCTTACGTGATGGTGATAATATTCATGCAGTTATTAATGGTATTGGTTTATCAAATGATGGTAAAGGTAAGTTTGTTCTAAGTCCTAATGAAGCAGGCCAGGAAGTCTGCTATGAAAGGGCTTATAATGACTCAGATATCAAACCTGAAGATGTGGATTATATAGAATGTCATGCCACTGGAACACCTTTGGGGGATGAAACTGAAATTCACTCGATGGAACGCTTCTTTGCAGACAAAGATGTACATTTTAATATGGGCACTGCAAAATCTAATTTTGGACATTTGCTCACTTCAGCAGGTATGGCTGGCATGTTAAAGATCATTCTTTCTATGAAGAATGACATAATTCCAGCAACAATTAATATCAAAGATCCCATGTCTTCTGTTTCGAGCAAAATTGCAGATGAAAAAATATTAACTCAGAATATGCCCTGGACTTCTTTTAATAATAAGTCTAGTAACAAAAAGGATGATTCACAAAAGAAGATTGCAGCTATCAGTGCTTTTGGCTTTGGTGGCACTAATGCTCACTTGATTTTGGAAGAGCATCTTGAGAGTAAGAGCAAGGCGGCTAAGAAAGCGACTTCTTCAAAATCAAATACTTCTAAATCAAAAAGCGTAAAGCAACAAAATATCAGTATTGTCGGAATGGGTGCTCACTTTGGCCAAAGCGAAAACTTATCACAACTTGAAAATACCATTTACCAGTCAAAACAACTGCGTTCAGCTTTGCCCAGGAACCGTTGGCAGGGGATAGAGAAAGATAAAAATATTCTGAAAAAATTTGGACTGGATTCATTTTCTAGCTCAGAATTAGAGCGACCTCAAGGCAATTTCATTGATGAATTTGGTTTTGATCATTTATATTTCAAAATACCCCCTGAAGAACAAGCGCCATTACTGCCACAGCAGTTATTAATGATGAAAGTGCTTGATGAAGCACTGAATGACTCGACATTACCCAAGGGCGGGAACGTGGGGGTAATTGTTGCTATGGAAATGGACTTAGGTATCCACCAATTTCGTGGGCGTATTGATGCCGCCTGGCAGCTACAGGAAAGCTTGCGTAATAGCAATATCAAATTAACCGATGAACAACAAGAACAACTGACGGACTTATTAAAAGACAGTTTGCATAATGCGGTTGAAATTAATCAGTTTACCAGTTTTATAGGTAATATTATTCCTTGCCGCATCTGTTCTTTATGGGATTTTTCAGGCCCGGCATTTACCATTTCATCTGAAGAAAACTCGGTATTTAAAGCACTTGAAGTCGCACAATTATTTCTTGATGCAGGCGAAGTGGATGCTATGGTCGTTGGTGCGGTTGATTTGGCAGGTGGCATTGAACACGTTTATCTGCAGAATCAACGTAACAAAATGTCCAATACGGCTGGCTTATCATTTGCTGACAATGCTTCTGGCTGGAGTATTGGTGAAGGTGCAGGTGCTATTGTATTAAAACGTAATGATCAAATTGAAGATAGCGAGCGAGTCTATGCCAGTATTGAAGGTTTTTCTGGTGTCAGAGAAAAAAATACTGATCCGTCTTTAAGTCCTTCTTATAGTTTGAAACAAGCTTCAGATGAAGCATTACAGCAAGCGGGAATCAGCAGACGAGACATTGATTACATTGAATTAAACAGCAGTGGTGTGTCCGCTCAGGATGCAGCTGAAATAGAAGTTTTAAAAAGGCTTTCATTTGAGCAAGAACAGGTACAACCTAAAATACCTAAACAAACGTGTGCTTTAGGCAGTATTAAAGCCAATATCGGTCACACTTTTGCCGCTTCTGGTATTGCCAGTCTCATTAAAACATCGCTTTGCTTATACCAACGATTTATTCCCGGCATTCCAGCCTGGGACAGGCCTAAAAATTTATCAGACTGGGATGAAAAGCAATTTTACTTTCCGCAAGAGTCTCGTCCCTGGTTATTAAATTCTGATGATGCTTCAAAAATTAAAGCGTCCAAAAAGATAACGAAACGTTATGCGGCCATAAATAATCTTGGTCAGGATAATACTTCTTATCATTTGATTTTATCTGAATCTGAGAAGCAGCAGACACCAAAAAACGACTTTTTTGAAAATCAGACAATATTTATGTTTCCTTTGGGAGGTAATTCAGAGCAGGAATTATTATCAAAGTTAACGACTTTAGAAAGTGAATTAGTACTCAGCAGTTCACTTAAATTGTTAGCATTGAACAAATTTACCAAATTTAAAGAGACCTCGAAGCAAACGTATCATATTTGCTTGCTGGCTAAGTCCGCTGATGAACTGCTTAAACAGATTCAGTCCGCTCAAAAGGGCGTTCCTGCCTCATTTGAAAATAATGAAGAGTGGTCTACACCTTTAGGCAGTTACTTTACACCAGTGCCTCAGGCTGACATAGGGAAGGTGTCTTTTGTGTATCCTGGTGGATTCAACTCCTATATCGGTATGTCCCAAGATATTTTTTATATGTTCCCAGAAGTATCTGATTTGGCATCTGATTCCACTTCCAGTTTGCGAAAAATGATGCGTACGCATTATGTTTATCCTCAGACTTTGGTCGCTCCAGATAAAAAAGCACTTAAAGAGCTTGATGCGATTATGGGGGATGATGCAGTTGCCATGTTTGAATCTGGCATAATGTCTTCCATTGTTTATACAAAAGTGATTCAGGATTTACTCGGAGTCCAGCCAGAAGCTGCCTTTGGTCATAGCATGGGTGAACTCTCCATGTTGTTTTCATCAGGTGCCTGGAACAATACAGATTACATGAGTAATACTCTGCATAACACACCGACCTTTCAAAATCGTTTGGTTGGTGAAATGGATGTAGTTAGAAAAGCCTGGGATTTGCCGCCACCTAAAGAAGGTGAAAAACCCATCTGGGGCACTTATACATTAAGAACTTCTCCAGAGAAGGCCGCTGAAGTGCTTGCCGAAGAAGAACGTGTATTCCTTATTATTATAAATGCACCAAATGAGATTGTGATTGCGGGTGATGATGAAGCCTGTCGTCGAGTGGTCAAAAAATTAAAATGGAAACTTTTCCCTGTTCCTATTAAGGACGTGGTTCATAATGAGTTGGTTAAGGCTGAATTTGATGCCCTGAAAAAATTACATTCTATGCCAACGACTGCAATTAAAGGTGTTGATTTTTATACTGCGGCGAATTATCAGAAAACTGAAATGAAAGAAGAAGTGATAGGTCATAATATCGCTACTTTCTATACCCATATGGTGGATTTCCCGAAGCTGGTCAACCAGGTTTATGATGACGGTGCTCGTATCTTTATTGAGCTTGGTCCGCAAAGCAGTTGTACCAAATGGGTGAGTGAAAGTCTAAAAGGAAAAGATCACCTGGCTGTTGGTATCAATAGAAAAGGGGTTGATGATTACACTTCAATTTTAAGAATGGCGGCTAAGTTGACCAGTCATGGTTTGGATATGGCTCTTGAAAAACTATACCCTCAAGCTATAAACAAAAGCGTATCTAAAAAACCAAGTCTGGTTAAGCCTGTTGTTTTAGGTAAAAAGCCATTTACTGATGTTATATTGACGGACGAAAATCGTAAGAAGTTTTCAGCGAGATCAAATGTAACTCAATTAAAAACTCCTATAAAGAAATCTCAGTCTAGACCTCAAAGGCTAAAAGATTCAGTCTCTTCGAAAACGGTGCAGAAAGTAACCGTACCTGTCAATAAGAGTAATGTACTACCACTGATTAAAAATGAAAATAATCAGCTTTCTCAAGTAGCACAAGCAGATGCTATTGAAAAAAGCCAGCCAGCAACAAAAATTACTGTTAATTCAAATGCAAATACCTATAAGAAAAAGGCAAGCATTAATTTATTGGAAAATAGCATGACACAAAGAACATTATCAGAAGGATCTGCTACTGCTTCATCAGGGCTTAATTCACACTCAGGGGCACAAACCACTACGAATCAAGCGACAATGACAACATCTAACAAGGCCAGTGTAATGCAAGGTTATCAAAGTGAAATGCTGAAAAAAATGTTTCAGCATAATATTAAATTGAGTGAAATGCATACCGAATTTATGGCTGCTCGCCATGAAGGGTTGAAGGCATTAACCACTTCAATTATTAAGACAATTAATGCGCCTGAATCTGTCTCTAAAAATGCTGCATTAAAGCCTATGGCAACATCTTTAGCCAGTAATGTTCAAGTGGATAGAGACGTCTCACAGCAATTATTTCCAACCGAATACAATCAACCTGAAACAGTTATTTATAGCGAAGATGATTTGCGTGAATTTGCTTATGGCAAAATCGGTAACGTCTTTGGTCCTGATTATGACATCATTGATTCTTATTCAAGACGCGTCATGTTACCTATGGATCCCTATCTTTTAGTGACCCGTGTCACTGAAATGCAGGCTAAGAAAGGTGAGTTTATACCTTCGAAAATGACCACGGAATATGATATTCCTCATAACGCCTGGTATTCGACTGATGGGCAAATACCCACTTGTATCTGTATTGAGTCAGGACAGTGTGATTTATTATTGATCAGCTATATGGGAATTGATTTTGATAACAAGGGTAAATACATGTACCGTCTATTGGACTGTACATTAACATTCCTTGACGATCAGCCTAAAGAAGGTCAGACTCTGCGTTATGAGATTTCAATTAACTCATTTGCTCAACATAAAAACAATTTATTATTTTTCTTCTCCTATGAGTGTTTCATCGGCGATAAAATGATATTGAAAATGGATAATGGTTGTGCGGGTTTCTTCTCTGATGAAGAGCTTGCAGTGGGTAAAGGCGTTATCCGTACCAATGAAGAAATTGAATTACGATCTAAAGTCGTTAAATCTTCATTTACCCCCATTTTAGAGTGTCAGAAAACAGCCTTTGATAAGAAAGACATGTACTCTTTAATGGATGGTGATTTAGCCAGTTGTTATGGTAATCCTGCTTATGATAAGCAAGGAAAAAATCCATCGCTGCATTTCCCTCTTGAAAAAATCATGATGCTGGATCGCATTATATCGGTTGATCGTAAGGGCGGTTTATGGGGCTTAGGTCAAATTGAAGCTGAAAAAGAACTTCAGCCTGATGAGTGGTATTTCACCAGCCATTTCCGTGATGATCCTGTACTTGCGGGTTCATTAATGTCTGAAGGCTGTGTTCAGTTATTGCAATTTTTCATGATGTATCTTGGTATGCACACTCAAACGGTTGATGCACGTTTCCAAACCATGCGTAATATTCCACAGCCAATTCGTTGCCGTGGTCAGGCATTGCCAAAAGATCGCTTAATGACTTATCGTCTGGAAGTGACTGAAATTGGTTTGTCACCTAAACCTTACGCCCGTGGTAATGTTGATATTTTAATTGATGGAAAAATTGTCGTTGATTTTCGTGATGTTTGTCTTGAGTTAACTGAAAAGAGTGATGCGGAAAAACAATTATTATCTTCTGCTCGTTCAGGAGTGCCAATGGCAGTGCCATCTATGCCAACTGCACCTGTCAGTACACCAGAACCTGTTCAAGCCGTTACTAAAAATACAGTAATGCCGAGCTTAAACAAAGTGGATAGCCGCTTGCCTGTTATGCCGCCGATTCAAGTCAAACCTGCTGTTGTGACAGAAGAACAAGTGGTTCATTTTGCAACGGGTGATATTGAAGCCTGCTTTGGTCCTGAGTTTGCTTTATACAAGCAACCACCACCAACGCCACAACATCCTGCAAGACGTCCGCCTAGAACACCGAACGGCTATTTACAGTTGATGCACCGTGTGATTGATATCGACGGCGAGCGCCATGATTTTGAAAATACGGTTAAATGCACCGCTGAA
>JADGEK010000007.1:86725-91109 GCA_016744395.1 Gammaproteobacteria bacterium | reverse complement strand
TCTCCTTCAGTTTCAGTTCGAATAACAAGAATATGATCAGCATCAGGTAATGTTGATAGCCGATCTATTTCATCCAGGGTTAATTCATTATCTAACAATTCAGCAGGCAGGCTATCAGCTGATGCCAGCCATTCAATTTTTGGATCACGTATACGTTCACCACCCACGATGCTGATATTTCCAACAACCCAGCCAGAGGGAACAGGCTTCAACAAATGCAAAAGCAGAGTACTCTGGCGCGGCTGTAACTCCCGATCCAGAACTTCCAGATAATCAATACCATTTAATGTCGGATGAATAGCGACTGAATTACGACGATTTTCATGGCAGCAGTGATATATCATACTGGTATACCTCGCTCAAACTTTGCCTGCTGCTTTCTTTGCGAGCGCTGAACAATATAGATGACTTCAACCTGCAAAGTCGAATCTATCGCTTCTATGGTGACAGTTTCAACCACAATGAGGTTTCCCAGGTATTGCTGCAGGGCTGCTTGCACTAACATTTGCGTGGTAGCAGCTAACTCCGGACTGTTTCCAGCAAACAGCAGCTGTTGCAAACCACTGCCAAAATCCGGGCGCATGACTCGCTCACCCTGTGCGGTGAAAAGCACCTGTTCGATCAGACCTCTGATATATTCATCGTTAACATCATCACGCCGCGCCTCACGGCTGCGACCCCGGCCATCTATTTGATAAGGAAAAAATAAGTCCATTATTTACTCCACTCTTTACTCCAACCTATTAACTTTCTACAGCGTTTTAACTTATTCATTTTTAATATCCTTTTCGCTGCCTGGAAACTGGCTCAATGTATTTAAGTTCCCAGTACTCTCACCTGGGCTACAGTTGCTATCATGGGTGTACCATTAGGCGTGCATATGGATTGGCTGTCCATTAACACTAACGGCTGACCACTGGAAAATACTCGTGTTGCTGCCACTGTCCATTGCCCAGTAACACATGGCAAAGGGTTAGACCCCGTGGTAAACGGACATCCGGCAATCACATAAGGCGCACTCATCTGTACCGTGGGCTGGCCGCTCACCAGTACTCGCGGATTCGGTACCGTGGGCTGAGCCTGGCCACCATGAGTGCACATAACCGTTGCACCAACATGTAATAGAGGTCCAGGCATCTATATCACCGTCAACGCGCCATTGTTAATATCGACGCTGGGACCAACCATATTCAGCATGGCACCTTTACCATTTTGCATATAAATTCCTGTGTCATTAATAATTAGCGATGCACCCGTTGCCGTTTTAATAACAATTCCACCAGTCGGCCCTGGCATATCTGAAATCGTGATGCCATTTTGTAACGGTGTTTGCAAGGTGATCGCTGGCGTCACTGGCGGTGTCAGTAATGCAAGCGCAGGAACTTCTGCCGCGCTACCCCAGAAACAGCCCACCCAGATGGGAAATTCAGGATCACCCTGCTCAAATTCCACCCATACGCCCGAACCAATTATTGGCAGTGCAAACATACCGTTTTGAATTCCCGCTACTGGAGAACAGGGCATCGCCCAGGTCGCTGGAATCAAACCCGCAACATCAGGAACCTGTACTTGCAGGCGACCAATCTGTAGCGGGTCGATATTGTTCAGTACCATACCGCGGTATTTGCCATAAAATTTTGTTGAACTCATGCTGGTACCGTTGGTGTTAAAGAAATTAGACCATTGCGGGTTAATTCAAAATTCTGCTTGAACTCCCCTGCTTTTAACGTGTGGGTCACACTTTTCACAAAATACAATCCATCGTAAGCCAGACCCACGCCACGTACTCCGACCAGTTGACGAGCTTTTAATACGCGACCATAACGCAATACATCCAGGTTGCCCCGTGCAGTGACAGAATCCTGTGACTTCGCCGCTTCTGCCAGTCCCTTGGATAATGCTTTTGCAGGATTCATCTTGGCTGTGTCTTTAAGTAAATTTATATTGCTGATGCTGGTTGGCAAGGCTGCCAATGGAGGCTGCAGCGGATTCAGATCAGGGATTGGTAATGGAATAGGAACACGAGTCAATTGATTCTGAATAAATACCACTGGTAGTACACCTTTGGTGGGATCGAAATTAAAATTGAGTGACTCTACGTTAGTATGAGGTCCCATATCAACGTTAAGTGCTGGCTGTGGAATTCCAACTTTTATTTCAGGCCCAAAGTAAGCGATATTGGTGCCAGGTGCAGGCCCTGGTTCAATATAAAAGACATACCCCACTTCTTCAGCCAACTGATTGATGTATTCTAAATCGGTACCTTGCTGCGCAGGAATTTTTTCCAGTGGAATAGGCACATCAAGAAAAATTTCAGGTATCGGCATAGGAATAATCCCGTAGGCTGCATATTTGGCACAGATCAATGCAACTCTTGCAGCAATTGGCAGCGCAGGATAAGGAAGTCCATCCCACTTCTGGGTATCCATGACCTTGGTCAGATCATCACCTGTTATATTGACAGTACCCGAGCTGCCATTTTGGCCAGGTTGCACCTGAACATTAGTCATGATCCCATCGAACAGCGGCGTTGGCATACCATTAATTGTGACTATTAAGAGTATGCGCAAAGGCGGTGTAGCAACGCTGCTACTCAGTGCCGGGACAATCACGAATAACGTATTCAGTTCTGAGGAACTGTTAAATGAAAACTGCATCTGGAAACCACTGGGTGACCCAGTTGCAGTAGTAACCGTTACACTTTGCAATGCATCGATCACTACGCGTGGTGCCGGCAGGGGTACTATTGGCCCCATAAGCAGCGTTAAATTGATACTGCCCTGTATCATAAGTCCTCCGTAGGCGCTGGAATGCCTTGTGGTAGAGTGATACGCAGTCGACGACCAATTTTTCTGGTCAGGTCTGATGGATTCATCGCACCATTAGCATCACACAAACGCCAGTATAATTCTGGGTCAGAAAAATATTTTGCAGAAATATTATCGAGGCGATCATTTTCCGCTACCGCGTGTTCCTGCAATATGGCAAAGTTTTCTGCTCGTGGGATAAAACGTCTTTTGACATACAGCACCTGTAATCCATCAGTTCTTGTCCACTCTCTAGTATCCAAACCTGCATAGCGGCTGTTGGCAGCAAATGTTGGTTGTTGCAGGCCAGTATTTTGTAAAAAAGATTTTATCGGGTCACTCATGCTTTCATTCCTTATTTATTTTCACAAGGGCAGCGAACTGATGCCAAAATCATTGATAGTCCCCCCATTAACTTTGGCTGCGAGTCGTTCTTTATTTTGCAAATAATTCATAAATAAACTACCCCCTTTATGCTTGAAACCGAGATCATCAATATTGAGCACTTTCATTGCCAGACTGACTTTTGCACGAATAGGATTTAGCTGCGTATCAAATGCCTCTTCGTTAATGGTAAAAGTAGAAATACTAATAGGAACAATACGATTTTTA
The DNA here is from genome assembly GCA_016744395.1 of Gammaproteobacteria bacterium. Taxonomy (GTDB): domain Bacteria; phylum Pseudomonadota; class Gammaproteobacteria; order GRL18; family GRL18; genus GRL18. Next base: position 87,690 of record JADGEK010000007.1, on the reverse strand, counting down.
CTCCACACAAAAAGTGCCATTGGTGCTTCCATAGGTGCAATCTCCAGCGTACCCGCATTGGCTAAATTATTATTACTATGGAGTTGTTCACTGGTGGGGTTAATGAGTGATTCCAGTACTGCCAATTGGGGTTGAATCCCATGTTCTATCACATCCTGATTCTGTTCAGGAAATTCCAGCTGGTCGGCGGCATCAATTTCAACTTCGATGGTGAGGGTTTCCACTGCAGGCCCCTTGAACCGTAAAACTTCCCCCTGACTACCGTCACCAAAGCCCTGTGGTTCATATTTACGGCTTAGGCTATCAGGGTTATATTGCATGCTGATCATATTTAAAGTCGTACCGCTTTTGGCATCTATTAATACTATGCCGCCTTTTACAACTTTTGGTGAATTAGGAAATGTTGTCATAGCTGTGAGTGCCTATTATTTTTGTTCTATTGCCAAAGCCCAGCGATTTAGTTTTCCCTGATCACGACCTGCATGATCAGACACTTTTAGTCGCCATCTTCCATTCACTGAATCACCACGGAAATTTTGTAAATTACTGGTATTCATCATCGTGTAAGTTTTTATAATATTATTAGCCGAACCACCCGAACGGTTATGGAGCAACACTAAAGTATTGTCAGGTGATATCAACTCAACAACCAAATCACCAATATAGGTGTGGGTGATATCCAGCTCGACAACAATGTTATCAATATGCCCAGTGTCAGATACCATCAAAACTCGCTCAATACCGCGTTGTACATTATCAGGAATAATCACACCAGGACTTTCTTCGATGAGAATTGAAGCATCCATTTGACCACTAATATTCAATGACCAGCCTGTTAAGCGACCTCTGTCTACTGCCGCTAAATCCTGAACATGGAGCAACCATTTACCATTCACTGGTTCACCAGTTAAAGCGTGTAAACCTGGAACTGAACGAATGTCAAATTCATTATGCAAATCATTCGC
>JADGEK010000007.1:0-86625 GCA_016744395.1 Gammaproteobacteria bacterium | reverse complement strand
CTGAACATGGAGCAACCATTTACCATTCACTGGTTCACCAGTTAAAGCGTGTAAACCTGGAACTGAACGAATGTCAAATTCATTATGCAAATCATTCGCACTGCCGCCGACTCTGACAGACAGTGGTACCTCGGTATCCGATGGCGAAATCAGGGTAATACTTAAGTCACCGATATAACTGTGAGTGATATCAATATTGATAGTTATAGCAGTAATAGCGAAGCTATCATTACAGATAATTTTGTCCTTGATACCTCTGACATTGTTATCAGGAATACTTTTATCAGGTGCTGAACTGCCCTGAAATATCTGCTTCCCCGTTTGCTGATTTCGAGCTAATGCTTCTGCAACAGCGGCGACAGCATCAACCCTACCATGCCCAAACCATGGGCTCCAGCTACCTTCAGCATCACCATTATCAATAAATTCACCGCTCGCAAATGGTGCAACAGGAGAAACATCCCAGCTAGTATCATTATCAAAACTGGCAGGCGGTGTCGCAAGGTAGCCAGAAAAGTCTAAATCTTTAGAAGCAGTTTGTTTGAGTATTGAAATGACCTCCAGTGCACTTAAGTTTGGGTTGGCTGAAATGGTCAGAGCAGCAATACCTGCAACTAATGGGGTTGCACTGGAGGTACCACCAAAACTATCAGTGACACCTCCAGGTTCGCCAGTCGCTGTTATGATTCCCAGCCCTCTCACCGTCATCCGATAATATGCATGACTATTACTGGAGGGTGCACATAACGCAATACCAGGGCCATAATTTGAATAATGACTACGCTTAGCCGTACTTGCTAATGCGGCAATATGCATAAGCCCAGGAATACCAACCAGATTGTTGCGAAATACGCGAGTCGTATTAACGCCCACCCAAACCAATGAGCCACCTTGATTTTCTACACCATGATCGTAAGGAATATCCTGATCCGCAGTATGATTGATCAAACAATTTTCATTACCCGCTGCCCATAAAAAAATAATACCTTTACCGCGACGACCACCTGTTAAAGCCAGTTCTTTTATACGATTAATAACAGGTAAAGCCCACAAACTGGTTGGGACACCACCCCAGGAATTAGACATGACATCTGCTTTATCAGAAATATAATCAAGTGCAGTCAACATCTTTGAATCACTGATAAATAGAGACGGTCCTGACGACTCCCATTCAATCGGTAGCAGCTGACAATCTGCTGCGGCACCCACCGTGAGCACCGCATCAATTTCACCACCAATTACACCATTACATGAAGTACCGTGATTAGAACCTGGTATATACATTTCATCAGGGTCAGCATCAATATCGATTGCCGTTATTAGTCGTTCACCTCGAAAATAACCCCAACCAGAAAATTTATCTGATGAATTGAAGTCATGATGATCCAGTTTACAGCCATCATCGGACACAGCAATGACAACTTCGTCACTACCAAAGCCATTCAATAGGCTCCATGAGTCTTCACACAAAGAGCAGGAGCGTGCATCGTAATCAGGATTATTAAAATCGGTATGCAGATGCCACTGTTTAGAATATTCAGGATCAACGGGAACAGAAAATTGATAAGTACTCATGCGTTGATTCAAATCGTGTTCAGCAACTTCAATCAAAGATTCTTTTTCCATTAATTTAACGACCAGTTTGACTGGGTTCATACCCGTGTGATTGGTGAGTTGAAACAAAAAATCTCGATCACTATAAACTGATTTTTTCATCAAACCATAACGGCCTGCAAACTCATCTATTGTTTCATCAGAAGGTGTTTCTTTGAAGGTCACAAAAATTCGATCGGTTATTAGAAACTCTGAGCCACTTTCAGTCTCGTGATAAGCATGATGAGTTGGAGCCATCCCCCGACTACGCTCCATCAACGACTCTAATTCTGTTACGCTGGTTTTTATTCGAGTCGAAGCAGAAGAAACTTGCTCGGAGGTAATAATGGCAGCATCATCTAAATTTTCAGGTAAAGTTCTGACTACCATTTTATCTGGGATTTTTTCCAGCGCGACTTTTTGGCCACTACGATAGGTGTAAGTTTTATTTGAAGTAGTCATAGTTTTTCCTGCCTTTATGCGTTGGCATATATGGTTTGACACTGAATGTTATCTATATTTTCTCGATGGCCTTCACGCGGAGAGAACATTATATTTCGCTTATCTGAGGGCTGAACAATTCCAGTATGCAATCCACTATTCAGCAGAATATGTCCAAACTCATGAGCAAGAGTTTCGGGAAATGCCGTTGGATATATCACTGTATGATTGGCAAAACCAACACCACTTGCAGCACACGATGGGGTGATGCTATAAGCATGTGCTGAAAAACCTGAGACTGATGCTGGATAGAACGCTCGTATGCGACTCGACAAGCTATACTTTAGCGTAGCATTAGTGAACATAGAAGTTTCCTCGGGCGGGCTAGTACTACAAGAAGCCCCTGTAGATAAATCCGTATCACCGCCTAGCCAGGACTTGGTAGTCGCTTCAGACTCAGTTGGTGGATTCTTGCCAATAATAAATTGAACGCAGCATTGTTTAAAGATTCGATTCGCGATACTTAGATGAGATGTTGGTGACCCCGTAGAGCCTGCAAGCCTCACAAAATCAACACTGACTGTTTTTACAGATGGGCAGCGTACAAAGTCCGCCCAAAGCTGTTCAAGTCTGGAGCTGGATAAATCATCAACAATATCATCCACCATATTGCCAAAGCCTTTAGCAGTATATGCATTGGCAACCGCTTGTAGTTTCGTGGCAGGGTTTGAATCATTCTTAATTTCTATTAGCACGGCAAATAAACGCTCTTCATCAGTGCCTGGACCATCAATCGCTAGTTTAATTTCATCTTCTAATGGCAACCACCCTTTTTGCCTCAAGGTATCCGTAGTTGTTTGTTCAACACCACTTAGCTCATCATTCAAGCGATCATTCAGTGATTCGTGGTACTCATTTTGGTAAGCCGTATGAATGAGCGTTAAATCCACTGGTGTTCTGCCAGTCAAAATGGCTTGTATTTCCAGCTCGTCCGTACCCAAACCTTCAACCGCATCCCTTATCCTCATTGCAACACGAAGCGGCTCATCATGATTCAACAACAACCGCACTCTGTCATACTCTGAATCAGTAAGTTCATCCCTTAACATCACATCCAACGCAGACCCAGTCAACAACCTGAATCGAGTTTCGATGGCGCGTAACTCAGTATCACTACGACCAGTCAAAGCGGTGTAAATTGCCTCTTCATCCGTGCCAAGCCCAGCCATCGCCGCTTCTAATTGATTAGCGATCACGGTCGCCCTGTCTTCTCCCGTCACGGCTCCGCCAGTTGCGCCTGGTAATAACGTTTGAAGATACTGCCATTCACCATCATTCAGTTCATCACGAAGGTCTACCAGAAGTACATTACCTGATAACGTCTGATACGCACCCTGAATAGCAGTCCATTGAGCAGCACTGCGTCCCGCCACTGCTGCATATATAGCGTCTTCATCCGTTCCCCATCCACGCATCGCATTCCACAGCCTTCGAGCGGTTTCTGTTTCTGCAGTCCCTCCGTGTATTAGTGATAAGGCATTCGAAAGATCATCTCCAGAGAGCTCATCACGTAACATAACTTCCAAAGACTCACCACTGGAAAGCACCAGATAGGCCGCTTTAATATCCGTTATTTCTATCGCTGTTCGCCCAGTTAACGCATTAAAAATAGCTTCTTCATCAGTGCCTGGGCCATCCGATGCTTGGCGTAAGATTGTTGCGATCTGTTCAGCTGCAGTTCTTTGTTGAAAAACTGGTTTTGATTTTACCTCAATACTGGATGAATCTGATGCCAGCTGACCAGTTTCAGCAAAACGATCTGCCTCTTGTTCATAGATATCTCCTGGGGTTGATCGGTAGCCAGCAGGTGGGCTGTTGCTCCGATGTTGCTGATGCACATGAGCCAATTCATGGGCAATCAAATTTCTACCCGCTACAGTGCTGGCCTGATATGCACCACGCGCAAAATAGATATCGGTGCCAGAGGCCACCGCCACCGCATTCTGGTGATGAGCAAATCCATCACTGGAACTGTCACTATGAATTCGAACACGATCAATCAACGACCCAAGTCTAGGACGAAAATGTTGTGCCAACGAAGTAGCGAGGGGTTGGCCGCTACTCCTGTCTGGAAAAGACGGGTCGGATGATTGTATTATTCCAGTAGTTTTTTCCTTATGCTGTAAGATTAAGTCTTCCTTTTTGCAGCTATCACATTTCTCGCCTCCTTGCTTTTGCTGCCCACATGCACATTTACGCTGCAGTATTCCATTTGCCAATGGAGTAGTGATAGGTATCATTTTATTAGCGTGAACGGCTCTTTCCTGATTCATTTTTCTATACCTTGGTAAATAGCACCTGCAATTTGATGACCTATATGAAATGGCTTGTTGTGAGTTTCAATAGAAATTAAACCTCCAGAAACAACATGAAAACTATTTCTCGATTGAATACATCTACCGATCCCATTCGAAGTCAACAAACTGACTATCTCAGACTCTACAGCTATCTTCATTTCCGCTTGTTGGTGAGGTTCTATAGAAATACCTTCTAAAACTACCCGTTCAATATGTAAATTAATATTCATGGTACTACCTCAGTTGGTCCTTGCCAGCAAAAATCCGATTCCTTGGTTGGACGCTCTAATTTCTTATATTCAGTACGCGTTGCATTTAACAGTAGTTGCATTGTGATCACGCTATTATCCTGAGCGGCTAGAAAAGCTGCGTTTAATGCAACATTATGAATATTGCCACCAGTGAGATTGAATTTGGCCAGCCGTGACACATCCAGGTTTTCATCTATCGGTACATTAACTGGGAACACTTTCTGCCAGATTTCTTTACGTTGTCCCAAATCAGGAAATGGAAAATCCACAATAAAACGCAGTCTACGCACAAAGGCTTTATCCAGGGAAGTTTTCATGTTCGAAGCTAAAATCGCCAGCCCGCAATAGGATTCCATACGTTGTAATAAATAATTGATTTCTATATTGGCGTAACGGTCATGACTGTCTTTAACTTCACTGCGTTTACCGAAAAGAGCATCGGCTTCATCGAAGAATAAAATTGCACCGCTGTCCTCTGCTACGTCAAACAGTTTGCATAAGTTCTTTTCAGTTTCACCAATATATTTACTCACGACAGATGATAGGTCGATACGGTAGAGGTCGAGTTCCAATGCATTCGCGATAACTTCTGCCGCCATACTTTTACCAGTACCACTTTCACCAGAAAACAGTGCGTTAATTCCCAGACCACGGTTCATTTGTTTGCGAAACCCCCAGTCTTCGTATACCCGGTTTCGTTGCGCAACCTGATCAGTTATTTGATGAAGCAAGTCACTTTGTTCTGCTGGTAGCACCAGCTGATTCCAGTCGGCTTTAGCATCGATACGTATTGCTAGCTGTTCCATTCCAGAGCGCGCTTTCATACGACATATCTGCCATAGAGATTTGTGTGATTCCAGCTTTTCTTGTGATATTTCAGCCAGATGCTTGATTTCGCTTTGACTAAATGAAAATTGCTCGGCCAGACGCTGTGGTTGATCGCTTGCCTGATCCCCTAAAGCATGTGTCCAAAGTTGTTGCTGTTCTTCTGGTGTGGGTTTGTTGATTTCTACTGAAACGTGGTTTCGGACAGATTCTATTTTACTGTCATCCAGCTCAAGAAAGACTATTCCACGACTACTCTGCAAAAAGCGTTTCAGTAGATTTTTTTCAGTATTGTTAGCACCATTAATTTGTATTAATAAAGCCAGTGGAAGCAGCATGGATTCGCGTTCCCATAGCCGTGAAAAAGTTTCGAAATCACCACTTTGTCCAGGTAAAGTATTGAGATCTATCGTTTGCAGGTTTAGACCCAATGCTACTGCTACCTGACCTGCAATCAGGCGCTTACTCTCAGTATCATGTCCCAGTAACTCAATGACAGGCATCCTTTCTAAACCATTTGAGTATTTTAAACGCTCGATTATATTATCGACAGTCTGTTGTTGAGAGGGTGGCAATATTCCATCTATTGACTCAATACTCATTGGGTTAAGTAATAGCGTTAGACGATCATCAAGATAGTTAATCCCTTTGATATAATTAACAATGCGCTCATCAGCACCTAGTGCTGCACCAGTTAATGGCTGCACACCAGGCTGATTAATCTCTAGCAGGCGCCAGTGACGTAACGGCGCGTGTGGTGATAAAGCATTCCAGTCTGGATCATCAAACAAGGCGAATGCCAGGGCAAACGTAGGAAACGGTTTGTTCAAATCATTCTGTGCTTTTGCGCAAAGTCCCGCGGTACGAGTATCCAGTTCCATTGCGGTACAAAGTGCTAATACCTGCTGATCAAACCTTGACAGACCGAGCGCAGTTGCTAATAAGTTCAATGCTGGGGGTGGAACATGGTTTTCCAGTTTTATTATTTCCTGGCGTGCCTGTTCGATTGTCTCATTATCAGGGATAGAGCTATTTTTATCGTCAGCTGACTGCGTTAACTGTTGCAATTTTAGCAATATCCATTTTATAGTTGCCGACAGGTGCTGTTCATTGATTTCCACCCAGTCAAGTTCATCATGCTTCTGATCTCTCATTTGAACGCTCATGTGATACTCACCTGCTGGCTGATATCAAATTGCGGGGAACTTCCTGAAAAATCAACTGGAATACTGTCAACACCATCAACACGTAAGCGAACGACATAAGGAGTCACTTTTACCAGTGCGTTTATAATGGTGAATACGAGTGTCGTGCGAGCTGCAGGATTGGCGGGGGTAAGCATCGAATCGGCATTTATGGTCTGGTCACCGAAAAGTAAAACGACACTTTGTTGTTCTAAAATTTGTGGCAGGCATTCTATGGTAAGTACAACATTTCCAGCGGGTGCGGAGGTAGGAGAAATTAATTCTATACTGGGTGATAAAGGCATTGCCACCGAGTTACTGCTACTGCTTCGTATCCCCTGCCGTTCAGTAAGTAAGGACAGAGTATAAAACCCCGCTGGCCATTTTGAACCCAGTTCTACATCGTCTGCTGGCACGGGTAGTTGTACGCTCATTTCTGATGCTATTTTATTGACTTCAGGTTGAATGTCGATGGGATCATCAAGCTGAACATGCTGAAAACGCACCAATGTGTCGTCACTGCTTAACTGCGAACCTAACATAACGACTATGTCGCCTAATTCAGCAGATGGTTTTTGTTTTTCAAAACGTAAACTTGAAAGCATCGCTGAAGGGGCGACCACTACATCTGGACCGCGATCATCCTCACCACGTTTTAATACTGGTAAAGGTGTTCTACTTTCACGAGTACTTTCAATGAGAACAACTGAGACTTCATAACCAGTTGACAAACGATATTCAGCCGACTGAAAACTTGCCCATAGTTTGGACATATCATCCAGCGATAAAATATCTGGGGTGATACGGACACGCTCAAATTGCTGCTGTAAATTTGAGTTTGGAGTAATGCCTTCAAAATCTTCAGGACCAAGCAACGGATGGTCATGCAATAAACTCATGGCTTGCCCCATAAGCTGCTGCCCTGAAATATCGTCGTCACCTTCTCCATAGGATGTTATTAAGTATTTTAGTACCAGAGGTAGTGGCAGATTTGCATGCTCCCCATCTCGAATTTCTCCTGGCATAGAAAAATTACTAAAAGCAGTGTTGTAATTGGTGCTATAAAGAAAAATATTGATTTGCTCACCCATTCCATTGCGTGCAATACTCGGCGGCCTGGTTGTTACTGAAGCCGTTACACTACTCAATAAGTGTTGCAACGTTGCGGTAACGGTGGCCAATGCGTCCGAGCTACTCATGCTCGCCCCTTATCACGTTTTGTCAAATAGTCATCCAGACTCATTATACCGCTGGGCTTATTACTGCTTTTAGGCTTCTGTGCAGAATCAGTTTGAACGGCTTTCACTTCAACACGACCAATGGTAACATTGACTACTGTTTCAGATTCTATTTGGTTGCTTATCTCTCGCTGACGCTGATTTAACTCCGATTGTAATTGAGATAACCAGTCAGGATTTTGCATTAAACCAGATTGATGTGTGTCTGATCGTTTGTCCTGTTTCTGAGACTGGCTTTTGATATTTTTGTTTTGCACATTATCTATTTGTACGTAACCCAACGCCTGTTCAGGGATAAAATTCAGCTCTTGTGAACTGCTCAGCAATTTATCTGATATTGCATTGTCCAATTGAAACGTGTCTGCTGATGATAGCTCATCATGCTTAGATTGCAGAGCATTTAATCGATGCAGAATTGTATGAACACGTGGTTGTAATTCATCACTAATTGATAACATCTGGCGCTCTATAGGTACATCAATTCCAGGGGATTGTTGTTCACTTTTTGAAAAATCTGTTTGGTACTCAATCTCCCGACTCATTTGATTGTGTGCAGAAACCTCTGATGTTTCTCGCAGAGTCGGTTTTTCTACCAATAAATTTGACATCGAATCTGTTAATTCACTGGCATCATTTTCATCGGTATCAGCAGCTGAACTTGTATTGTCAATTTTAGATTGATGAAATTCAGCTGTTTGCGGACTTTGTGAGGATGGCTTACTTGCTGAAGAAATGATTTCTTCGATGCCCGAATCAGACTGGCTAAGATTAGAAGTTTCATTTAACTCAATCTCAAATCGGGATTTGGGACGTGGTTGTATTATCTGACTTGCTTCCAGACTATCTCCCGCTGCCTGGTGCCTGACAATTAAATTATGCAAGAAGTGACTCATTAGCTCAGCATCCCAATATAGAGCTGCCGACGCACTGGTGTTAGCTTGAGTATATCATTCTCACTCCATCCGTAAGCAGCGGCTAATTTATGTACTGTTTGTAACATTTTCTCTGCCCAGTCATTAATTTCTGTCCAGAGAAAACTATCGATATCAAAAAGCACATCCCAATTGTGAGCACATTCAGAACAATTTAATTTGATACTGATATCAGCATGTGGATCCAGCATTTCAATTTGGTCAACTACCTGTTGAATGATCGAAGCAGGTAATTGGCCATGTTCACAGTTTTTTCCATCATGCTCTATTTTCAACAAACAGCGCGACAATAACTTTTGTTGAGCTATTTCATTATTTCCACTATTGACCACAGCGGCTAAATCCAGACTATTTGGTAAGCGAAATTGAAGCGAATAACCGTCTGCATTTAAGTCAAATTTATTAACGGTTAAGCTGTTTTCTGTAGCTTGATCTATGAAATCTGCAATACGGCTTTCCCACTCCATTCGCTGTCCACAATTAGGACATACAGCGGTGTTGAGAAGCTGCTGACCAAACAAGGATTCTCGAAGTTGCATTAAACGTTTATCTCGCTGACCAATACTTAAATTAACAAGAGAATCAGACTGTATTTCAGGAAATGCAGTAACCAGTAGAATAAATACTCGTTGAAGCAATGGTTGATTCAATCCCTGCTCCCATACGTAAAGTAGTTCCTCAGCAGTGAGTGCTTTCATATCCCATTATCCTGCAGGTTCAGTGAATTCTGGCTCCGATGGTTCAGAGACTTCGTAATCTCGCTCCCAGCCTTCATTCTCCAGTTTCAAAGTTTGGATAGCCACGGCACTTGCACTTGCATCCAGTTCGGGTATAGCCTGATATTCTGATACCCAGCACCGATATACTTTATACGATATAGCAACCTGACCCGCTTCGTTATACATTTCTATAATGAGATCTTTGCGAAAGTCCTTTAGTGAAACTTCAGCCCCTAGTCCAGAACCAAAATTCCACACTTTATTTGCCCATTGCTCAAATTCTGGATCATGCGTCACACCTCTTTCAAGCGTAATCGCCTCAAATTTGGTTTGACCTGGAGATTTACGTTCAGTACTTGGGTCACCACCGATACGATGAGTTACAGGTTCAGTCGTACGTTTTAACGCGCCTACTTTTGAGATACCAGCAACATATTTTCCATCCCATTTAACCCTAAATTTAAAATTTTTATACGGATCAAAGCGTTGTGCATTTACACTAAATTGAGCCATGACTTACTCCTAAGTTTGACTGGTGATTTGTTGAAGTTTAATGACGACAAATTCAGCGGGTTTTAGTGGTGCAAATCCGACCACTATATTGACGATCCCATTGTCTATGTCAGTTTGAGTAGTTGACTCTGAGTCGCATTTTACAAAATAGGCATCTCTCGGACTGCTACCCTGGAAGGCTCCCTGGCGAAACATGTTTTGCATAAATGCACCAATATTTAGTCGTATTTGCGCCCATAAAGGTTCATCATTCGGTTCAAAAACGACCCATTGTGTACCACGGTATAGACTTTCTTCGATAAACAGTGCGGTGCGACGAACTGGCAGATATTTCCATTCAGATGACAGCTGATCGGCACCAGCCAGAGTACGACTACCCCAGACAACCCTGCCATTGACTGGAAAGGATCGTAAACAGTTAACTGCCAGTGGGTTTAAAACACCATTATTTCCATCCGTTAATTTTACGGACAATGCAGAAACACCTTTTAATGTAGCATCCAAACCCGCAGGAGCTTTCCATACCCCCCGGTTAGCATCTGTACGGGAGATGATGCCAGCAATGACACCACAGGGGACAAACTCAGCTAAACGGCCTTCCTGTAATGGATTAGGCTGAATAACACGAGGAAAATAAACTGCTGTATTGGGATTACGGCTCAGACCCCATGTAACACTGTCCAGACCAGTGGCTGGATCTGTAATATCAGCATGTTCATCCCAGTCACGTAATGGATCGACTACATAGATAGCACGACGATCCAGGCAGTATGCCGCAGCTGCACTTCGCGTTTGTGAATTTATATCACCTGTTTCCAGCTCGAAAGGCGGTATGCACAACAAGTTGAATAGATCAGCTTTTTCAAGTGCCCAGATACCCGCACGTTCATCGACTCTATCTGGATGAGAGACTTCATCGTCGGTGATCGCGACACCATCATCACCATCATTATTAAATGGTGCATTAATCTCTTCTGCAGGTCTTGTATTAGCCATTACACCATTCACGCGTACAAGTTTTGACTGTTGCTCAAGAATGGTTGTAATATATCGACTGTTATCTTCAAGTGCTGAAATATTGTTAAAGGTTTCAACAGCACCACTAGCACTATCAGTAATTATTAAACTGAATATTTCATTCGCTGCTGCATCAGGGTTTATTATCGAATCAGGGTGAGTAATTGTTACCAGTAAATTCTCTCCCCAGTCCCCACTGCTTGCAGCTATCAGGTTTAGGGTACCAGAAAGTAAAGTTGCTGCTGCACCCCCATTAGAGACACGGACAATCAATGCATCACGACCACCGTTCAGGAAGAACTGACTAATCGCAAATCCCATTGGGTGATTACGAGATAAATTACCGAAGTTACGCGTATATTCTGAAAAGCTCTGAACCAATATCGGCTCATTTTCTTCACCACGTAATGCGCTGCCAATAAAGGCTGCAATAGACGTGGCTACACCAGTAATAGTGCGAACGCCGCTGGGTATTTCTTCAATATAAACACCTGGATAGGTAAGTGGAACGCTCATCGATATTCCTCCATTGTGGCAAATTATTGGCTCTCATGGATGCAGCGAGGCCCTTAGTAATGACTAACTACTACTTATGCTTAATGCGTAACGATAGATTAACAAGCATGGCACTTTAATTGTGCCTATTTATTTTTTGTTTTATTTATTTTTTGTTTTATTTATTTACGTTGCATTGCGCGCAACGAAAATACTGACTGTCGCAGCTTCACCAGTAGGTGCCATCGTTAACTTGATGTTTGTCGGATCCACACTGATAGCCGTAAGATTACCAGCAGAAAACATCTGTGGCCCATCTAATGTCAGCGTCTCATCAGCATCGGAACTACCATCATTAAAGACGTACGTTAGATCGGAAGAGTAAAACGTAGAAGAAAGCAGTAACGCATGAAGCTGGCTGGAAACACCTGGTTGAATCTCCACAGTTACTGGGACGTCATCAGCCGCTAAGTCAATATCTATAGAATCAATCGCATCTGCTTCGATAACATCTGAGGAGGCGGAAACGGTTTGTCCACCCGCGATAGAAACGCTTAATGTTGTTGTAACTCTGAACATAGATTATCTCCTTGAAGATCTAAGAAAAGTTAACACATAATAGGTATAGCTCCAGCTGTTTTTATGCCCAAGCTAAATTCTACGAATTTTATATCCTCTTCAACCTCATGATTTAAAAAAACGCACACTGATTAACTAATTAAAACAAATTAAGTGGATTTGCTCTGTTTTTTAGTAATTTCAAACTTCTAAAAACACATTTTTTAATAAAAATATTTTTTGAATGATCGACTTATTCTAAAATTAATTTGTAAACTCAACCAATAATAATAAGCTAAATAACTGAACATAAGTGGTGTCAATTATATCTTTCCTGGATCTGCAGGTAATGAAACATTGATGGAACATACACCCCAAATTCATCTTTTTCGTTATAAATTCCATTGGGTCCAGTCTTTGCACAAGATCCCAATTATTTTTATATAAAGCAATAAACAGTCTACTGATTAAATGCTTTTCAGAATTCAGAATAAATATTCAATTATTATTTTTTTTACAGAGGTACAACAGAAATGGAATTGATTTTCTTAAGAAGAAAGAAAATTTTAACAAGGGTATTATAAATCCCCTACAGCAGCAATAAGTCCATACGACTTCTAACCTGAGTTATAATTTATATTATGACACTAATTATAGGCTTGTCAAATAATAAAATCCTATTTGTAGTTCTAATATTACAAATTATGAATTATGGATATATTATTAAAAATATTAGCCAGCAAAAAATTCTCAATGGTTGCTAAGTGAGATTTAACCAATTGGGCTTCTTCTGTAATTTAAATGTCTGTATAAATATAGTTAGCAGTCATTTTGTAAAGCTTGTAGAGCCTTCAGTCTCTAACGTTATTACTCTCTGATAAGAAGCAAAAGCTCTGGATATTACTGTTGGACAGCATGAGAGAGGTAAGTACTGTAAGAGACTGTAAGGCACTAGCCAATGACCATTCACTTTATGTGTGCTGCTTTAGAAATTGTCATCCGGCTGAGGGTTGTTATCCCGCTATGCTGAGGGCTCTTATCCTGCCGATTAGGGCTCCAACTGCGCGTATTAATAGCATATTCACTCACTTTTCCTTTAAAAGGCAACATCATCATGCCAATAATCCAATTGGTTTGTTTGATGTCTCGATAAGTGTGAATTCCAATGGTAAAGCCCTTTTGCCCACCACGGGGCTGTTCTCGATAAGTACCAAACAAACGGTCCCACCAGGTCAGGTTAAAGCCAAAGTTACTATTGGTTTCATCATCTTCCACTGAGTGATGAATACGATGCATGTCGGGCGTTACTATAAACCAGCGCAAAAAAACATCCAGAGGCTTAGGCAACCCCACATTACTGTGATTAAATATCGCTAGCACATTGAGATTTATTTCAAAAATAATCACAGCAATGACAGGTGCACCCAGTACAATAATTGTTGCAAATTTAATGAGCATAGAAAAGAAAATTTCAATGGTGTGAAACCGTGCACCAGTGGTAACGTCATAATCCAAATCCGCATGATGAACACGATGAAAACGCCATAAAAAAGGTACCGCATGAACCATAACGTGTTGTAGGTAAATAACAAAATCCATCGCAATTACAGTTAAAATAATGGCTAAAACATCTGGTAATTTATAATAATTGAGCACTCCCCAGCCATGGGTTTGAGCAAAAGCCGCCACACCAATAGCTGCAGCAGGAAACAAAAGACGTAAAATAAGGCTATTAAAAACAACCAGGCCTAGATTATTCACCCAGCGAATTCCTTTTGAAACAGTTAAAACACGTCTGGGCGCAAGTATTTCCCATATTGTCATGATCATAAACACACCAAAAAAGAAGCTCAACCTTATCGCAATTTCATTGCTTAAAATAAATTCATTAAACGCCATTATAATACCTGTGAGCTCTGCTTTTAAAAAGGATTTCTATTGCCCTAAAGACTTGGAAAAAAAGCACTATTATTTCTCAGTCTTAATCGCTATAATTCATATTTAATTACTATTCTATTACTTGATTGAATACTATTCAACTAATCAATTGAATTAATTCATATGAGGTTTTAAGTTCATGCCAGACAAGTCTTTCAAACAAGATCTCTTCACTCAATTTGCGCGAGTTGGTAAAGCTCTGAGTAACGGCAATCGCCTTGAACTACTGGAGTTTATCGCGCAAGGTGAGCGCAGTGTCGATGAATTATCTAAAGTAACGGGTTTATCTGTAGCGAATACATCTCAACATCTGCAGCAATTAAGGCAAGCGGGTTTGATTACCTGTACTAAACGAGGTTTAAAGGTATTTTATCGACTCAGTAGTGATGAAGTCATTGATTTATTTGACTCATTGCGCAATGTTGCTGAACATCATCTGGCTGATGTACAGCAGCTGGTCAATACCTTCTTAGCAGTAAAAGATGATTTAGAACCCATTCCTGCGACAGAGCTGCTAGAACGAGTCAAAGAGGGTTTAGTTACAGTTATGGACGTAAGGCCTCAAGAGGAGTACGTTTCAGGTCACGTGCCTGGTGCCATTAACGTGCCTTTATCAGAGTTAGAAGACTATTTATACACATTTGACAGTAAACGGGAAGTGGTTGCTTATTGCCGTGGGCCCCATTGTATTCTGGCTTTTGATGCCGTTGAACAATTGAGAAAAAAAGGCTTTATAGCTCATCGAATGGAAAATGGATTTCCTGAGTGGAAATCAGCAGGATTGCCCGTTGAACATTAGACAGCGTCTTGTTATGACAGAGGTAAGAAAAAGCATCCATGCATTTTAAGCCTGAACTAAATCAGAGCTCAGTAAATCAGCCATCAACTTAAGATTATTCCATGCGCCTGACAACTCCTCTGTTTTCTGCTCTTTAGAAGCCAGCAGCTCTTTCGCTTGCTGGTAAATGAGCTGTTGATGTTCTTTATCAAATAACTGAAATGCTGCTCTAATAGCACCTTCTGATTCAGTCAATAAAGTGGGAATCAATTGATCTTGCACAATGGGCGAGCGAGGTCGTAGCAAATCAGCCACTAAAGGAAACTCCAGCAATCGAAAATGAGTATTTCTAGCCAATTCTTCTTCTTTTAGATTTTGTTCAGCCTCAGCATCACCTTCAGCACTCTGCCAGATTGAAGCCATTATTACCCCTACCAGTTTAATAATGGCTTCTTGTTCACTGCGATGCTCTCCCATTAAGCCGCTACACAGCTCATAGCTTTGATCCAGTTGTGACTTTAAGTCCAGCATGATCTCACTGCCCTCATTAGGCTTGAGCTCAGCCACCTTACCCAACAGCGCATGAAATGTTTCAAAAAACTCATCCTGCTCTTTTTCATCCATATACCGAGCCCCAGCCAGACGTTGCTCTTCAAAATCCTGATGCTCAACAGCATACAATGGATTTTTATATTGACGACACAGATGCCTTTCTCGGGCACCTGGATGTAATGAAAAAGTTAAGGACATAAACAATACCGGGAATTTAGTGTACTTTGTGATTTGGACGAAATTCTATTTTTTGGCCATCGGGCTTTACTTCATCAAAGACAAACTCAACGCCAACTTGACTACCTGCACTGGTAGTTTTAGTTTTTGCTTTGGCTTGCTTAAGTTCAGGCATACGATTAACCAGATAAGTAAACATGATAATAGCGGTTTGATCATCCTCTTTCGATAAAGCAGAAACCAGATTTAATGCCACAAACTGAGTTTTTTGCTGTAAATTTGGATTTTCAATTTTTTTATCACTTAAAACAAAGCCTTCATCCATTTGAGAATCAATAACATCAAGATATTCACTTTGTTGAGCAGGCAGAGCCTGTGTGCGATCATAAGTTAATACTTCCTGACCATCTAAAATAAAGCCCACTTTTTCGGACATATCTGTCTCTCTCTGACTGTTTACAAGACCTATATAAGGTGCTTGTCCAAGGATAGAAAATAGCATCTGGAAATAATTTTTGAGTAATGATACAATAATAACCAAGCAAATTACTAGGAATTATTTTTTACAAATATTGAATACAAATATGCAAAATTTATCTCTGGACGATCATAACATAGAATTAACTCAGGCTGTCATGCACACTTTAGATGACTGGAAATTAGATGGTGAACACATATTATCCATCATGGCTTTGCCTGAAACGGTAAAAGTACGTCATCTCTCACAATACCGTAATTCAATCGCCTTTCCTGATACGCCAGAAGTGACTGAACGATTACGCCACATTTTGGGAATTATCGATGCTTTATCAACCAGCTATCCAACCAACCCAAGAATGTCTTTGTTTTGGATGACTCGTAACAGTAAAAAATTTCAAAATCGTGCTCCAGTTCAAGTTATTATTGAAGATGGCCTGGAAGGCTTAATTACCATCCGAAAGCACCTTGATTGCAGCTATGACTGGTTTGGCGATACGAATTAGTCAGTTTTGAAATTGCTCACTCTAAAGAAGTGATAAAACGTTCTAAGTGAGCCTGTTTGTCTGGATCATTACCATCAACAAAACGAATGGTTATATTCACAAATTCTGACTCAATATTGGCTTCCCGTGCTTGCAGTTGATAGGCGTAACCATTAATTCTTGAAATATCTTTACCGCCGTTGCTCACCAAATCAAAGACAACCAACTCCATAATTGAAGGAATATCATTATCACCTCGTATAACAGCTGTCACGGAATTCATAGTGATTTCTTTGATCAAACACTTCGTTTTCAAATTTTTCCAACGAAGCTGAGCAATACTCTGTTCCTTAGGGCGGGCGCTTTTGACAGGCTCTTCAACTGAATTTGACACCGCTGGACTGACTTTACTTTTAGCCGCCCCTCCTGTCAATAAGCTCACCGCATCATTGCTTCCTGGTGCCATTGGTGCTGTAGACGTTGCTCCCAACCTACGAAGTTCATCCGCTTTCACTCCCAGTGACTGAGTGAGTTGCCTGGTGATCACTTCGGTGAGTTTTTCATTGGTAAAGGGTTTAACAATGTAATTATTTGCTTTGAGTGATAATGCTTTTACAACATGATCTTTGTCACCACGACTGGTGATCATAACAAAGGGTGTATTGGGCTTAGGACCTTCTGATCGTAGCCAGCCTAATAATTCTTCACCCGTCATTTTGGGCATTTCCCAGTCACAAAGAATCAGGTCAAAATCCTCCTGCCCCAAAATGGATTTTGCCTGACTGCCATCAGCGGCTTCTTTTGTAACAAATCCAGGGTAAAGACTGCGTACCCCTTTTTTCACAATATCACGCATAAAAGAAGCGTCATCAACAATCAATATTTTTATTTTCTTCATACTATCTTTCTATCTCATTCCTGGGGGTATCGTTAGATTTTATACTAATAAGTTTTTCAAAGTCTTGTGATGGTATTGGTTTTGAAAATAAGTAGCCTTGATAAAACTCACATTGCTTATTTCTTAAAAAGATAAATTGGCGCTGTGTTTCCACTCCTTCTGCAATCACTTTCATACCCATATGGTGTGCCATGGAAATAATGGTTTCCACAATCATTTCATTATTATTATTGATATGAATGTCACGAACAAATGATTTATCAATTTTTAAAAAGCTAATTGGTAATTTTGTTAAATAGCTTAATGAGGAATAGCCAGTACCAAAATCATCCATTGATATATGCAAGCCCAAGTCTTTTAATTTTTGCATTTTAGTCATTACTTGATCAATTTTTTCTGCAAAAATGGTTTCTGTAATTTCCAGCTGGATCAGTTTAGATGCCTCAGGGAATTGCTCTATCAACTGTTCCATTTTTAAAACAAAATCATCCTTCAGATACTGAACAGGACTGACATTAATGGCCACTTTAAATTTGACATCAATTATTCTTCTCTGCAACCAGTCATCGACCGTTTCAAACACATTAAACAAAACCCATTGGCCAATTTTGTTAATTTGTAAAGACTTTTCAGCCACAGGGATGAATAAATCAGGAGGAATAGAAATATTATCATGATGCCACCGTAATAATGCTTCGGCACCAATCAACTGAGATTCATGATCATATTGGGGTTGATAGTGGATACTCAATTCATTGTTAACTAAAGCATGTTCTAGATTTTGTTCTATAAAAGCCGTTTGATTGATTCTATCCTGCAAACTTTGAGTAAAGAAGAAGATCTCTTTATGATCCAAACCTGCTGAGTAGTTAGCTAATTCAGCCTGATTTAAGATCTCATGAATGCTATCCTGTCCTGAAGGAAATAAACTGATGCCGATATGAATGTCCAGATGGATAGAATGATTTTCAATTGTGTAATCTCTACAGACTGACTTTTTTATTTCACTGGCAAAATTTTCAGCTCTAACAACACGGTCATCTTCTTCAGAAGACAAACCAGAGATTAAAATAACAAACTTCTGGCCTCCCACTCTTGATACAGTGACATGGGATTCATGCACTGACTGATTAAGTTGTTTGGAGACTTCTATCAATAATTTATCACCAATCAGATTACCAAGAGACTCATTAATAGACTTAAAGCGCACTAAATTAATAAAAAACAAAATACCAAAAGTCTTTTTTAAATTGACTTTTATGAATTCACTTTCTAAGTCTTTCATTAATTGTTTACGGTTAGCCAAGCCCGTTAAACTGTCGTAATATTCATTTTTCAGTAACAACTGCTCCGTTTCTTTTTGATATGAGCGATCAGAAAAAACAATGACATAATGACGAACTTCCTGCTCATAGTTTCTGGTAATACCAATTTTTATATTAACGTCATAAAGCTCACCACTTTTTCTTTTATTACTTCCTGTACCTTCCCAGGCATTACCACTGGTACGTATTTTTTTGATTATGTCATCGAGTTGGCCAAAATTTCTGTCTTCTGGAGTAAAAATATAGGACCAGATATTTTTATTCATGACCTCTTCAGAACGATAGCCACTGATTTTTAAAAAAGATTGATTGGTTCGAATAATATTACCATAAGCATCCGAAATTAAAATTGCATCACTACTCTCAAAGGCGCAGGCCATAACGCTTAGTTCTTCATCCGATGCCAGCTCAACAGCACGTCGCTGTTCGGTTAATAATTTGAGTAAACGCCAGTTATTGATGAGATTACTTACTCTGGAAATAAATTCTTCTTCCACCAGAGGTTTTTGTACATAATCACTCACACCACGACTGAATAAATCAATTCTTCTAGAGAGTTCATCAAAGGCAGTCATTGCCAGAACTGGCACGTCCCCTTTTTTGTTACTCAATCGACGAATCATATTCACTAATTTCACACCAGATACATTACCTTCAAGGACAATATCAGTAATGACTAAATCAAAATCAGTCTGTAAAAATGCATCAAATGCTTTGCTTGCATTCTCAAAAGTCGTCACGGTCAAGCCAGAACTTTCCAAAATAGAGCGCATCATTTGTTGTTGAGATAACGAATCTTCAACGAGGAGCACATGGGCATTTATTTTATTATTCCTTTGGCTAAAACGAACAATATGAGCAATCAGTTCCTGAAAATCATCTTCTTTAAAAAAGACATCCGTGACCCCTGCTTTAAAGGCAGATTCAACAATATCATTATCTTTTTTGGAAGCAAATAAAATAACTGGAGCATGAGCATAGTGGGACAAGGTACGCAACTCACGGGCAAAAGTAATACCGTCCATTTGCTCTAAAGCATAGGAAGCACAGATATAATCATAATTATAATTAAAAGCAGATTCTAAGGCATCATTAGGAGATTTGTAATAATGAATCGTATTACTAATAGGATCGAGGTTAGACTCAAGTATTTGAGAATATATCTTTGAATTATCAACAATTAATATTTCCATAACGCAGGTAAAACCTAATCCCAGTGATGAATGTATTAATAGTTTAGTATATGTCTAGGGTATTTCAAGTTTAAAACTAGGGGGATTACCTATTACAAAGAAGAAAATAATTTTATGTAAGACATATATTACAATAAGAGTAAAAGAAAACAAAAATGCTTATCACTTAGAAATCAGAGACTGGTTGAGCCGTCATAACTCCTAAGTAATTTGATATGCACTTCTACATTAGCGCTTTGCAGGTAACGATTGGTTAGTATAACCGGTTGCTTGATAGTGAATTGAAACGGCTTAAGCAGCCATTTGCTCACCATAAACTGAACGTACAACAGGGTAGAATTTTTCAGTTTCATTAATCATACGAATTTGAATCAATTCAAACAAGTCTTCTGTCTCAGTGACAAATTGTGCATGATTCTTAATACGCAAATTCTTATGATGGCACCAGCGTTTCATATACTGTTTAAACACACGCTTAATTTCTGCAGAGCCTGATAAAAAATTTTCAGCTGTTTTCTTAATATTGCGATCAGGGTGAGTCAACATGTCTTTATAAAGCTCACGTTCTTCAATGTCCATGTGTTTTTTGATTTTATCAGTGAGATCAAAAAACAAATCACAAGTGACATCAGTATCACAAATTGCACGGTCCTGGATCATGTATAATATGATTTTAGTACGTTCTGCAATTTTATGATTTTGTTCGTTCAATTCCTTAAAAGATACCATAGTAGTAGCCTCCCTAAGCAATAGAATCCATTCTTATGCTTCATTTTGATTATATGAGATTATTCATTTCTTTATTTTATAATATTTCTTATACCATATATTCTTATACCATATAGGTATTATTGTAAAACAAACGCCTTGTAAGCAGTTAATATTAAAATCATTATTATTATGTCTTTATTCTCAAGTATTTTAGTGATATTTGTCAAGAGTAATAACCCTACAATTCATATTTTCTTGACAATTAGTAAATTAACTTTACTTAATATAAACAATTAGTTATATAATTAAATGCCGATTCCTGAGCAAGAGCTCACGATGAAAATTGCCTCTCAGTAAAAACTTAGATAAACTATATACCCTCTTTTTTTTAAGTGAGTAATAATTTTGAAACAGTTTTATATCAGGGCCGTTCTGGTCAGTTTGACTTCCCTTTTTTTAAACATAACTTCCACAACAGCACTTGCCGACTACATTGCAGGGGAAGAAGCCAATAAGCGAGGAGACCGTCAAACCGCTTTTAATGAGTTTTATGCAGCTGCACAAGCAGGTGATGGCCGTGCTTATGGAAAATTGGGCAGCATGTACATCTATGGGCTTGGTACTAAGAAAGATTACCATCAAGCCTACATCTGGTTCCATATGGCTTATTTAACAGGTGAGCGCGAAGCTGAACGCTTTCGCGATGCCGCATCAGCAATGATGAACCGTGAAGCGTATTTAAAAGCAGTCGATGATGCAGAAATTCAACGTATTAAGCAAAAACTAGGAACCGCACCACCTCAACAAATGCCTCCAGGCATGACCCGCCCCATCGCAAAATAAACATCAAAGCTTAAAATGAGACTCAACAAGCAAGATCAAGCAATTGAGTAATGTGCCTTTAGTGATTGTTAAGCTTATTTCGATACTGTGTTGGTGTTAAGGCATCAGGAATATTGTCAACACCTGCCTGAAATGCAATTTCCTGCGCATCTCGAATGGCTTGCCAGAAAGCATGTGAGGTAAGTAAAATATCTTCATGATTCTGCCAACTAAAGAGTGCACTGTCTTCTGAGCCACTGCTGCCGCAATACTCCAGATAGTTAAAAAACAATTCAGCCATACGGTTGGTTTCCCATGGAATGCTTTTACCACGTTCATGCTCATTAATTTCCTGAGCGAGCTTGTAGTGAAACGCTTTAAAATCCACATCAAGACCAAATCGATCATTAATAATCTCACTGGCTAAGGGCTCTGACCACTGACGGTGGAAACGGCAAATACCGCAATTATCATTCATTAATTCATAAACCATTCGTTCAACATTTTTTCGCCCTAAATCACTTGGTGTAGTAAAACCACCGCCATAAAACACGTAGTATTTCCCCATTAAAGGCATTGGGCTGCCCATACCTGGCACCCAGTATTGATTGGGGACCATATGCCCTTTATCACCATGAGATAAAAATACCGCCCGCTCCAGTGGACTGGTATCAGGGTATTTTTCATTAAGTTCATAAGCAGCAGGACGAATGCCTGCTCGAAATAATTGAGCCCTGTCATCAAATAAAATGGTATTAATTAATTTAATCGCATACTGTGCATTGAGCATGCTGTCGTTAACCAAGTCAAAATCAACAACATCAGCTGTAAATTGCTGAAATTTCATTTCTGTCTTTGGAGGAAAGCCAAACTCATTCGCATCAATCAGATCATGTGCAACACATTCCATAATCCAGGCTAATGTGCCGCCCACCTGAATAGCATCCATACCCATAGCATCCGCATGATCATTCAGTACTTCTGCTGCACGTTGGTCAAAAACGCCTGTCTGTGGGCCCAGCGCATGATAAGGCTCATAATCTTTTTTATACTTACCATTGAGTTTTTTACAGGCTGTTGCGCAAGGCTCACCACAATGATCATAACTTTTGGTCTCAATGGTTTCTTCATTATATTGTTTCAAATAATGATCCATAATGAAGTCTTTGTGCTGTCTTGAGCGCTCTTCATCACTGGCCGATGTGCTGCGATAATTGAACGTCATCAACATATCACCAATGTTGTGAAGATTAACACCCAAAGTACCCCCTGTTTTTATTTTAGGATCATAATAATATTTTACCGTAGCCGCTTTATCAACCTTCACCCCTTTGTCACCAAAGTGCTCTGCAAAATAAGAGTCTGTATCACGCGCTTTGGGTTTATGCGGATCAACCCATTCACCACCAAACAAACACCCAATAATATTATACTGTTGAAATAATCGACTGCCCATGCCACCACGGCCACACCAGTCAACAACCGCTGTAAACTTGCCTTTTTTTACCGTTGAAGAAGCGATGGTGCCTTCCGTGGTTATTTCCCCAGCAGGGCCCACAACGAAGGTACGCACTCTTCTTGGATGATATTCATCTGCCCAGCGATCAAAAATGGCTTTTTGTAATGCATAAATACCTATGATTTCTTCGCTCTCACCCTCTGCATCAGAGCCTGAGTCACTCTTGTATCCAGCCCAGACCTCGCGGTAATCATCAAAAGGTTCCAACCGTACAGAAATATTGTCACCATCGTTGTTGAGTAATAAAACACTGGGCTTATCACAACGACCTTTTAAACTGACATAGTTCACACCCACATGCTGAAAAGTGTAAGCTGCGCCACCCATTGATGAGATATAAAAGCTATCCCACTGTGGGCTAAAACCACAAAATACCATGCGTCTAGAGCCTGGTATTGCACTACTGGCTAGCAGACCTTCACCAAAGGTGAAAACATCGGGGTCTTCTTTATAGCGTTTCCAACCATAGTCAACTGGGCCGATAATATTATCATCTATATTAATATTATTTACCTGCCATTGACCTGAACCCAGTTCAACAACAAGTTCTTTTTGAATAAAAGGAACGGGCATAGCGAGAACACTCCTATTGAGTTATCATGTGAAAGACTTAAAGTTATTTCTAATTAAAGAAAAACCCTCAGAAAGCAACATCAATAAATTGTGTGATGAAATGAATTGGTTTTAAACCAAATGTAAGACTAGAATGTGTTTATACAGTTATAACATTCAATGTTTTTTTATTTTAACTTCTTTGATTAATAAAGAGTATAGCCAATAACAGCACAAACAAACAGGCTGAAAAGACAATTGTAAATGCTAAATATTGAATGAATGATAAATCAGAATCGCATGCCTCTTTCTAGCTCACAAATCAATTTATCATCCACAAATTTTAGTTCAACATTAAATTAAGCAGCTTTGTGCTCATAGAGGTGCACATCGCGTTGAGGGTATGGAATTCCAATGCCTGCTTCATCAAGGCGTATTTTTACACTTTCATTCGCGGCAAAATAGACATCCCAATAGTCTTCAGATTTGACCCAGACTCGTACGAAAAAGTTCACACTATTATCAGCCAATTCTCCAACGACAATCTGGTGTGCAGGATCAGCTAAAATGCGCTCATCTTCATTAACAATTTTTGCTAATATGCCACGCACTTCTTTTAAATCCGCATCATAAGAAACACCCACTGTTAAATCCACTCGGCGTCTGTCCTGACTTGAATAGTTAATAATATTACCATTACCAAGACTCGCATTGGGAATAATAATTGTCTTGTTATCAGGAGTTTTTAAAGTCGTAGTAAAGATTTGAATCACTTCAACTTTACCTGTTACCCCTGAGGCTTCAATGACATCACCCTCTTTGAAAGGACGGAAAATAATAAGCAAAAAACCTGCCGCAAAGTTTGCTAATGAACCCTGTAATGCCAGACCAATAGCCAGACCTGCTGCACCTAAAATTGCAATAAAAGAGGTCGTTTGTATACCCAGCTGTCCCAGTGACGCAACGACCACAAAGACCAGGACTCCCATATAGACAATACTGCTGGTAAAGCCAATAATAAGAGGATCAACATCACCTTTACTCATGACCTTTTTAACCATGCTCTGGATCAGTTTTGCGATCATTTTACCCACATAAAATATTAAAAGAGCAAAGATGACATTTGGCGCATATTGTATGAGTAACTCCAGCCCCGCATTTAAAAGTTCGGCAGACTTCTCGGGGTCCATTAATTCAGTCACAGTCTCAGCAACATCAATTGGTGCTTCAGTTGTCGTTGTCTCTTCAGGCATATCCTTTCTCCATTTTATAGAAAATTAGTTGAGTTATGTTTTCCTGTTCGTCCCTCAAGTCACAGGTAAAGCTGTATCTTATCGCCTAATCAATTAATTGCAAATAAAATCATAAGCTGACACTACTTAAAAGAGAAACACTTGTATTCAAGCACTTGAAAAATTATTATATCTTCAGATCTCAATTATGAGAGAGTTTCAAAGACAGGATTAATTATGAGTATTCAATTTTTAATTGGCGGCAACCAAAAAACACAGGTTCATTTTTCTGCAAAAACGGCCAATCGACACGGTATGATTGCAGGTGCAACAGGCACAGGCAAAACAGTCACTCTGCAAACCTTAGCTGAAAATTTTTCAAAAATTGGCGTGCCTGTTTTCCTTGCTGATGTCAAAGGTGACTTATCAGGCCTTGCAACAAAAGGAAACATGAATGACAAAATTCAGTCTCGGATTGATAGTATAAAAATTACTAATTACACCAATCAAGCCAATCCGACACTGTTCTGGGATTTATTTGCTCAACACGGTCACCCTGTCCATACCACCATTTCAGAAATGGGACCATTACTATTATCCAGTCTTTTAGAACTCAATGAAGTGCAAACAGGTATTCTCTATAGTGCTTTTGCCATTGCCGATGACAATGGCATGCTGTTACTGGATTTAAAAGATCTACGCAGTATGCTCACCTGGGTAGGGCAAAATGCCAAGTCACTTTCAATGGAATATGGCAATATCAGTGGTTCCAGTATTGGTGCCATACAACGTCGCTTACTTGTGCTTGAGCAACAAGGTGGTGAAAAACTATTCGCCGAGCCTGCTTTAAAGCTAAGCGATTTAATGATCACCGATTTTTCAGGTCAGGGTGTCATCAGTATCATGGATGTCACTGAACTGATCACACAATCTCCCAGAGTTTATGCCTCATTTTTGATCTGGTTGCTGGCAGAATTATATGAACAGCTGCCTGAAGTAGGTGATGCAGAAAAACCGAAATTGGTGTTGTTTTTTGATGAAGCCCACCTCTTATTTGATCGAGCACCACGCTCACTGGTTGATAAAATTGAGCAAGTCGTTCGCCTCATTCGCTCTAAAGGAGTCGGTCTGTACTTTATTAGCCAAAGCCCTTTAGATATCCCTGAAGACATAATGGGACAGCTGGGAACCAAAGTTCAGCATGCTCTAAGAGCCTTTACGCCAAAAGACAAAAAAACGGTCAAATTGGTGGCAGAAACCTTCCGGGAAAATCCTGAACTGGATACAAAAAAAGCCATTACTGAATTAAAAACAGGTGAAGCACTTGTCTCAGTACTTGATGATAATGGTGCACCAACCCCTGTTGAAAGAATCTTGATAAGCCCTCCCGAGTCTCGAATAGGGCCATTAAATGATTCAGAACGTCAGGATATTATCAGCCGTTCACCTCTAAAAGGCCGATATAATGATTTGGTCGATAGAGAATCAGCTTATGAAATATTAAAGCAACGGGCTGAACAAGAACGACAATCTGCACTGGTATCTAAAGAGCAATCAGAAGCCACTCAATCCAGCTCAAGAAAACGTTCTTCTAATCGACAAAGCTATGCCGAGTCCATTACAAAAAGCATTTTGCGTTCTGTTGGCAGTTCACTGGGGCGGCAAATTGTACGTGGAATCATGAAAACGTTTTTAGGAAAATAGGCAGCACTGAAAAAGCCTGCTTCTTTAAATCTCTCTATATAACGTCTGAATGCTATCAGCAATCGTTTGATGTGTTGTATAGAGGATCCCGCGATGATTCATAAAAGTTGAATCCTGACGATTAAGATCAAGAGAGCCACCCTCAATATCACTGACCATAGCGCCAATTTCATTGAACAAACAGCTTGTTGCTGCATAATCCCACAAACTGCCACCGCCATTTTCTTGTTTTGGAAACTTGAAGTAACAACCAGGACAATTTTCCAAGACCCAACAAGCATTCATTGCTGCACCACCATGCTTGATATGCTTAAGTCCATTAAAGCCTAGCCCACCTGCAATCACTTCTAAAGAAACAATTAGCTGCTCATAGTTTCTATGTTGTACAAAACTGCGATCATAGACAATTGTTAGTGCTTGTTCCTCTGCAAGTGATATGTCTTTAAACAACCATCTTTGTTCATTACGAAATGCACCACAACCCTTGATTGCATGATAGAGTGTCTGCTCTACAGGATCATATATCACACCAATGAGTGGCTGGCCTGATCGTGAAACTAATGCAATTGAGACAGCATAGCCCGATGATCTTTCAATAAAAGGCAGCGTTCCATCCAGTGGGTCAATACACCAATAATTATCTTTGAGCAAACGCATTTTATCATCACGACTCTCTTCGCTTAAAAGGGCTAAATCAAACTCCAAACAGGAAGGAAGTAGTGCTTTTAATATGACCTCCTGGCAGAGAAAGTCCACTTCTGTCACCACCTTTGAGGCAAGGGAATCTCCGCCTGCTTTTCTCTGCACAGAAGTTGGTGATTTGGAATGTTCGGCAATAATATGCCCTGCCTGACAGGCTGCAGAAATAGCTTGATTCGATAAAATCATAAGCTCGTCGGTCGATAATTGCATATGCCTAGTCAGTTTTATTATTTAATAGAGTAATCACTTCTTGAGTGAGCCGTTCACTATAGCGGTGGTTTTTCCAATGACCTGGACTCCATCCTTTAATAAAACGATGAAAATCAGCCCATGCAACTGGGTAGAGCGCTCTCCAGTTCTTCTCAACATCATCTGGAATAACAGAGGTCTTCAAAAGATTTAATGCGGTCTTCAATTCTGAAAAATAAAAATTAAGAAGCTCTGATTCCAGTCTTTCACATTCATCCTCATAAAGGCAGCTACCAATAAAATAAGCAACATCTTTCATGCCACAACCACCACCCACATATTGAAAATCCACACCTGCAACTTGCTTTCCATCAGGAGAGAAACAAAAATTGGCCAGTTTTGCATCACCATGAACCAATGTTTGATAGGGACTTTCGTTCAATTTTTGATCAATTTTTCCTGCTGATTTTTTAAGATCATTATCTTTAAGCATCTGTAATTCATCAGGTCGAGTATCAAGGTGCCAATAAGTGCCCAAAGTCCATAGGTCAGTGGGTTCTTTTCCAATGAACGTAGCATGAAAGTTAGCTAACCATGAGAGACAAACCTTCATTTCATCAAAGGTAACAGAGTTTTTTCGTATGGAATAACCACTGTCATCCAGATCTTCGAGTACCATTAAAATATCATCGGCCTTAGTTCCAAGTGCAAGACAATGTGGAATACGGCTCTTGTCATTACAATATTGACCCCACTGACGATACCAGGCCATTTCCACCTCATAGGATTTTATTTTTCTCTGGTGTGAAAGATCGGTATTCCAGCCACGAGGGTGATTTTTTTGAGTTGGAAATTGAACATGCTTCACAATGACTGATTTCTTGTCACTTCCTTTTAAACCATATCTGACAATTTCTCCATAACCACTCCAGAGGCTTTGAATGACTTCAATTTTATAAATCTCCGTGGCACCAACAGCATTGCGAATAATCTCTTGAAAATGGTCATTTATCACTCAGTTATGTTCCTCTAGGTCTGTGCCATAAGAGATTGTGAAGAGCCATATTAATCGATAGGGAATACACACTATTTTGAATTGTTTTCTGCGTTCAGCAGACTAAAGGCCTAGTCTTCTTGCATAAGATGATCTAGTTCACCGTCCATATGGAGTTCAGTCAACTCAGTCAAACTGCCAATCCACTTGCCATTCACCGTAATTTGAGGCACGGTTCGTGCACCATTGGTTATTTTTGACATTTCAATCAAGCCCGCACGATCCATGTCAACTCGAACTTCTATAAAGTCGATATTCCACTTATCGAACAAGCCTTTCGCTCTGGTACACATAGGGCAAGTACCTGTGCTATAGATTTTTACTTCACTCATTCTATTTATATTCCTTATAATCGATATTGAATTTTTAAAGCACTATATTATAAACGGCTTATACAAAACTGTCTAAACATACTTTAAAAGTCAGTAGTCAGTTCAAAAGTGTCTCTATTAACATTTGATTATGATTACTTTCAACTTCTGAACCATGTAAGTACAGATTTATCACACTAAGGGTGTCCCCTTTCACTTTTTCAGCAATGTGATCAGGACTAATCGTATATCGCCCCATGGTTCTTTGGGTTGGCCACTCAATGTGTAAATAAGTCACATAAACCAGCTCTGAACAAACAATTCGATCGCTGGTGCTGATATCAAAATTAAAATCATAAGATTTACCCAGTTGTCGAAAAGCATTTATTATCACCTCACGTAACTGTTCCTTGGACATTTGTCTATCTCTTAACACCACCATATCATCAATATTCATAAAGTGACTCAATGGATCAAGCTCCACACCAGAGCGCAAAGCTTCAACAATCGAATGCCCCTTTCTGATTTTTTTCTGCCAGGGCTTTACCAGAGGATTATCCCACAATCCCAGAGCCTTAAGCTCTTTCTCATTACCAATCCAAACA
This sequence comes from Gammaproteobacteria bacterium, assembly GCA_016744395.1. GTDB lineage: Bacteria > Pseudomonadota > Gammaproteobacteria > GRL18 > GRL18 > GRL18. The sequence continues at coordinate 57,278 of JADGEK010000007.1, read as the reverse complement.
GCAGCATGTCCCCAATATCCAGGAATGAATTGATCCGTTAAACGAAAAGGTGTTTTCTCTAATAAAATATCACCCGCTTGCAAATTTTGTAGTAAGTCATTGTGGATAGATTCTTTCTGATACAGTTTGCCTTTTCGAGTCTCAACCAGACCGACGGTGTTACCAAAAACCAGACTCAATAAATTCACACCTTCTTTTTCCAGCTTGATTAAAGAGTCACTGCTGGCAATCGTATAAAATTGAATTTTCTTCTGTAAAAATGATAATGTTGAATTGGTTTTTAACACATGATAAGAAGGACTTTGTTCTATAAGGCTTTCTAAATACAAGAGGTTATTTTTCTTAGAATCCTGTGTTAAGGGAGCCACTTCACCGATCGGTAAATATTGATCAATCCGTTTTTGATAATATTTAATGGCATACTTTACTTTTTCACGATTAATCACGGAATTAAAGGCCAGTCCAGCATCCAATAACTGATTACTTGACAAACCAAAGCCCTTATCAGGCTCATCAATAATGCGTCTCAAAGCATTTTCTTCCTGGAACATTGCCACAATCAACAGATAATTATCATACAAATTTAATGCAGCGGAAAGCGATAACATAATACCTGTCAGCTTCATCTCCTGAGCGCTGTCATTTGGTTTTGAAGTAAATTTCTTAAGTGAAAAAGGAGATGTGGTTAACCAGCATTCTCTTGCTCGGACGATGCTATACAGACGGTCTCTTAATTCAAGATGTGTTTTAATGGCCTGCTTAAATTGATTCAGGTTAGTCGCAGATAAATAATGATTCTGTTTAAGGTCTTTCTGAAAGACTTCAAATAGCTCTAAACTCACTGTTCTATGATGCAATGATTCTTCAATTAAAGAGTAATAAGACTCAATATCTGCATCCAGCAGTTTCGAACGCTCAGCATTAGCATTTTTTGAATAGTCTTCTGAATTGACACACATAGCCCACACATTATTGTGCAAAACCAGTACAAGCAATAAAACTGCAGGTAAAATAAAGAATTTACGCATAAAATGGAATTCCTTTCCTAAGGATGTAAATACAATTGAAAAATAGTCAATGGTTAAATAGTCAATGCTTTTTTGAGTTGTTCTTCATCAAAGGGAAACGTCAATGTATTATGGATTGAAAAACGTGAACTGACTTTCTCAAAACGTTCGATATTATTTTTATCTAAAAAAATGATGACTTTAATGGCTTGTTGGTGTTGGACACTGGCCATAATAGATTCCAGTGAACTGGTTCTATCACGAAAATCAGTTTGAAAATTAAATTCAGCCACCAACATAAACACTGAATTTTTTTTCAGATAACTGATGGCTTTACGAGGTGTTTTTACCATGACGACATTGAATCCCATTGCTTCATACAAGGCTGTAAAATCAGGATAACCACCCTGTTCAACAACTGCCAACAAGGTCTTTTTTGAAGTATTTTCTGATAAAGGCATCTATTATTCTCTATTTTGACGAATTCAAACAATTAAGCTATTGAATTATACCAGATATATGTTCAATTTTAATTGGCCAGTTCACATATCATGACAGTGTCTTTATTTCCAAAATGAAGAGACAGCAATACCTTGCGCACCGTATCGCTTTGCATCCCCCATATCAGGGGCCTGCATCCCTCCTAAAGCATATACTGGACACTCAACTTGTTGAATCATTTGATTAAACGATGACCAGCCAATACCTGTTAATTCAGGATGGCTTGCCGTGGCTTTAACAGGTGAGAGCATCAAAATATCAGCTCCAAGTATTTCAGCTTGTTTCATTTCATCTAAGTCATGACATGAAATTGACAATAATTGATCCTTCTCTACGGGACGGCTCTCATATTCAAATAACACCTGACTGTTCAAGTGAAGGCCATCAGCACTGGTCTGAGAAAAAATATCCACTGAGGTACCCAATAACAAAATGCATTTGAATTGCTGACACACAGTCTCTGCAATCTTAACAAGCTCTAAATAATCATCATTTTCAATGGATTTTTGTCTGAATTGAACAACGAATTCTTCTTGAGACAAGGCACTTGATAGCTTTGTTTTAAAATCATGATGATCTTCAAATTTGCCAATCATCATATAACGTTCAGGTAAAGATTCAGTACTATGATCCATGCTTATTTCCATTCATATTAAGTCTCTTCAGTTGATTTCTTTATAGCCATAGTGGGATGAAATAAATTTTAATGTCATCATAATTCTTTATGTATTTGTCTTATTTCTGGCTATCAATTTTTCAATTCGCTCCAAACTGATAGTCTCTGGTATAAATTTATTTCCCCAAATCACCATTTCTTTTAATACGGGTGCGAGCGCTTCACCCTTATCTGTAAGGTGATAGGCATATCGAACTGGGCGTTCCTGATAACTCTGCTTATTAATAATACCTGCAGATTCTAAACGTTTGAGACGTTCTGCCAGGATATTACTTGGAATATTTTCAGGTGATTGTTGAAACTCACTATAGATCTTTTTACCCATGTAGAGATCACGAACCACCAATAGTGTCCATTTGTCACCCAAAATATCTAAAATATTGGCTATTGCACAAGCAGAACGCTTAAATTTCATCTGACTTTTCATTGTTGCAGTATAACATTCTATCCATTCAGTTCATAACTTGCATTTTTAAAGTGACTAAAATAAACTGTAGTCACTTTAAAAAAGAAAGTGACTCTAATTAATGGTGAATTATTAACCAGCACGACAGGAGAAAGAGATGAATTTGACACTTTATGGGTTAAATAAAACACGCTCAATGCGAGTACAATGGTTGCTGGAAGAATTAGAGCTGGACTACCAATACATTCAAGTCAATATCTTCCAGGGTGAAGGATTTACGAAGAAGTACAGAAAAATACACCCTCATGGACAAGTGCCCGCCTTAGATGTCGATGGCCAAATCATGTTTGAATCAGGGGCTATTTGTCACTGGCTAAGCGATCAATTTTCAACTAAGGGGCTCGCTCCCAAACTGGACAGCCCTTTAAGAGCAGAGTATGAACAATGGATGTTTTACGCACCTGCTACTGTCGAGCCACCCGCTTTCAATTACATGTTACATACGCGAATTTTGCCCGAAGACAAGCGCGTCAAAGAAATTGCCGATTGGAGTGTAAAGCAATACATCAACACACTTAAAATACTCAATCAATTGTTAAAAGATAAAAAGTATTTACTTGGCGATCAATTCTCAACAGCAGATATTATGTTGGGGTATCTCTTATTCTGGTTCCCTGACATACTGGAACGGTTTTCTGCATTACAAGATTATTGCCAACACTTAAGTCAGAGGAAAGCCTATTTGAAAATACAGACTGATTAATTTGGCCTTAGGCTTAGGCTTAGGCTCAGGCTAGTTATCTATCGATGCACAGATTTTAGTTATTCATTGATTTAATCATTCTTCTTTGCTGAGATGAGAGAGGGTATGTGCATTTTCTTCCCAGTGTTTGCCATCAAAAGCTTCTATAATAAGCTCTTCAGGCTGAGGATTAAGACAACGTACATTGACATCAAAGCCATCAGGGTTTGAACGCGGAATATAAAAAGATTTAATGCCACAGGTTTTGCAAAATTTATGCTTGGCTTCTGCACTATCAAAAGTATAAGTCGTAAGGTGAGTTTCACCTTGCAGTAAGTTAAACTTTGATTTGGGCACAATCAAGTGTAAAAAACCAGACTTTGAGCAAATACTGCAATTACAATCCTGACTCACGATTGTTTTTGGTGCTTCTACTTCAAACTGTACAGTACCACAATGACAGCTGCCTTTATAAATCATCGTATAGACACCTTTTTATTTTATTTAACACGATTGGGTTCATAGGATTCGTACTGTGGTAAATTGCCAGTAATTTCATCCCAGTTCGCTTTTGATGCCGTAAAAATATGCGCCATAGGTCGCTCTGTTATGTCTGAGGATACTGTCCCTAATCTTATTCGTACTTCATCAGGCTTTGAGTCTGTCTTACTGATAATGGGAGAACCGCAAATTTGGCAAAAATATTTTTTCTGACCTGGTGTTGACTCATAAGCCGTCATTTCAGCTTCACCTGAGAGAATATTAAAATCTTTCAGTTTCACAATACCATTGGTGGCAAATGCACTGCCCTGTACCTTTCGACACTGGGAACAATGACAGTGCACAATATGATTGATTGGACCATGAATTTCAAATTGAACAGCACCACACAAACAACCACCTGAATACATAGTCCCTCCTTATAAAGTCTTAAATTTACTCTGTATCCCAAATGAGATTCAACAGTTCAATCTCAGTAAGATTTTTTCTGACAGGACAATCCGGGCATCCTTTCGTGCTCGGTTTATTAGAACACTGATTACATCCTGAAATCACACTTCGCGCATCATTGATTTCAGTTTGAATGTTTTCCAGTGCATCTATTTGAGCCGCAATCGTCATTTGAATATCTTCTAAATGCTGATCAACCTGAATACTGCTTTGGGCACCCGTCTGGCCTGTTTCTCTTATTTCAGCAATTTGTCTAATTGCCTCAATTGAAAAGCCATGACTTGTGAGCCTTAAGATCATTTTTAATCGAGCAAGATGGATATTCGAATAAAGACGAGTCCCTCGTGGCGTCCTGATGGGCGTCAAGAGTCCTTCTTCTTCATAATATCTAATGGTTCGAATTGAAGTAGCCAGCAAATCGGCGACTTCACCAATCTTATAGTGCTCAGTCTGCATTTTTACAACATCCAAATTCTCTTTCGTATAACAAGCCCGAATTAAAAGCCGACCAGCTGAGCTTTATATCCTATCGACTTCACAGTGTTAAGTAAAACAGATGACTGTGTTTTATCATGGTTATAGTAAATCAGAAGCAAATGATCTTTATTAAAGCGCGGTGCTATCACCCCATCAATTGTCCTGAGCTTTTCTTCAACCAATTGTTTTTGTTCTAAATTTAAATCATTTCTGACATGGATCATTATATCTGTCGCTTGCATATCTTTCTCCTTATCTTACGTTCACGTAAGATAAAGTATCTACCCTTAACGTAAGGTTGTCAATCTTCAATCATGAGAAAGCAACAAAAATATTCATATCAATGATTGAGTGTAAAGGAAAAATTGAGCAGACAGCAGTTCAAGTTACTAAATTTGATATTTTTTGTTTAATCTTTTGGTAAAGCAATTTATGGCCTTTTGAATTGGGGTGGACCCCATCACTGGAGAGACAGACTTCCTTACCATGATCGATAAAAGCAGTGTAAACATCCAAATAGTCACAGTTCATTTCTTTGGATAATTTATTGAGGGTCGTATTATAGGCTTGTATGTCACGGTCAAATCTTAGTTTTTCATGTTGATTAACTGTGCCTTCAATTGAATCAGATATTGGCAGTAGATTGACTAAAAGAATTTGAGCTTTGAATTTTTTTGCTGATTCCATGCAGTGTTTGAGATTTCTGACAAAATACATTTCAGGTACAATATTCTTTTTTTTGTGAATGACAATGTCATTTGCCCCATAAGCGAAGACCACCAGCAATGCCTGACCATTGATATGACGAGCTTTAAGCTCACTAACAAAGCGATTAGCAAGACCATCGCTTGTCTCACCCGCCACACCCAGATTATATAACATAATTTCTTGTGTCTGGCTGTCAACAAATTGAGTCAAATAATGTGTCTTTAATCGATCCGCCCAGCCTCCATGTTCAATGTCTTTTTCCCCCAGAGTAATACTATCGCCAAAGCACAATATCTTTAACATATTGTTACTCATTAATTGCCAATAACTCAACATCAAAAATGAGTACTGAACCAGAGCTGATGATCCCCATAGAACGGTTTCCATAGGCCAGATTTGCAGGAATAAAAAAACGGGTTTTTTCGCCCACAACCATGAGTTGAACGCCTTCGGTCCAGCCTTTAATTACCTGGTTTAAAGCAAAGCTAATGGGTTGCCCACGATCCACAGAACTGTCAAATACACGACCATCTATCAAAGTGCCATGATAATGAACTTTAACCGTATCTCTGGCTGCAGGGTGTTGTGTGCCTGTACCTTCACTGAGTACCTGGTATTGTAAGCCAGACTTGGTTTCAACAACGCCAGCCTGAGATTTATTGTTCAGCAGGTATTCGGCACCCAGCTGAATATTCTCTTGAGCATTTTTATTATTGCTATTTGAGCGCACATAGAAAAAAACAATGATTGCAAGCACAATAATTATAATGATAAATTTAGTCATAAACCTTTCCAACTTTGAAAAATAATGCCCTATTTTACTTGATTGAAAGGCAATTGTAATTTTTTTCTCAGAGTTGTTATTCATTTGATAACACATCAGGTCTATGGGACTATGTCTATTTTACCCACTTCATTTTTTGCTCAAGATGCCTGCGCCTTAGCGCAACAATTATTAGGAAAAATCATTCGACGCAAATATGGAGCCTATTGGTTATCAGCTCGAATAATTGAAACTGAAGCGTATTATCTGGAAGAAAAAGGCAGTCACGCATCACTGGGATTCACTGGCAAGCGAAAAGCACTCTTTATGCCCCCTGGCACAATTTATATGTATTATGCCAGAGGTCATGATTCATTCAATATCAGCTCTCAGGGCAAGGGAAATGCCGTATTAATCAAGTCAGCCTTTCCCTTTGAAGATGAGCTGACTCATCCTGAAGCCATAAAGATAATGCAAGCCTTAAACCCACTCCCTTCTGGTTTAATTCGGCCTGAAGCAAAACTGTGTAAGGGACAAACATTATTGTGTCGCTCGCTATCTCTCAAGGTAAAAGACTGGGATCAGCAGCAGTTTAACTCTGAATGTTTTTACCTGGATGATATAAAACAGTCCCCTGAAAAAATCATAGAAACAATCAGACTGGGTATTCCACAGGGGAGGGATGAACACCTGCCTTATCGGTTTATTGATCATAACTATGCAGCGCATTGCACCAGCAATCCGTTGACTAAACGCACCCCCATTTCCTGGTCATTAAAAAAGAGCTAAAATTTCACAGAAAAATGAGAAAAATTGCTAGCAGAGACATATTATTCAGAATAATGTCAGCGTGGGCGAATAACATAGTTTCATACTGAGTAGTTCTGTAGACCGCATTATTGGTCTTAAAGTAACCATGAATAAATAAATAAATAAATAAAATATCATACTATTAAGCTTGAAAAGTGATTTAAATGTACCTGATTAGCCACAATTCTCAATTTATAGATTGAAAAATGGCATTAAGTTTCTTATCCTTTTAATACTCATCTAAACTAAACTCAGGGCTTGATAAAAAGCCCATTGTCAAACAGGTTTTATCTAAGAGCAACCTGTCTTTGCCCAAATAGAAGGAGTTTTTCGTGCCATTTATCGCCTATCAATCTTTAAACTCAAATGCCAGTACCAATCATGGTGTTAGTGCATCAAATTCCCAGCATTTTACACGTATGGCACATAACACCGTTGCATCGGCTTCCGATGAACGCTGGAAGTTAACGCTACCAACAACGCCCGAAGGTGTTTCGCCTTACACGCCCGTTTATGGGCCAGCCCAGTTGCTTGGTTCCGCGCCTGAAGGTTTTATGAAAAAAGGTGCGCATGACAATGTGAACTTTTTGAACATGGTGAAAAATAAAGCCCGGCAATCCTTGCAAAATCTTATTCGTGCCTTTGGCGGCTGTGATCTTCTTGTGTTTGGTGAGCTTGACAGCGCGAATACCGAATGGTCATCTATGGAAGCTCATTCTGGAGCACGTTTAAGTGTGTCCAGTCCTGGTAAAGCCTGTCACTGTTTTAGTGTACATTCGGGGCAAACAGCGGTTCACGATCCAGTGGGAAGTGGTGATGGCTGGATTGCAATGAAATGCTACAACGTGCTGGTGGTGTTTGTACACGTACCTAATGCTATCGCCAAATCAGATTCGGCTTGCCAGAGTTTTTATGCAAACATTCAAAATCAGTGTTTGCAGGCGGGCGCTGGTGCGATTGATGTGATTATGGGGGATACCAATCAATCCTCTGCTGACTTTACCCAGAAAGTGGTTAGCGCGGCCTTAAACACAAACTTTGTGAATGCACATTCAGACACAAATATCGAGCCTTACGACACTTATCAACGCAGTTTTAAGGGGACAAATGCGACTGGCACAAAAAAGTACGATGTCGCCGTATACAACGCGGATACTATCCAGCTAAAAAAAGTGATTTACCTGACTCAATTTGTTGCGACTGTAAGCGGGGCAGCGGCCGTAACCGATCATATGGGCATTGGCGTGCACATTGAAAAGTAATTTTAAAAAGATAAGCTTTATGCCGTTACCTACGAGCCTGAGTGGGAATTTATAGTGATTTTTTTGAACTTGTAAAATGCCCGCTATCTGAAAAATTCAGAATTTATTATTGTTGCAATTAGCTGGTTTAAGTCAATAATATCTTTGAACTAAGCAGTAGTATCTTTCACTAGACTTAAAAAAATCATTGTCACGATTATACTGATTTCTAATTGAAAATGACCCATTTCTAAATTGATGGATGCTATTAATTCTCAATTGAAGTTAAAAACTATAAAAGGTCAAGAAAACTAAGCCAGTTCTAAATATAATATTTTTGACCGTGAATATCAGCAGTCATCCCAATATAGTTAATTGGAATATTTTCACCAGCTAACGTTTAAAGCAAGAAAGCTGCAATTCTAGAATTAGAAATTTGGCAATCTGAAACTGATTATTTCCCAGTAAAACACTCAATTCTATCTCTTAAAACAAAGATCCTAAGTGGCTAGAAAGTCTTAATATTGATAAAATCACACTTAAATAAGTAAAAGTGAGAAATCTAATGAAACAATTTATGGTACTGAGTGTTATATTTGGGTTCATGGGGGCAATAGCTGGTGTACTTGCCCGCTCATCTGCAGAGGTAATGTTTATAGTTTTATTAATAACTACGGCATTTGCTGCCTTTCTAAGTTGGAAAGATATTAAAAATAAAAATGATACATGAACAGTAGTGTTAGATGGAGAGGCAAAACTCCTATGGTAAATTTGATATGCTAATAGCATTATTAAACCAGCAGGAATTATTCAGGTTTCGTCCCTATATAGTTCAGTTTATTTACAAAACTAATGCCAGAAATCGAAAAACTGCCATTTTCTTTCAAATATGAAGAAAGTAAGCGCCATAGTAACGAATATTTATCATGCTTTTATAATAGCTATTCCAAAAGAGGTAATCATAAATTACTTCTACTATACTTGAACCTGACACATCAGTTAAATTTACTGCGATGACCTAATGCACTGTAAAGTCATTAATCTTCAGCACCTTGAATAATATCACTAAAATCCAATTGATATGTCAGTTTGAAACACGTGATATTAACTTTTAGAGAGAACAAATTTTGAGCAATCTTATTCTTGAAAACAAATTCTGTGTTGCATTATTAGAAGATTTAGCAAAGGATAAGCTTGTCTTGCCTACATTACCTGAGATTGCACTACAAATTCGAGAAGTTGTTGCGGACGAAGAAGCTGATTTAAGCCAGGTTGCTAAGATTATTGGTCAAGATCCCGCAATTAGCGCCCGCTTAATAAAAGTGGCTAACAGTCCATTGTTTCGAGGAACAAACAAAATAGAGACAACTTCCCAAGCCGTTACCCGCATGGGACAGACAGTTGTAAAAACGATGGCAACCAATATGGCTCTGGAACAGGTTTTTAATGCCAAAACCCCTATTGTAAAAAAATATATGGCGGACATCTGGACAGAAAGTACTCAAGTCGCTTCAATTGCCTCTGTTATGGCAAAAAACTTTACTCAGTTAAAACCCGATCAGGCAATGCTAGCTGGTTTACTCCATAATATTGGCTCATTGCCCATTCTATCAAGAGCTGAGGATATTCCCGCGCTACTAAAAGATGAGAAAATATTTGTCAATTTATTGGATCGCTTATCGGGGCAAATTGGCTCTTGTATTATTCAGAATTGGGACTTTCCTGACGAAATTGTTAATGTCATTCGGGAGCACAACAACTATGAATATGATAGTGATACGGTTGACTATGTTGATGTCGTCATTGTCGCTAAATTGACAAATCTGGAAAATACCAATCACCCTGATGCTGAATTAAATTGGAATAACATACCCTCTTTTCACAAACTAGGGCTGGTTGATGAAGTGGAAGAAACTGAAAAGTCAGAATTTGAAGGGTATATTATAGAAGAAATAGAAATTACTCAGAATTTATTTGTTTAGAATGGGCAGCATAATTAATTCAAAGGATCTATAAATTTATCTGCAATGATGCGAGTCATTTCCTCTCCAGTAAGCGGTTTGCTGTAAAGAAAACCTTGTATTTCTTTGCAGCCATATTGCTGCAGAATGTCTTTTTGCTGAACAGTTTCAACCCCCTCTGCAATCACCTTTAGCTTTAATGATTCTGATAAAGAAATAATAGCTTGAACAATTGCTCCATCATCTTCATCATCAGGTAGATCTCTAATAAAAGAACGATCTATTTTCAATTTGTTAATGGGTAAGCGCTTCAAATAGGATAAGGATGAATAACCTGTTCCAAAGTCATCAATAGAGATTTCCATTCCCATATCACTAAAATGTTGTAATACACTTATAGCCTCTTCAGGATTTTTCATCACATAGCCTTCAGTCACTTCTAACTCAATCCATTCGGGCCTGCATTGATTCTTTTTTAGAATGTCTGTCAATTGAGACACAATGTCTTTTTTTTGTAATTGTTTCACTGATAAATTAATAGCAACACGATAATTTGTGGATGAATTTTTCATCCACAAAGCCATTTGCTTTGTGGCGATATCAAATATCTCTTCTCCAAGAGGAACAATTAAGCCTGTTTCTTCAGCCAAAGGTATGAATTTATTTGGGGCAATCATTCCTAACCCAGGATTTTGCCAACGAACTAATGCTTCCATACCAAAGATACGGTTATCGTTACTATCAATTTGTGGTTGATAGTAAACAACAAATTCATGTTGCTTCAGTGCTTGACGAAAATTACTTTCCATCAAAATATGTTCAAATGCATTTGATGTCATTTCTTTTGTATAGTATTGATATGTATTACGTCCATCCTCTTTTGCTTTATACATTGCAGAATCCGCATTTCTCAACAATACGTTTGGCGTATCACCATCAAGAGGATACAAGCTGATACCAATACTTGCAGTCACATAGAGTTGATGCCCACTGATATTAAAGACTTCTGAAATTTTTTTTATAATATTCACAACAATTTTTTCAATGATATTAATATCATTAATATCATTGATCATAACGGCAAATTCATCACCACCAAATCGTGCAATAGAATCAGATCCCCTAACACTATCATTCAGCCGTGAGGAAATTTCCTGGAGCATAACATCACCGAGTTCATGCCCAAGTGATTCATTAATTCCTTTAAAACGATCTAAGTCAATAAATAAAATCGCGACTTGCTTATTACTTCGATGAGATTGATTTATCGCTTGTTGAAGACGGTCAATAAAAAGATTTCTATTTGGCAATTCAGTTAAATCATCATAATAGGCTTGATAATTAACTCTTTCTGAAGCCAGTCGCAATTCATTTTCTACCTGCATTTGACGCTCGGTATATCTCAATATAAATGCGGTGAAATAGGTGGCAACAGGAAACAAAACAAGAAATGGAATAATAACTTTTTCTATAAATTCAGCAGGCAGAAATAGAATAAAACAGATAAGAACCAAGAGGTGGACAAGCAGCCCATAGATTAAAAAATGCCATGTCTTTGAAGGGATATTATATCGTTTAACAACATAGCAGTATCCTCCCCCTGCCAACGCACACAAAATAATAACAAAAACACCTGTCAATGCACCATTTCCCCCCAGCCAAACTCTATAGGCTATAGCAATGATTGCAGATATTGCCGCTGCAATTGGGCCACTAAAAATCCATGATAGACTGATAATAACTGAGCGTGGGTCAAAAATAACACCTGGAGAGAGTTGGATTGAACTGCTCATTGCGAAAACAGCAATAACGCCAAAAATCACTCCAGAGGTCATTTGCTCTTTCAATTCTTTGTTTTCATACTTTCGTATTACAAAGCCTTGCAATAGGGCTAAAGTAAACACCAAAGTCAGTGAATGGATAAAATCAATCAACATGAAAGTACAACACCAAAATTATTTTAAAAATTTATTAAACAAAGTGTAGCATTTTTGTCGACTATTTATATAAAATCAATTATGTGGAAAGAAAAGATTAGATATGTCAAACACAGAGTATAAGATTCGGCAATGCTTTATTTTGTGATTTGACGCAGTCCGAGCAAAATAAACCATTGCCGAATCTTATACGGATTTTGCTTTAAACAGGTTCACCATTTTAGACCAGCGATTTAGTTTTCTTTGTCCTTTTTTTCCTGTAACTGTATATTCCAGAGGCTACAATATAGACCATTCAAATCCAGTAACTCTTGATGACTTCCCTGCTCCTTCACGCAGCCATCTTCCAATACCAGAATGATATCCGCATCTGCAATTGTGGACAAACGATGAGCGATGACCAAAGTGGTTCTTTGCTGAGCCACTTCAGATAAAGAGGATAGAATAATTTGTTCTGAATGAGAGTCTAATGAAGAAGTCGCTTCATCAAAAACCAAGATTTTAGGATTTTTTAGAATCACACGGGCAATTGCTACCCGCTGCTTTTCACCGCCAGATAATTTGAGTCCCCGTTCACCCACAACAGTATCGTAACCATCAGGTAACTGAATGATGAAGTCATGAATATTGGCCATTTTACTGGCTTCATAAACATCGTCTTTACTCGCATCAGGCCGTGCATAAATAATATTATGGAAAATGGTTTCATTAAACAATACGGTATCCTGAGGTACGATACCCACAGCCTGACGTAAACTTTCCTGAGTAACGTCACTCACAGATTGCCCATCAATACTCACACAACCTTCATCTGTATCATAAAAGCGGAACAACAAGCGTGATAAGGTGGACTTTCCTGCACCAGAGGGTCCTACGACAGCCAATTTTTTACCCGCAGGAACTTCAAAGCTGACATTATAGAGTATCTGGCGCTCAGGCTGATAGCCAAAATCCACATTTTCAAAACGAACCACACCATCTGAAACAGTCAACTCAGAGGCATTTTCTTTATCACAAACATCCCCCTTTTTATCAAGTAAGCCAAACATCAAATCAATGTCAGCCAATGAGTGCATCATCGAGCGATAAATAATACCCAGAAAATTTAATGGTATAAACAACTGTAACATCAGTGCATTCACTAAGACTAAATCACCAATTGTCATGCTGCCATCAACAACACCCTGGGTTGCATAAAACATCATAATGGTTACACCAATGGCAATAATGCTTCCCTGGCCAAAATTCAAGAGCGACATCGAGGCCTGACTTTTTACCGCACAGTCTTCCCATTCATCCAAAGTGCCATCATAACGAGTAATTTCATAACGATCATTATTAAAATATTTTACCGTTTCAAAATTAATCAAACCATCCACTGCCATTGCATTAGCTTGTGAATCCAGACGATTCATCTTGTGACGAATGTGCATACGCCAATTTGTTAAGAAAAGAGTAAAGCTAATATAAACAAGGACGGTTGAAAAAGTCACAATCGAGAAGTGAATGGCATAGTCACCCAATAGTAAAAATGCCACCAAAGCAAATTCTGCTGCAGTTGGAATAATATTAAAAACAAGATAGTTCATGATAGAAGAAACCGCTCGGGTGCCTCGTTCTAAATCACGTGAAATTCCCCCCGTTCTTCGCTCTAAATGAAATTGCAATGACAAAGCATACAAATGAGAAAGCACTTCACGTGAAAGGTTTCTCATCGCTCGATATCGTACACGGGCAAAAACGGTGTCACGCAGTTCACTGAAAATAACATTTAGCAGACGCAATGCACCATAGCCCAACAATAAGGTGACGGGCAAGACCAATAATATATTTTGAGTACTCAAAGAATCTACAATTTCTTTAAGGATAAATGGCACACCGACAGTCGCCACTTTAGCCATGATTAATAGTGCCAATGCTGCTAAAACACGCCCCTTATACTCCCATAAAAAAGGCACTATGCGTTTGAGGTTAGACAAATCATGACGATTCTGATGAGGTGCATCTGTGTAACGTGTACGTATCATATCTTAATGTACTTTATACCAATTTTAAGAAGAGTCATTCTAATCAATTTAGCCAATAAACAACACCTCTAACTATTTTTTAATATTTTCTAAAATAATAACTTGTGAGTCCAACCTGGCAAATATTGACTTAGGTTATTGTTAAATTTGATAAAATTTGTATAATGGTCAGTGTCTTAATTGACACTGTAGACAAGGGATAATGGAAAATAGTAATAAATGACAAAAATACTAATAGTAGATGATTCAAAAAACATTCAAATTCAGCTTAAAACAGGTTTAACGACTAACGATAGTAATTATAATGTTATAGAAGCCCATGATGGCTTAGATGGAGTTATTGCATGGGTAACAAAGCCTCACAAACCTAAAATGTTATTAGGTGGAATCAAAAAAATCCTTTCAAGCTCTTAACTCGAACATTAAATTGCATATTATGCAAAGCATTTTTAAAATCCCTATTTATACATTATTATCTCAGACTTCACTGATATTATTTCTTTTAATCACAGGGTTCATCAGTGGCTGTGACGATAACAAAGACGCAACTAAAAAACGTACTGCTCGTATTTTACCTGCCGTTGAAACCGCTCAGGCTGAAATTCAATCACTAAATCATAAAATGACTGTTACTGGTACATTGGAACCTAGCCGTACCGTTCATCTTTATAACCAGGCTCAGGGTATGCTCATGACACTCCCCTTTCATGAAGGCGATGAAGTCAAAAAAGGGGATTTGCTGGCGCAAATGGATGATACAATTTTCAAAGCAGAATACAATAAGGCTGATGCCACCTTAAAACAAGCGCGTATTGATTTTGGTCGTCTGGACAAACTGGCAAAAACCAACCTGACCTCAAAAGAATTGCTTATCCGAGCCAAAACAAAGGTTGCACTCGATCAAGCAGACTATAACTTACAAAAAAAACGCCTGAGCTACACTAAAATACAAGCCCCATGGTCAGGTATTATCAGTGAACGACTGGTGGAGCCAGGTGATGTCTTACCATTACATACCCACTTTATGAGCTTGATGGATAATAGCAGTCTCATTGTGAAAATTCCTCTATCAGAACTCTATCTGAGCAAAATCAAACAAGGCGATACCATTAGCTACCAAGTCGATGCTTTGGGCAGACAATCATGGACTGGCAATATCTTACGCATCTACCCTCAAGTCAATGCCCAAACACGTAAAGGACTCATAGAAGTCAAACTGGAGCCTGTTCCTGACAATGCTCGACCAGGCCAATTGGCCCGAATTATTCTAGTCACGACTAAAGAAGACGTTTTGGTGATCCCTCTTTCCTCTATCCGTTATGATCAAAAAGGTGCCTATGTCTTCACTGTACTAGCTGATAATAGAATACAACGCCAAGGTATTATTACAGGTAAAAAATACCCTCAAAAAATGGAAGTTTTGGAAGGCCTTAAAGCAGGTGATAACATCGTAAAAAAAGGTTTATTTGGGCTTCGCACAGGCAAAGAAGTCAATGTGATTAACCATTAACAGTGTGCCAGTCCTGAAAACTGAATATAAAAAATCAATATTTAGAACTAACATTAAGAACACTGTGTTAATAGCAGAATATTAGTGACTGATTTAAAATAAATGTGAGTAACGGATGTTATTAAGCAAATGCTAAAAACTTATGTTGACCAATAAGCAATCTCAAACCAGCTCGAATATTGCCGCATGGGCAATTAAACATCCAATTGGTGTCAATATGATCGCTCTGGCCTTACTGGTTCTGGGCTTATTTATGTTGCAACGCCTTGGTGTCAACTTATTACCCGATATTATCTATCCTGATGTCAGAGTCAGAATTGTTGATACAGGAGTGCCCGCTTCCATCATGGAAGACAAAGTGACTCGCCAGTTAGAAGAACAACTGGCCATCACTGAAGGTGCCATTTCCGTCCAGTCACGAACCACTGAAAGCCGCAGTTCAGTCGATTTAAGTTTTCCTTATGGGACAGATATTGATGTTGCTTTACGTGATGCCAGCAACCGCCTTGATCGAGCAAAACGCTTTTTGCCCGATTCCATTGATCCCCCCATTATTTACAAACGCGATCCTTCCCAAATTCCAGTGATTGAATTTATTGTCAGCTCTGATAAGAAATCACCCATTGAATTGAGAAGTTATGCCGATTATCAGTTAAGCAAGTGGTTTATTAACATTCCAGGTGTGGCATCCACCGAATTGGGTGGCGGTCTGGTCAGAGAAATCCAGGTCATCATTGATCAACAGCGCCTGATTCCCCATCAGCTCAGTTTTGAAGACATTGAAACACTGATTAAAAATGAAAACCGTGACATTGCAGCAGGTCGAATTTACACAGAATTTGATGAGTTGAGCACCCGCACCGATGCCCGTTTTGATTCGCTGGATGATTTGGCCGAGCTACCTTTAATCAGCGATAGAACACAACAAGTCGATAATGCAGTCAAACTGAATGAAGTGGCTAAAATACTGGATACCAATGAAGACGAAAGAGTCAGTATTCGTCTCAATGGTATGGAAGGCGTTAAGCTGTCCATACAAAAGCAGCCTCAGGCTAATACCGTCGCAGTCGTTGATGCTATTCATCAACGTATCAAACAATTAAAAGAAGACCAACTGATTCCACAGGACATTCAAGTCACTGCAGTGGATGACCAGGCTGTTTTTATTAAACACGCTTTAAACAATGCCTCACGTGCAGCACTTTCAGGTGCATTTTTAGCCATGCTCGTGGTGTATTTTTTTCTTGGTGACTTACGCCGAACATTAATCATCGGTACAGCCATACCGCTGGCTATTGTTATTACCTTTCTTATCATGGAAATCACAGGCCTTACACTGAATATTATGACCTTAGGTGGCTTGGCATTAGGCATTGGTATGCTGGTGGACAGCACCATTGTTATGCTGGAAAATATTTCCCGACACCAGCAAAATGATAGTACCTTGCAAGCCTCTAACCCTGCCTTACAAGCAGCTAATGAAGTCAATAGTGCCATCGTTGCATCCACCAGCACCAATCTGGCTGCGGTGCTCCCCTTCCTGTTTATGAGTGGCCTGGTCGGTCTGCTATTTAAAGAACTGATCATCACCATCTCGGCAGCCATAGTCGCCTCAATGCTGGTGTCACTGACGGTTGTCCCCAGTCTTGCAGCTCAACTCAAGAAAAGCTCCAAAAAGAAACCTAAGAAAATATTTACCGCCATTTCAGCTGCTTATGAAAAACTGGTGAATTTTATTATCCTCCATGGCTGGATACCTTTTATTATTTTAATTCCTGCGTTATATTTCAGTGCACAATTTATTATCAATGAACAACAAATTTTTCTGCCCACAATTGATGAAGGACGAGTGTATGTGAGTATCTATGGTGAGCCAGGTATGCGTCTGGATGAAATGAACCAAGTGGTTGACAAAATTGAAACAGTTCTACTTGAAGATAAAGAGGTCATTACTGTCTTTAGCACTATTGGTGGTAGTGTTTACGGACGTTCACAAAGAGAAAGCAGTAATTCCAGTTCCATTAAAATTCAACTCACATCCAGCTCACAACGTACAATGGATGCACAGCAATGGATCAGTTCAGTCAAACCTAAAATTGCAGCATTAAACTTAACAGGCATTAAAACCCGCCTTTTTGTGCGTGGCGTTCGCGGTGTTCGTCTTGGAAAGAGTGATGAAAAAGTCAGCATCCGTGTTCAGGGTGAAAATTTAGAAACACTCAATGAAATTGGCAATCAACTGGTTGAAAAGTTAAGCTCAGTGGAAGATTTAAGAAATCTAAAACAAACTTATGAAGAAAATACCAAAGAACTTAAATTAAAAGTGCGTCGCCAACGTGCTGCTGATTTGGGCATCAAAGCCAGTGATATTGGTTACGCATTGAAAGTCGCTCTAGACGGTCTGGTGGTTTCGGATTTTATTGAAAAGGATCGTGAACATAACATCCGCATACGCTTATCACGTTCAACGATATTATCCAACGATGATTTAAAGCATATTTTAATTAAACATCACAATGGCCAGCCCGTTTATCTTAATGAAGTGGCCTTTCTTGAGTTTGCCGCTTCACCCTCTGTCATTGAGCGCGACAATCAACAACGAATTGTCGAAATCACTGCCAGTTTGGTTGATGATGACCACCTGCTACAAGTCATGAATACCATCGATGAACAATTAAAAGATTTTCCTTTACCCGAGGGCTATTATCTTTATAACGGCAGTGGCAGTAAAGAAATCAAAGAAGGCCGTGATATGAGTATGATTCTTTTTGGCCTGGCTATTTTTTTAGTGTTTGTCGTCATGACGGTTCAGTATGAGTCCTTGAAAAATCCACTGATTATTCTTATGGCGATACCCTTTATGCTCATAGGGGTTGCTGCTGGACTTTACTTCCGGGAACTGCCCGTTTCTATGCCTGTCTGGCTGGGCTTAATCATGCTGGCAGGCATTGTCGTCAATAATGCCATTGTACTGGTGGAACAAATTGAAATTGAGCGTAAATCAGGTTCACCATTAAATAAAGCCATCAGCCATGCCGCTCGCTTAAGGCTGCGCCCTATTCTGATGACGACTCTTACAACGGTTGTCGGCATGTTGCCTCTATCCATAGGTTTAGGCGACGGTGCAGAAATGTTACAGCCTCTGGCGGTTGTCATTGTCTGGGGACTGAGTTTCTCAATGCTGGTCAGCCTGATACTGATCCCGATACTGTATCGCCTGTTTCATTTACAAAAAACAGTCACCTCTTAGTCTTTTTTTAATTTTATTTCCTTTCAGCATCTAAGGCTGGATTTTGGGGAATGCCAGGTGCTGAACCAGGCCCAGCATTATAAGGGGTGCCGTAATGATTATTATAAGGGGCATGACGATAAGGGTAAGGATTGTAGTTAGGATATTGGTAAGGATAGGGATAAGGGGTATTATAGCCATGATTACCTGGATTCCAAGGTTCTCTGCTCTCTCTCCAATTTCTATTATTCCAGCCTTGGGGGTTACTATTCCAGGGGCTATTGCTACCGCCCCAATTCCATGGAGCACCGCCCCAGTTACGGCTGTCTGTATTAAAGGGGCCGCCACCCCAGCGACCTGAGTCCATTTTACCACTACTCCATCTCATTGCGCTATTGCGGTCATGGCTACAGTCTTCGCTTCCCCAGGCAACACTATCACAGTCATCACGATAATTGCCACCATCGCCCCCAGCAAAATCACTGCTTTTAAAATTGAATGCTGATATTGATGTTGAAATTATTAACAGTAAAAAACTAAAAGTAAATGTAATTATTTTTTTCATAAGAAATTCCTGACTAAACCTGACTATACCCATAATAAACATACCTGATATAAGTAGTTTCAGTCAAATAAATTAATTCAGGATAGTGCATCAACTTCCTCTATGGTGTAACGAGGAGTGAATAAAAGAAGCTTCTTGCGCCGTTAATTGATAACGATCACCTGACAACTCCATTCGCTCATAAGCTTTTCGAGTCCCATAGTGTTCCTGTTTTTCAATATCAATTGAAAAACAGTGAAAGCCAATAACACTCAACGACTATCAACAAAATTTTCAAACATAACTGAATTTGTTCCTTCTTCAAAGTCTTTCACTGTCCTATATATCAATGGATTTTTAGAACTTAAAGTTGCATGCCAGTCAAAAACAAATTCTGTTCCATTTAGGAGTTTAAACAATGTTGCTTGATGAGCGATACCATGTAAATCCCGATTGATGTATGAGACTTTTTCAATAATACTAAGCGTAGACCCTGCCTTTACTTTTGAAATCGCTATATTGAGTATTTTTGCAGTATACTCAGCAATACCATAGCAAATTAATAACTCTTGCTCTTTCGTCGGGTTACCATTACCAAAAAATGTTTCCTTAAGAGCGAAGCCATAATTTCTGGCCGAACCTGTCCACCCCAAACCATCGGGCATCACTGTAGACAAAAAACTATCAATTCTCTTTTTTGCTTCTTTATCTTTTGAAACAACTTCAACAATTGCGACACACAAGCTCCTGGTTAATTTCATAAGTTATTCCTTATTAATCTAATCGATACGGGTAGCCCCATTAACAAACTTATAATCCTGATGATCGTTTATTAATGAGATCAGCCCATGATTCATCACTATGATGCATATCATCAGTAAAGCCTTTATCATTTATGACCTGGTGGTGCTCGTTATACCAACGAAAAATGCCACCTTGCAAATTCTGAAGTGCGATAACCGACTGAACAATAAAAATAATAATTAGTCTCATTTTATGATCGCTATTTTTAAATTAAGACAGTGTTAGAATCTATTGATATTATTCAAGAACTTTGAGACTAGTCAATACTTTTTTTCGTAATTGATTAATTTTATTATCAATATCAGCCACACCAATATCTGAATTAGTCCCTAAAATATCCCAGTATTCACTCCAACTGTCATAGAGTTCATCCGATGCTTTGTTTACCTCCGCAGGCATTAACTGACTGAGATCTTTGATAACCAAAATTTCAACCCAACCACTACGAGGGTTGCCTCGCTGAGTATCCTTATCATAGTGAGCCAAATAGACTATTCGCTGAATTTCACCAACATGCAACAACACTTCAAAACCAGCGTTTCTAATGTTTCGGTTATATTCTGACTGTTCGTTTCTCCAGGTATTATAGGATAGAGCAGAAAGTGCAACGACAAGACTGATCAGTGAAAGAGAATTCTTTTTTATTTGACTTAGCATTTTTGGGGCTCTTTGATAAGATATTTAGATTAAAATCTTATCAAAAGTATTTACATCATTCCATACCGCGCATCGTATTGGTTACCTTGAATTAGTTCTTGCAACACCCCCCCATATCAACCGTTGATAAACGCAAATCAACATAACCATGCATGTCAATAATAATTCAGGGGTAAACTATCATATTTAATAATATAACCTATACTTTTCTTATCTGTAGATTAAGAGGTCAGGTTAATTTTTTTATGAAAAAAACAATGATATTTCTATGCAGTTTAAGTCTAATCATTCTTTCAAAAACAACCTTTTCAGAGTCGCTTAGAATTTCCCCTGAGCAATTAAAAGAACAATTGCTCAACAGCCAGTTGATCATTCTTGATGCACGTAGCTCAGAAGACTATCAAGCAGGCCACATTGATGGTGCTTATAGTTTTCCCATTACTTTGACTTATAAAAACCAGAAATTCAATGGCAAAATAAGTCAGCCAGAAGACACTCAAAAGAATTTTCGTTTATTGGGCATCACAAAAAACTCACGTGTGATTGTTTATGATAATGGTGATTTAGTCGATGCTGCCAGACTGTTCTGGATACTGGAGGTTTATGGTTTAAAGCACGTAAAAGTACTGGACCATGGTTTTGATGACTGGCTGAATAAAGCCTATCCTGTGAGCTTTAAAGAACACAAAGTCTTTCCCAGTCAATACATTGCCACAATAAATCATAAACGCCTGGCAAGCAAATTCACCACGCAACTGGCAACACGCAACAATAATCAGCTGGTCATTGATGCGAGAAGTGCATCAGATTATAGCGGTGAGACCTCTTCAGCAAAACGCTTTGGGCACATTCCCACCGCTCTTAGTATTCCAGCTTCGCACAATATTTCTGTCGATGCAGGATTTGCCAGCTTGAAACCACTTGAGCAATTAACACAGATATACAGCAATATACCAAAGGAAAAGAAAGTCGTTATATATTGTGCCATTGGACGAGTCTCATCCGCAAACTATTTGGCATTGAGAGAGCTGGGCTATGATGTATCTAACTACGATGCATCATGGAATGAATGGGGAAATGATTATAAACTTCCAATTGAAAAATAATGATTTAAAGCTTCCTGTTCAATCATAGGTGAGTGAAGGAGCTGTCACCCTTATTATGTGGCAAAAACTCAGTATTCGAAATCAATTAATCAGCTTAATTGCCATTTTGCTTATTATCATTGAACTCACCACTTTAGCGATGGTTACCTGGTTTGATCATCAGGAACGTCGTACCATTGCCGTAGAGCAGGCAATGACGCTGGGGCGTTCTCTTAATAATGATTTGCTACAAGCTCTCATATCACCAGAAGCAGACATTTATTCTGATATTGCATTTCGTATCAGTGGATTTAAATCGGTTGATGCTTTGGTTTTATTCAATGAAAACAATGAAGCCATTCTAAGCCATGGTGACTTAGATTATACCAATGAACTTAAAGGTAAAAAATTACTACTGGGTCAATCCTGGTTTTCGGAAAAAGATCGCTTGTTTCTTCAAATTCCAGTCCAGGCAGATGATTATGCGTTTGGCCAGGCACTCATTGTCATTAATCCTGAGCAGTACCAAACTCGCTTACACGAACATTTTCTCACCCTACTACTTATTTTCCCTATTTTATTGCTCATTGGCCTAGTCATTGCCTGGAGGATCAGTTGGCTTTTTACTCAACCTTTTCGTGCTTTAGCCGATGCGATGAGAAATAATAATGTGCTAGAAAATAAATATCACAGCGTTTCAACTCAAGCTAAGAACGAAGTAAAATCACTTTTTGATGGCTACAATGAAATGATCAGCCAAGTCAAAAAAACAACGAACTTATTACATTTTCGAAGTCGCCATGACAGCCTTACGGGTTTATATAATCGATATGCCATTGAACAAGACATCCTCAGCGTTCTCAAATCACAAAACAATACAAATGAACAACATGCTTTATTAAGTATCGATCTTGATCACTTTAAACTCATCAATGATTCTGTTGGCCATACTGCAGGCGATGAGCTACTAAAAATGATTGCTCATCATCTAAAACATGACATGCCTAAAAACATGACGCTCGCCAGAGTAGGTGGTGATGATTTTTTTCTACTGATCAAAAAGACATCAAAACAAGAAGCCAGTGATTTTGCACATAAACAACTGGAACGTTTAAAAGATTTTCGATTTTTTGGGGACGGAAATGCCATTACAGTATCAGCTTCAATTGGCATGGTCCTTTTCAAACCTTGTGAATATACACTTGAAGAACTCATAAAAACAGCAGATATAGCCTTTTATACAGCTAAAGCAACTGGGCATAACAAACTGTATGTCTATAATGCTGATAATAAGGGTAGCAATGAAACCAGCAACGATATTACTGTCGCAGGTTTTATCAAAGAAGCTTTACAGGATGGTCCTTCTCGCTTCGAACTCTTCGCACAAGCCATCGTCCCATTACAATACGACGATGATAAAATTTCATATGAAGTGTTAATCCGAATGTGGGATAGCAACAATCAATTCATGCCGCCTGACAGTTTTTTGTCCACTGCTGAGCGTTATAACATGATGGTTGAAATTGATATTTTTGTACTGACGACTTACCTTAAAAGCGTTTACCAACATCCAGAACATATTGCCCAATTACATTCTGCTCATATTAATTTAGCAGGTGGTACATTGAATAATCTGGACTTCCAGGAGACAGTCAAAGAAGCCATTGAGACCTTTGATTTTCCCTGGGAACTTCTTGAGCTGGAAATAACAGAAACATCCGCCGTAGGTAATTTAACACAAGCTTCTGAATTTATTAATTATTGTAGAAGCAAAGGCATTGGTTTTGCTTTAGATGATTTTGGTACGGGCATGGCTTCATTTGAATATTTAAAAAATCTGCCATTTGATGTTGTTAAAATTGACGGAAGTTTCATCCGTGATATGTTAACTGATCCGGTCGATCATGCAATGATCCGTTATACTCACGACATCAGTCAGCTTCGAAACCAAGAAACTATTGCAGAATATGTCGAAACTGAAGAAGACGTTAAAGAGCTCAAAAAAATTGGCATTACCTATGGTCAAGGTTACTATCTTGGCAAACCCCGCCCCCTTAAAGAGTGGATTTAATCAATAATTTTTAATAAAGAGGTACTTGCAAAATTGTTAAATTCTGAATTAATAGCAAAAGATATAAGACTAAAAAATGCATTTGAAGGAGGATATTTTGGATAAATTATTACTCAGAAATTTTTTATAATGCTAAAAACGGTTTTACCTTCACAGGGAAAAAGCTTTCCACATTCCTGTGATTTTTCACTGGCATTCATATCAATATAATCCACTTTTAATTTCATGCCTTTATAGACAGTGGAAACACCAACACTCCAGTCCTGGTAGTCATTGATTCCACCTTGATCAGCACTTTTATCAAATTTATTCCAACCATAACGAGTTTCCAGGGAAAAAACATCTTTTACAGGTACGGCGACACCCAATCCATAATTATAGTATTCACCAAAACCATAGGAATCAGGGCTATAATTGAATGAAGCTTCTGGAGTCACATGTTTGAATCGATATCCCATACGAGTTTGATATTCATTGCTGGTGTTATTCAACTGCTTGTTCAAGCCAGAATTCACCGCATAATGAGGCGAACTAAAACTGGCCGTATTATCCAGATACTCAACATTCAATTTAAGTAAAGGTTCAAAATTATTTTTGGCAGGAGCACGCTCTAGTGCATATTTCTGATAATCTATCTCAAAGTCTTTTGCAAATTGATTACTTGGGGCTCTTTCTAGAGGACGTATTGCTAAAGGGCCTTTGTCAAAAAGGTGACTATCAGATGAACTCTGTCCAATAGGCAAACTAAGACCATCAGCCCCTAAACCATACTGATTCATCTCATCAGAAGCAATTACTTTTGCAGATAAAAGTAGAGTGGCCACAATTAGAAAAAAAGAAGTTGGATTTAGGATTGTTTTTAAGTTGCCCATTAATAATGTCCATTGGTCATATTCCGGGTACTACTGACCAACGCCCTATCTAAAGATTCTTACAAAAATCAGCCGATGCAAAAATGTTGGTCTATTTTTTACATTCGTCAAGCTCATATAAAGCCAAAATGCTATCTTGTATTGTAATGATAACTCAGTATCGAAAATTGAACAGTGAAATACAATAATTTTTTTCATTCTGTGATGAATATCCGAAAGACTGTATATTATAACCATTTTTCTCCACTGATAATAGCCAATATAATTATTGATCTGAAAAATCTGTTTCAACAGAAAAATGCCCCAATATGTCAACCATCCAGTGAAATAATGGTAATAGCTTTTGATAGTACTCATAACAATAATTTACAAAATCAGCGGAGTACACTTCTTCTGGTAACGGCAGCTGATACCAGCATTTAAAGCCTTTGTAGCGAATTAAGTCCTGATTTAAATACTCCTTGGGATGGTTAGCATTAGAAAATGCTTTTGGCAGACGCTTTAATTGCTCACCATGAAACATTACTCCTGATTTTTTTAACGTATCAATGATTTTTCGAATTTTTTTTTCACTGCCAGGATGGGCACACTGCCGCCTCCAGGCCTCAAGGTACTCGGGGGTGAAATGATTAATGCCGACTCCAATCTGGATATACTCTGGACGAATCGCCAAATAAAATCCTGGGCAACGAGTCCGCTTTAAAGCACCTTGCCAAAACAAGTAAGAAATGTGCGTTTTATAGGGCGTTTTATCCTTACTGAACCGGGCGTCCCGTGCAAACCGATAAATGCTGCCATTTACTTTGGGAACGACATTGATAGCTGGGGCAATTTGCTGTAATTGTTCACCCAAGTCTTCAACAAGATCTCTTGAAATTTCCAGAATCTCTTTTTGATAACAATCATAGTGTGTATCAAACCACTGTTTATTATTATTATTTTTAACTTTTTCTAAAAAATCGATGCCTTCTTTAGTGAAACCAACAAATTTTGGCATTTAACACCTCACAATAATTATAATACTTGACTATTTTACTTGGTTATAGTGTAATAGGACCTTCTTAGGTTATTTAACCATCTGTGAATTGCTGATAAATAATATTTCTTTCCTCCTCAAATTCCGAAAGCAGTCTTATTCTATAATATCAGTACATTCACATTATTTTTTAACTACTTTTTCTTTTGTTTAACTCTTGTTTTAACCATGAATAATCAATTATATGCTAAAATAACTGATTTCATCTCTATAATAATTTAGCAGGAAACTTTAGCCATGGCTGCCTATTTCGTTTACAAAATATCTCCTACTGTTGCAAATTTGGTTAAACCAATGGATCTCCTTGGAGACTTTGAAAATTATAAAGAAGCACGTAGTTTTGCCAGAGATCAACGCCAAGATCCAGCCAATGATCCTCTCGATACCATTAAAGTCATATTTGCCGATAATCCTCTTGATGCTGAAGAAAAGCTGTCAGAGTTTCGTGAAAAACCAATAATGAAAGAGTGGGAAAAATAATCCATTATTTTAGAAGGTACTTTTAGACAAATTTATCACTTTCAATGAATAGTATTAGTTATACCAGGATAAATAATGGACGAAGATAAATACCGCTCAGTATACAAAGAAATGAATCCCACCCGGTGTTATTTCGAGAAATTATTACTACTGCGTTATGGAAATTGTGAACAGGCAAAAAAACTCTTTCTCGCTGAACGAGAAGCCTATGCCTGTGACTCTGCAACCGCTCAGCAACAATGTTTCAGATTACTCGAATATTTACGTTCAAACTCACGTTTTTCACTTCAAGTCACTCAAATTGATGGCCCCTTGCCTCATGCCAAGGAAATAAAAGTTCAGGCGGGTGGATTATTCGGCTTGCAACAACTGCTTGGAGATCAAAATGTCACTCAAACCGATATTTTAAATGATGATGCAAAATTTGGTGAGCAATCACAACAGCAAGCACCCATTGAAAATGTCTATGCAACCATTAATGACGCTGTGACTCAGTATAAAGAACTCAATTCAATTCCTTATAATGAAATTGTAAAAACCATTATGAATTTCAAATTACCCGAGAGAAAACGCAAGCAAAAACGTTAATAAGAGAAGAGTTTAGCCTGAGATGACGGCCAGAAGCAATGAGTTCCAAGAGTAAAGCGGTAACTCATTGATGTCTATTACAGGCTATTTAGGCTTATGAAATTCAACTACCTGTGCTGATTTTGTCTCATCTGTAAAATGAGGACGTGCATTATTTTCTATGCCCATCTCAGTCATCAAATCTCTTTCTCTCGCTGCAATCAAAGCAAAACATGCCTTAATATCTTCCACTGTATCCTTTGAAAGGGGATGAATCATCCCTGGCTCAGGCGTAGTATCTTTAATAATATTAGCCAAAGTCTTACGCATCGCAACCATAACCTGTTGCTCTTTGGATAGAGAGTCAAAATCCATAGTATTATCCTATTTATTATTACCTAAAAACAATTCATTAATATTCGTAATGGTTCTACAATATTTCTATGCTTTCTTACAAAAGTATCAGATTAATCCTGCATATTAATTAAACACACTCATTTACAATTCTTTTAGAATATCAACAAAACACAAACTATTCAGAGCATTCATAAAAAGGCTAATAACATGCATTTAAAAGAAATACATCTATTTCTAAGCACTATCGGCATTGCATTTATGGGTGTTGTTATTTCTTTATATCATGCGGTCAGTGTCTTTTTTTAATCATCCACTCTATTCTTAGTCCCGACGCCCTCTAGCGCTTTGAAATGATGTGGTTCTTTCACTAATTGGGTTAAACCAATTCAACTTATCATGCAGAGTCACCACATTACCGACAATAATCAAAGTGGGTGCTTTAACTTGTTCACGTTCAACAATTTCAGCTAAGGTAGATAAAGTACCAATATGGACTCGTTGATTTTCTGTTGTTCCCTGTTCAACCAAGGCTGCTGGAGTATCATCATCCAAGCCATTAGCCACTAATTCCTTGTGTATCACTTTGACAGCCTGAAGCCCCATATAGAACACGATAGTCTGATTTTGATGTGCCAGAGCTGTCCAGTTCAGGTTAACAGTGCCATCTTTTAAGTGGCCAGTAACAAAGACGCAGGACTGTGCATAATCACGATGTGTCAGTGGAATACCACCATAGCTGGAACACCCTGCTGCTGCAGTAATTCCTGGCACCACTTGAAAAATCACGTTATTTTCTTTCAGTGTTTCAATTTCTTCACCGCCACGACCAAAGATAAAGGGATCGCCACCTTTAAGACGTAAAACTCGCTTACCTTCTTTCGCATAACGGACCAGTAATTGATTGATACTTTCTTGTGGGACAGAATGATTATTTCGCTCTTTGCCGACATAGACCAATTCTGCATCACGACGGACCAAATCAAGAATTCCCTGAGAAACCAGACGATCATAAACAACGACATCCGCTCTTTGCATCAGTCTAAGTGCTCTGAAGGTCAGCAAATCAGGGTCCCCTGGGCCAGCACCAACAAGATATACTTCACCAGATTCTTCTGCAAAATCCGCGTCTATAGCCTGTTGTAAGGCATGTTTAGCACCCCGCTCGTTTCCTTGAAATAATAGCTCAGTCACTCGACCTTCAAGTACCACCTCCCAAAAATGTCTGCGTTGTTCACTTTTAGGAAATTTATCAATGACTTTACTGCGAAAACCATCAACTAGCTGCGCCAGTCGGCCATAAGCGGCAGGTATATAACTTTCCAGGCGGGTCCTTAATAATCGAGCCAAAACAGGTGAGCTGCCACCAGTAGAAATGGCGATCTGAATGGGTGAACGATCAACAATTGAAGGCATTATAAAGCTACAAAGATGAGGCTGATCGACTACATTAACAGGCATTGAACGTGCTTTTGCCAGTTCTGATATTTTTTGATTAGTCGCTTGATCATTCGTTGCCGCTATGACCAGAACACTATCGCAGACATTGGAATCACATATATCAAGGTCTTCAAAGCTGCGTTTAATGAATTTAATCTCTCCAGATTGGGCCATATCAGACACTTCCCGGCAGAGCTCAGGCGCTACAACTTGAACTTGGGCTCTGGCTTTTAAAAGCAAAGCAATTTTTCGAGCTGCAACTTTACCACCACCAATCACCAAACATTGGCGATCTTTTATATCCATGAAGATTGGGAAAAAATCCACTAGTCTCTACCTCGTAAAGCACTCGATCTAACTGATCCTGTGCTTATTCATTAATAAAACACTATTGATTAAAATGTTTCTCTATACACTCTAAAATATACGTTCAAAAAACTACAAGCCGAGCATTGGCTCCAGCTCATCATCCATATCCAGCTCAGACAAATCATCAAAGCCTCCAATGTGTTGGCCATCAATAAAAATTTGAGGCACGCTGCTACTACCAATTTGTGCCACTATTTTTGCAAACTTTTCAGGCTCTTGCTCTGTATTGATTTTTTCAATTTCAACACCTTTAGAAGCTAAAAGCTTTTCTGCATTATTGCAAAAAGGACACGTATTTGTGTAATACATCATTACATGAGCCATATATTTACCTTATTTCTTTTATACTTACACATAATTACTAAAGACTAATATTATGCACAAGCATATTAACCGCTCATGCACTTCATTGCCACTACACCATTGGGGTATTCATTCAAATCTTAAGGTTAAATAACGGAGTCTAGCCTTGTAAGAGTCTTAAATTCATTAAAATAGGATCCAATACTGGCTTTAATTTTTTTCTCATCAGACTGCCAACTGCTGTACTGGTAGCAATTGAGGGTGCTAATACGGTTTGTGGTGTTCTGCTCAAAAAAAGGAGCGCTTGTAATTCAGAGCTAAGTTCAGGAACAGCTGCTTTGATTTCCTGAAGTTTATCACTGCAATCAATATCATTTTCTTCAGTAAAAAAAGTTTTTACCAATAAAGCAATTTCTTCAATTTGAGTTTGTGGTTCACCCTGAAGGTTCAAACCAAGCTCATATTGCTGCAGAGTTTGACCCGCTTCAGGCTGAACAACAAAAACGTATTTTCTTATGCTTTCAATTAAAGCACCGACCACATCGTAATTTGGAGGGCGTTTAAAGGAGGCTTCTGCTGTCTTTAAAAAAGTTTGCCCCTGGGCACTGAACAATTTACATAAGGCCACAGCATAGGGATTCTCAGACTCAACTAATTCAGACAGTTTGGCACATATCTCATGATATTGGCTATGTTCTTCAGCGGGTTCAGGAAGCTGGTCTGCTCGAATGTCCAAGAAACTCACATAGAGTGTGTTTTTTGACTTGCCCTTTTTCCATAATTTCAACACTTCTTCGTCAGAAATTAACCCTTCCTGCAAAACCAGTCGAGCACTGATGAGCATATTCAGAGGTTCTTCTTCAAAGGGTAAAAATTCAATCAGGAAATTGGCCAACTCAGCCCCTATTTCAGATTGAGCAACCACTTCATTGGCCAGCATGCTACGAGCATTTTCTGCAGACTGAACCGCCCACCAGGCACTTTTTGCGATATCAGCAGTAATATTTTTATTATTCACCACCGCAGCAACCGCTTCTTCTTCACCTAAGAGCAAAAGTTTATCCAAACTGCTGTGTCGAACATCCCCCATTCGATTCCAACTGGAAATAAACATTGGAAATCCACCTGGTGCACCTAATGCTTTAGTCGATAGAAAATCTTTGACTTCTTTGACGTATTTATCATTTCTGGAGGTTGGATTAAGTTGAATCTTTGCCTCACCTTTTTGAGTTAAGGCATAAACAATCAGTTTTCCTTCATCAATTCGAATGGCGCTGACTTTTTGTGCCAGTAAAACATTCAACCTCAAACTGTCTTCGTTAGATAAGGGCATTCTTTCTACTATTCATGATTTATATGTAAAGAGTTTACAAAAATGAGCGAACAAAAGCTCATTTGCAAAAGTGACCAATTTAATTCAATTGGATCCGTTGTCCCCAGGGAACAGGTGCTTTGCCTTTGACCAGCCAAATGACTGGATACATAGGCATTTGTTCTGGAAATTCGCCTTCAGCATCCGTAAAGTAAACTAATAGATCGGGACACATCTCCTGTTTTTCAACCCAATCAAAAACGGGAGTAAATCGGGTCCCACCACCCCCTTTGAATTTAATCGGCAGCTTCAGTTCATCCCAGGGTTCAAACTCCCATGGCCCTTCATCGGTGACTTCTGTATCGCAGGCATGAAGGGCAATACGGGCGCGAACCTGTGCCTTAATTTGGTCCACTTCAGAAAGAAATTCACGAATTTCTTTGGTTGCTATTGAGCCACTGATATCCAGAGCCACTACGATATTGACCATATGGCTACGTAATCGTGGATAGATTGCAGGTTCACCACGGCGACTGGAAGGACGGGTATAACTGTAATCTTCTCTTGCTGTGGCACTCATATAACGGGCTAATAACATACGCCATGGAAGCTGGGGTTGAAGCAAATGATCCACCAGACGAGCCATAGACTGACTGAGTTTGCCCGCTTGTAATGCTTGCTGTGCAGCACCTGCTAAACGTTGTTGCCATTGCGCACTGAGGTTTTGAATCTCATCATTATTAGGCGTTGGAGGTGGTTCTTTCTGAGTGCTTTCACCCGAACCTTGTTCAGACTCTTTACCTTCACCTGTCTGACCTTTGCCACGCTCACCTTCATTTTGTTCTTCATTATTAAGTTTTTGGCTTTGAGTGTCTTTGGCATCTCCCTGATCAGTCTGCTCTCCTTGCTCATTTTCCCCTTCTGAATTATTTTGCCCCAATTCACTGTCAGCATCATTTTCATTGTCTTTGAGAGTGGGGTAAATTTCTTCAGCCGTCATACCATTGTATTCACGAATATACAAAATATGAGGTGGTGGCTTTAAACCATCTTCGATAAGAATGGGGTTAATGGCAAAATCACAGGCCATATCCCAACGTAGTTTCACTCGGTGCTGACGACGTGCAAAATGAGACAAAGCGCAATGCAAAGCTTCATGTGCCAGCACAAATTGAGTTTCTTCAACCGTCAGTTGTTCAATGTATTCTGGATTCACATACAGTTTTTTCATGTCTGTATCGGTCGTTTTACACCAGGATGGATCAGCCTCAACAATGGGTAAACGAAGCACCAGTGCCCCCAAAAAAGGTTTATCTAAAATCAGTCGAGTTCGCGCCGCACCGAGTTTGGTTTCAACTTCTGTGCTAAAACCAGAGTTATCCATAAAGCATGATATCAGCGATGGCATCTGCCCAATTGGCAAACTCTTCCACTTCAAACAAATCTTCACCAATGGCTCGATGCATATCCGAAACCAACATCACGCCCATTTCTTTTTGACGGAAGCTGGATGCATATTTTAAAATATTGGTATAAGTCTTATTGGCCTCATCTGAGCCTCTTGCTCGAATCGCCCTTCCCACTAAAGCTGAAGCCACGGCATATTGCAAATCAATTTCCGTCGGTGTGGGAACACTTTCGCCATTGATAATCGCATCTAAGTCAGGCATTTGATCCAAATTAGAAATAAACGCATTAAGCTCTATACCTGCTGCGGGGCCGACACAGGACTGCAAAGCACCAACAAATAACTCTGGATGATCCATGAACTTCTGTAAAGCTCTATGAACAAATTCCCAGGTTCTTGGCGATGGAAAAGCCACTGGATTATGTGCTGGGTCAAAATCAAACAATAAATCAGGACGGAATCGTAAAAAGGCAATAATTCTTTCATCAATTCCAGTTTGATAAGCCCAGGCAACCCAGTCATCCAGATTAATGTCAATTTCATAGTGGGAAAAACGATTTGCCAATGGAGCAGGCATACTATAAGTCACACCGCGATCACCCTGACGATTTCCTGCCGCAAAAATAGCCCAGCCATCAGGTATTTTATAATCCCCGAGACGTCGATCCAGAATTAACTGATAAGCTGCTGCTGAGACGCTTGGAGGAGCTGAAGT
The DNA here is from genome assembly GCA_016744395.1 of Gammaproteobacteria bacterium. Lineage (GTDB taxonomy): Bacteria > Pseudomonadota > Gammaproteobacteria > GRL18 > GRL18 > GRL18. The sequence continues at coordinate 24,315 of JADGEK010000007.1, read as the reverse complement.
AATTTCATCTAAGAATAAAATCCCTTCACTGCCATGTTTCTCCGCATCTGGCAACATAGAAGGTATAGCCCACTCCACTTTGTCTCCATCTTTAAATGGGATTCCACGTAAATCACTGGGTTCCATTTGAGAAAGACGAATATCAATCAAAGTACGTCCATGTTTTTCAGCCACCTGGCTGACCAGTTGGGATTTTCCAATACCTGGTGGTCCCCAAATCATAACAGGGGTATGATGTCCCGTTTGTGCACCTTTAAACTCTTGATCTAAAACAACAAATAATTGTGAAGCTCTCATTTAATTCTCACAGCAAAGCAGGCGATTTAATTCGCCACAACAGGTTAATAATACCAACCTAGCTAAATAATAGATTTAATATAGGTCAACAATCTCTAATATTGAGATTTGAATAATACTCTCATCCAAGTAAGCTGAATTAAGAGTTTTTTTGCAGGTATTTAAAAACCAGCAAGCTTTAATAAACGGTCAGCTTCTTCAGGATTTTTTTCTACGCCATTGCCTTCTTTATACATCATCGCTAAAGTTGTCATAGAACCAATCAGACCTGCATCAATTCCTTTATTGAACCATCGAATGGCTTCATCAGGATTTTTATCCACACCTTCACCTTCCATATACATAAAGCCCATACCGTGCCAGGCCAGTTCATAGCCTTGATCAGCGGATAATTTCATCCATAATGCAGCAGCAGTTTCATTACGATGTATTCCCAAACCATTTTGATACATAACAGCCATACGGTGCTGAGCTTCAGGTTCACCTTTTTCTGCAAGGGGTGACAATAACTGTACGGCTCTTGTAAAGTGCTTATCTTCCAACGCTTTTAAGCCACTGTTTAAATCCATTATTTCTTCTTCACTTAAATTCATATCGACCTCTGATATAGACTCATATTACTTGGTTAAATTTATTATCTAAGGCATAAATCCAACAATTCCTGAGTGTTTTACTTGGTTATTTACTATATAATACCTTTTATTGTGGCTGTTGACAAAATTTTTTTCAATCCTATCCCATAGAGATATACCGTTGAAGTCTATCAATAAAGTATACTCATTTTCGGTCGAGTATCCTTTATTACAGTGGGAATAGTCTTTCATAAAGATAAAATAAAAGTTTGTAGTCAATAGCTTAGCACTGTTCTTTTCTAAGATATAGCTAAGAAACAGGCAACAACTGCAGTCATTATGAAAATGATTATCGATTGATTTAAAGGAAACATCCAATGAGTGAAACAAAGACGCTTCATCAAGAAAGAATGCATTTACGCTCTTGTATACAACGTGTCTGTACAGGACCTGAATACAGTAAAAATCTTCCTTATGAAGATGCGAAATCTGCAATGGATTTTATTTTAAGTGGCCAGGCTGATCCTGTCCAAATTGCGGTATTACTTGTTGGCTTGCGTATGAAACGTGAAACACAAGATGAGAACAGAGGCTTATTACAAGCCATTGTCGAACGCTCGGAAATAATAACAGCTGATGTTGATGAAGTCATCGACATCGCAGATGCCTACAATGGCCATGTTAGAGATTTGCCTGTCGTACCCTTTTTACCAGCGGTATTAGCTGCCTGTGGTGCCCCAGCAGCCTCTCATGGTGTTGTAAGTGTCAGCCCTAAATTTGGCATTACAACTCACCTGATTTTAAAAGAAGCGGGTTTAAGCGTTGATTTAACAATGGAGCAAGCGGCTAAACGAGTAGCTGATCCTGCAATTGGCTGGGCATATGTTGATCAAAAAACATACTGCCCATCATTATATGAGCTAACTCCTCTACGGACTGCCATTGTTAAACGAACCGCGATTACTACATTAGAATGCCTGGTGGGTCCTCTAAGAGGTCAGAAAAAGACAACATTATATACGGGCTTTGTACATAAAGCTTATCCTTCCGTTTATACTGATTTGGCAAGAATGGTAGGATTTGATGCAGCAATTATCGCTCGTGGAGTTGAAGGCGGTCTAATTCCTTCGCTGCAACAACCTGCTAAAGTACATTTTTATGAAGGTGATAGTGACGATCAACTCATGATTGTTAATGCAGCCAACGACTTGGGTATGGATCACAAAACACGTTCAACGCCATTGTCCAAAGATATTGAAATTTATGAGATGCCTGAAGCAGAAGACAGGCCTTCATTTGATCTTGATGCCGCAACCAAAGCAACAGTAAAAGCAGGCTTAGATGCACTGGAAGGCAAAAATAGCACGAGTAAAGACTCACTGATATTAGCGGCTTCTATTTGTCTGTTTAAAACAAACAAGGCTGATTCACTTGAAAATGGTGCTGAAATGGCCAGGAAAGCAATTGACTCAGGGGAAGCATTAAAACGATTTAAAGCATAGTTCCAAAGGCTGAAAAGTTCACAAAAAATCAGTTTAAAACTGGAATTTCAGCTTTAAATCGTTTAATATAAGCAGATTATTATTTTGTCAGAATCTGCTTTCATTATATTTATAATTTTGACTGCTATTAATTTAAAGTCTATATAATCTTGTTCTATTCATAGAGCAAAATTTTAACTGACTGGAAACTTAAAGGAAAAACCGATGAACCAAGAATATCATGATCTAACAGTAAAAATGGAAGCTGAAGGCGTAAACCCAGAGTATATCCAAGGCTGGCAAGGTGGTTACGTTTGTAACCCAGAGCGTGAAGAACAGCGTGTTACTGAAGCATATACTGCTGGTTACGAAGATGGCTTAGAAAAGAAAACTGATGGCTTTGCTGATTGGAAATAGGAGCTTCTGAAAATAGTTCTTCTCTTTTTATAAAGAGCAACAAAAAGCTTTTCAATAAAAAAACCAGCAACTGCTGGTTTTTTTATGTCCCATACTTTTAGTACTTATAACTAAGCCGTGAAACGCAAAATTTGTCTCAGTTTTGAGCCATTGTTCAAATCACCCGACATGCAGCACCCGACTAAACGTCTCAATTTGTCTAAATCAGTTAAAACAATAATATCCTCTTTAATGGTGATTAACTCCTGCTTTTTTAAACGTGCAAGAATTCGTGAAAAAGTCTCTGGTGTAATGGACAAACGAGAAGCCAAAATGGATTTTGTTGTGGATAGTTTTACAAGAGGAAGACAGGAATTCTGAGTTTGATCACAACTATTTTCCAAAAGATAATTAACCAGACGATATTGTGCATCATGAATCGATAATTCAATAATTTCCTGAGTTTGGTTTTTTAAACGATTGCTCATCTCAGCCATCATTGAAAAACATGATTCACTTGAGAGATATAATTGTGACTTAAACTTTTCCGAATCAAAATAAAACAAATCTGTATCACAGGTGGCTCTTGCATTGACTTGATAGCACTTACTATCAATAAACATGGAGGTTTCAGCAAAAGTCTGGCCTGGCCCAAAGATATCAACTATCTTTTCATTACCATCAAGGGAAGTTTGGAACAAAGAAATCTGGCCAGTTCGAACGAGAAAAAAATGACTGGCTTCATAACCACATTCAAATAAAATTTCATTCTTTTTTAATGAAAGTAAGCCTGAATGATGTGAAATAACCTCAAAACACTCATCCGATAGACAATTAAATAAGTGGTGAGACCGTATTTCCTTATAAAACAAAGAATTTAGTACCAAAATAACAACCTTATCGTGTTATTCTGCTCATTAATAAATATACGATGAGGCAGATTGAGAATCCAGAAGCTATAGTAACTGAAAAATCAACCCGATTAAACAAAAGTTTTATTTCAATGAATTTCTCTTGATCTAGGATCTAAAAAGCGGGTTTATAAAGATCATTGATGGCTTTATTTAAGTGTTGAATTGCATTAGGCGCATTGATTTCAAGCACTTGAGTTTCAATCCATTTATTAAAATTCTCACCCATAACCGCCTGAACTTTTGAACCAAGATATCGCTTCATAAGAAAACTTGGCTCGCCATCTTCATAAGGCATATCAGCATAATCTGACATGCGTTCATTAACTAAATTAATAAATCCTTCTTTATAGTCTTTAACACCGTCTATTTCTTCCATACTGGCCTGATGAGTTCGTGCCAGATGTTTAACCATAGTGACAACAAATTCCTCACGCTCTTCAGGAGACATACGTTCATAGGTTATACGATCAGCCAAGTGTGCCAGAAAAATTACAAATTCAACAATGACATCCATACGCTGGCTTAAGCTGTCCGTTTGGTACTGTTCTTCCTCAAGATCCAGTAACGCATCCTGGGCGATGCGCCAGGCAATAAAAGCCGTTGCACTGGCATTATCAGCAACCGAGCGTTTTTTACCGTTCTTGCCCCATTTTGACTTCATTCTCATAATTTGTATCCTAACAGCTGTAACTAAAAAAGGGTTTAATGGATTAATGAACTATTGAGGTGCTAATTCTATTTGAGTCTCAAAAATTTCACCTGTATTATCAATATATATTGTCATAATATTAGGCACTCTAGAAAGGATATAACCCGCCATCATCGTCTTCATCTGCTCATTACCATCTTCCATCGCAGTCAACAATTTGTCACCCACAATTTGACACCGTTGAGTAATATCAGGATTTTCAACAAATTCTTTACTCAAGGTCCAACCTTTATTCATATCCTCATCCATTTTATTAAATAAGGGTGAACCGGAAATCACCATATCCTCGTCGACATTTACAGTAGACATCTGACCATCAATGACTACATTTAAAACTCTTATCATGCTCATCTCTAAATAATTGATTGAAGTAAATAATATGGGGGTAATTGTTAAAACTTCAATATCCCTGATAAACTGGTCGATACAAAAAACTTTTATCTTAGAGTAATTATTGGAGTATTTATATTGTGCTAATTCAAATTCCAGACGTCATCAACCTAGAACAACTTAAGTCAATACAAGCTATTTTAAAACAATCCAACTTTGTTGATGGAAAAATATCCGCTGGTGACGTTGCCCAAAATGTTAAGAACAATGAAGAATTAATCCAGGATAATTCACCTCAAATGCAATCCATTAATAACATTCTCATGGGCAGTTTAATTAATAATGAAACTTATAAAGCGGCCGTAATGATGAAAAAAATTGGGGCCCCTTTTTTAGCCCGTTATCGTAAAGGTATGGGCTATGGAGGTCATATAGACAATCCCATTATGGGTCAGATGCCTAATATGTATCGTACTGATGTCTCCACTACAATTTTTTTAAATGACCCTGAGGAGTATGCGGGGGGTGATTTAGTCATTGTCACAAAATATGGAGAACATAGGGCCAAACTAAAAGCAGGCAGTGCCATAGTTTACCCATCAACCAGTTGGCACTACGTAGATGAAGTCACTGCTGGAGAACGACTTGTTTGTGTCACCTGGGCACAAAGTATGATTCAAGATACCAATAAACGAGAAATACTCTATGAACTTTGGCAGGCAAGAGAAAAAATGCTCAAAGAAAATCCTAAAGCAGAAGAAACACAGGGAGTTGATGTGACTTATATTAAACTAGTACAAATGTGGGCTGACACTTGAATAATGTTAAAATATTACAGAAAAAAACCAGCAAATAGCTGGTTTTTTGTCTACAATATTGGATTACTTACCGTGTGGATCAGCAACTTCATCTGACAGACTTGCTGGTAAAAACTTCATCGCAGCTATTGCAATTGTAGCAAGAAGTAATGTTACACCAACACCGCCCAGACCTAATAAAAATTCAGGTAAAGATGGTGCATAAACTGCAACGACACCATCATAGAAAGAGCTGCTAACTTCCATGCCAGGGAATAACTGCATTGGATAAGCTTGTCCACCAATAATAATTACATATAGCTGTGCAAGCCCACCTAATATAATCAGCACAGATGCTGTACCAACCATTGTTCTGTTATTACCTGTAGGTCCGTAAAGCAGAGCCAGAGGAACCAAAGAACCTAAAGCAATTTGTACAACCCAAAATAAGAATGTGTAAATGCCACCACTGGTTAGAATAAATTGTGTAATACCACGGTGATCAGCTGAATACAGGTTTGTCACGTGATAAATAATGACAAAATAAAGTACCGCTGCAACAAAGACTCCTAATAAATTCTTTAAACGATTAACAATGTAATCGCCAAGTTCACGCTGTGTATATTTATATGAACCCATCAAGAATAATAAGAAGAAGGCAAGACCAAATGAAAATGACATAATAATAAACATGGGTGCGAGTAGAGCAGAATCATAAGCTTCACGAGCAATCAAAAAACCAAAGATTGAACCAGTACCAGTGGTTAGTATCAGACGCCAGATAAAAGCAGCCATGCCTGCTTTCTTAGTCAGATTATTATAAGGTCTATCCATCATGGTCCATAGGTAAATACCAACAATACCCATAAAACCTGTATACAATAATATGTTCCATGTAAAGATAGAAACAAAATTAAACTGTGTCATTGCCACAATTAATCTATCAGGGCGTCCTAAATCTAACAGTAAAACAACTAGACCACCAGAAAGGAGTGAAATTGCTAATATTCCAGATAAGCGTGCTAAAGGTTTATAGCTAGTCTTTGCAAAGACAGAAGAAATTGAAGCAATATTAAGTGCACCCGATGCAGCTACAATTAAAAAGATAGCAAAAACATGAGGTGTTCCCCAAATCACCTGGTTACTCATTCCAGTAACCCAGTGTCCATTATGTTCCATATAATAGGCTGCAAGAACACCTATAAGAGAAATCAGTCCAAACAGACCAAGAAAGGAATAAAAACCTTTCGTATTCCCTTCTACTTCAAGAAAGTGTAATTTTTTCATTTTATTTACTCGTTACACCAGGTATTAAGTGGTTAATACTAGTTCTACAAAGGTTTCTAAGTCATAACGAATTAAGTATGGCTTAGAAAAGTATCAGAAAAATTAAATGCCCTGATAGTGAACGCCAGGGTTTAATTTAAGATCAGCTCGAATTTGTTTACCACCATGTTTTGCAAGAATCTTAGCAATAGGAGTTTCAGGATCATTCAAATCACCGAAAATAATTGCGCCCTCACTTGCTTCAACACAGGCAGGTTCCTGGCCATTGTCAATACGACTAACACACATATTGCAAGACTCTACACAACCTTTACCACGTGGAGTGTTTTCAGTTTGATCCGTTAACACTTCATGTACAAAAGAACGTGCTTTATATGGGCAAGCCATCATACAATAACGACAGCCAATACAACGATGTCGATCAACAAGAACAATACCATCAGCTCGTTTCATCGAAGCACCTGTTGGACAAACATCAACACAAGGTGCATTTTCACAATGTTGGCACATGACGGGTAAAGACATGGAATAACCTGTGCCTTTATTTTTAACATCTACAACTCGAATGTACTGAGTTTTTTGGTCATCACGTGAATCTTTTTCATTACCAAGACCATGTTCTTTATTACAGGCCTCGACACACTTATTCCAATCAACTTCTTTCGTGGTATTAACTAGCATACCCCAGCGGACCTTAGAAGAAGCGCCGTCTTTAAGAGAAAAATCGCTCAATGAACGAGCATTTGCTGTTTGGTACAACATCATACCTGGAGCGACAGTTAAACCTGCAGCTGCCACAGAACCGAAAATAAAATTTCGGCGCGATGCCTCTAAGTTTATTGATGACTCTGCTGAAGATGCAGTCTCACCATTGTTTTTATTTTCGTTATTAATTGTCATCTGAAATAACCTCAGGGGCAATATTTGCCATATCTTCAGTTGTTAGACTATAAGTACCTGGAGCAACATTACTATAGTTAACATCTTTATGGTTCGTCAGTGCGTGAAAATCACCACTACCTTCTGGAATGTCTCTATGACACTGGAAGCAATCAATTGATACTGCAGCGTATTTATGACAAGAAGCACAAAAGTGTTGTTCATTATCGATACGAACAAATTTATTGCTTGCGTCTTTTATAGCGTGACAGTTAACACATTGCTTTAAACTACCATCAAGCACTTTACCATCAGCTTGAGCTCTGACACCTTCACGTAGAGTTTGAATCCTGTCATGCTTCAACATATCAGGATGTTCACGACGCATTTGCTCAGAAGGGAATAAACAACTTTTACCTTCACTATTTTCAGGTAATGTAATCTTAGGACCAAGTCCATCCTGATTTGCATTAGCAGTACTGAAACCAGCAATTAATGCCAATCCCATTATAGTAAGTGGCAACTTTTTCAAACTCTTTCTTAAACAAGAAGAGTTGAAACCAAAGTCAAAGTTTAGGTGCGACCACACATTAATTCTCCAATTTACCAGTCATTGTTATTATATTTTAGTTATTAAATAATAATGACTGCGTATTAGCTTTAGATTAATTATTCTTAATCTAAAGCTATTGTTAGCTCAATATTGCTTAGTCACCAAGACCCATATCAATATAGCCTGTTGGGCAAACATCTTTACAGATATGACAACCAATACAAAGGTCATAGTCAGTATAAACATAACGACCAGTAGTGGATTGATTCTTAGGTGTTTTCTTAACTGCATCCTGAGGACAATAGATAACACAGTTATCACACTCAAAACACATACCACAAGACATACAACGCTTAGCTTCTGAAACGATATTTTCTTCAGACAGAGCAACAAGACGCTCAGCAAAATGGCCTAATACTTCTTCAGAATCAACATCGATTGTGTCACGTACATGACGTGGCTCATATTCAAAATGTCCTAAGAATAACTTATCATGACTGATAATATCGTTAGCAGAGCGATTCTCGTAGTTGTGGATAGCAAAGTTAGCATCATTAGTACCACGAACACTATTGTGACCGTGTACTGGTGATGCTTCAGGAGCAAGACCAGTATCATCCATCTTCTTCTCTAAAGAAAATACATGCTTATCTACTTTTGGACGTTTCTTCATCTCTTCATCACCCTGGGTCAGGTAATGATGAATTGATTCTGCAGCAATCGATGCTTGACCAATAGCGGTTGTTAGTAAATGAGGACGAACAATATCACCCGCCAGGAAATGACCAGGCTTGCCTTTCACTTGATAATGAGCATCACCATCAATGAAGCCATGACCATTATCCATCTGCTCAATACCCGTCATGTCACCTTTCTGACCGATAGCCGAGACAATTAATGTGGCTTCGATATCATACTCAGAACCTTCAATAGGTGTTTTACCATCGGCTTCAAGTTTAACTACACGTAAAGCTGTAGCACGACCACTATCATCTCTGACAACTGCAACTGGACTAACACAACCAATAATTGTGACACCTTCACGAAGTGCATCATCAATTTCATGCTGTGCTGCTGGCATATTTTCAATAGATGAGCGAGAAAGCAAAGTCACATCCGCACCATCTTTTGTTGCAGAATCAGCAACATCATGTGCTGTATGGCCTAAAACAACATTTTCTGCAAAATCTTTTTCTGCAATGTTTGTGATATTACCAAGACGACGAGCAACTGATGCCACGTCAATTGAAGTATCACCACCACCAATACAAACTACTTTTTCAGATGAAACTTGTAAGCGGCCGTCATTAAATGCTTCAAGGAAAGCAACACCACTAATACAGTTAGGTGCATCATCAAAGCCATCAATTGGCAAACCACGACCTTCTTTACAACCAATAGCCCAAAGTACGGCATCGAAGTCATTTTCAAGGTCTTCAGCTTTTACATCAGTTCCAACACGAGTGTTTAATTTAATTTCAACACCCATTTCAACAATACGATTCATTTCATGGTGGAGTACATCACGAGGTACACGATAACCAGGAATACCATACATCATCATGCCGCCAAGCTCTGCATGATCATCAAAAACAGTACAAGCATGGCCAACGCGACGCAGTTGATAAGCTGCAGCTAAACCAGCAGGTCCACCACCAATAATCGCAACTTTCTTACCGCTATCTTGTTCTGCTGCTTTAAATTTGTAGCCTTCTGCTTTAGCAGTATCACCAATATATTGTTCAACAGAGTTGATGCCAACATTATCATCCAGTTCATTACGGTTACAGCCATCTTCACACGGCGCAGGACAAACACGTCCCATTACAGATGGAAATGGATTCGCATCTGTAGAGCGTTGGAATGCATATTCATCACGGCTCATGTCTTCATGAGTTGGTTTTTCCATGCCACGAATAATATCCAACCAACCACGAATGTCTTCACCAGCTGGACAGCTGCCCTGGCAAGGTGGTGTTCTATTAATATAAGTAGGACATTTGTGTGACCAACCAGCCTGAAAAATATTGTCAGTCCAGGTGTTCCACTCTTGTGTACCAGTGTGTTCTAACCTTGTTTCAGTAAAACGTGTGTTGGTTAGTTTATCTGCATTCGGAGCTTTATCAGCAGTAGACATTCATTTTTCTCCTATCAAGCTAAATTTTGTGCAATTATATAAATTGCTATGATAATTCTTATAATGTTAAATTAATTAAAGATGATGAAACTTAATCCTCAGACTTAGCGTCTTCATCTTCTTCAACACCATCAAGTTCTTTTTCTTGTTCACTACCCTTCATGACAATTGCTTCACTAACAAGCTGGTGAACACTCATGATTGCATCCATTTCGAAGCCATAATAAGGTAAAGTTTTAGTAAACTGACTCTTACAAATTGCACAAATTGCTGCAATATTGGTTACGCCGCTTTCCTCTGTTACTTCTTTAAGGGCTTCCATTCTTGGTAAAGCACCTTTTACACGTAACTCCATTAAATCGTCGGTTAACAAACCACCGCCGCCGCCGCAACAGAAAGTTGCATCTTTAATGGTGTCTGCATCCATATCTACATAGTTGTTACAAGACGCTTGAATAACTGCTCGTGGGATATCAAATTGACCGCCAGGTGTATCACCCATGCGAGAAGCACGAGCTACGTTACATGAATCGTGGAATGTCATTGTTAAATGATCATTTTCCGCTTTATTCATACGCAATTTGCCATCTTCTAGTGCACCATAGGTCACTTCAAGTATGTGCTGAGGTATAGGATAATTTTGATCTAAGAAATCAAATGGTCCAGCAAGTGTATTTAGGAAACTATAAGCAACACGCCATGCATGTCCACACTCACCAAAGATAATACGCTTTACTTTTAATTCAATGGCTGCTTCACGAATTCGCATTGAAACCTTCTGAATATTGTCATAACTACCAATAAACAAACCAAAGTTTGCTGCTTCAGAAGCTTTAGAGCTCACGGTCCAGGTAATACCCAGCTCGTGAAGAACTTTACCATAACCAATCAAACCATCAATATGAGGCTCTGCAAAAAAATCAGCCGATGGAGTCATAAGTAATGCATCACAACCCACTTCATCCATATTGAATTTAACTGGAACACCGCATTCATCTTCCATCTCTTCTTCGAGATCTTCGAGAATGCCTTTTAATGCCTTGCCTGGTAACCCCAGATTATTACCAATCTTATAGACCTTCTGAATAATCTGATTAGAGTATTTTTGAGCTTTACCCACATTGGCTAAAATCTCTCGAGCAGCCATAGTCACTTCTGCAGTATCAATACCCATTGGGCAAAAAACAGAACAACGACGACATTCCGAACATTGGTGATAGTAGTTGTACCATTCATCTAACACATCTTCTGTTAGATCAACTGCACCGACTAATTTAGGGAAGTATTTACCAGCAAAGGTGAAATAACGACGATATACTTTTCTCATCAGATCCTGACGAGCGACTGGCATATTTTTAGGGTCATTGGTACCAATAAAATAATGGCACTTATCAGTACATGCACCACATTTGATACATGAGTCCATAAACACTTGAAGTGAACGATAGCGACCTAATAGATCACCCATTTTTTCCAGTGTTTTTTCTTTCCAATCTTCTGGTAATTCACCAGGATAGCCTAGATCTGTATCGAATTCCGCACGTGAAACGAACGGTCCGCCACCAGCCATTTCATCCTGTTTGATCAGGGGAACTGCTGGGTACTCTCTAAACTTGGGAGTTTCAAAGTCTGCCACTTGTCTAAATCCTCAAAAAATTCCTAGGTATCACTCTTTGCTATTAAGAGCTTACTTAATCAATAGTAAGAATGATGCTCTATTCTTATTTAGGTTGAACTTTATTCTTTTCTGCATCTAATTCAGCAGCCCATGGTGCAATATGTCTCTCTTCACGTGGGTTATCAACTTGATTACGTGTAGGAGCAAAAAACAAGCCTGGGATGTGTAGCAGTTTACTAAATGGCAGCAATATCATTAACACTGCAACCAAGAGCAGATGAACCATTAACGGAAAATCTGTAGGTAAAGTCTGCCAATTAAGTCTTAATAGACCTAAAGAAAATTCTTTAACTGCGATAATGTCTGTGTGTGAGACAAAACGCATTACAATACCTGTTAAGGCAATAACCATGAGTAATATCAGCCATAGATAATCTGATGGTGATGAAATATATTTTACTCGTGCAACAAAAATGCGACGAATTAGAAGTCCTGCAAGACCTATAAACATTGTAAATGCAGCGTATTCACCAACGTTTTGTAGTAGTACCAGGGGTAGAGGTACATCTTTAATAAAAAAGCGTAAGTGATTAATAAGAACGATGAACAAACTCATATGGAACATCCAGCCAAACAGCCAGGTCCATTTATTAGAACGGAATAAGGCGGCAAATAAGATTGCTTCTTTAGCCAGCCTGACGGCCACACCACCTTTCGTTAAAGGCGCTGGTGTAACGGGTATTTTCAACGGTGCAGGCACGCGTGAATATTGAATAATTTTTTTCGTAAGTCCAATAATCAGGACAAGAAAAGCCACTGTAAGCAGTAGCGCATAAAACGCTGACATATTACCTACCCATTAATAATTATTTAAAATGATGCGTAAGAGATTTTCTTATGAAAAAAACCTCTCACACATGAACTGCTTTGCTACAAGTTGTACTTATACACAACCAGTTGGCTTTGGAAGACCAGCAAATTTACATGCTTGCTTACCAGGGCCATAAGGGAATAATTCATAAAGGTACTTAGAATTACCTTTTTCTTTACCCAACTTTTTAGCAACTGCCTTAGTTAATACGCGAACTGCTGGAGCAATTTGATACTCTTCATAGTACTCGCGAAGGAAGTTAATGATGTCCCAGTGATCATCACCCATTTCAACTTCATCAATTTCAGCCATTACAGAAGCAATTGCAGGAAACCACTCATCCAGATTTACCAGATAGCCTTCCTCATCAACTTCAATGTCCTTACCTTCTACAGAAATAGTAGCCATTATTTAAACTCCAATATTAAAATTTTTATATAAAATTACAGCCAAGACTGAACGTTTGAATGCTCGGCTACCAGATCAACGAAACCAGCGTAATCAACGATTTTAATTCCATCAATTATATCAGCTTCAGTAAAACCGCGTGTATTCAGATCTGAACCAAGAACACATACGTTTTTGTTTGCAACTGCTGCATTTAATTTATCTGCAACAACAGTACCTTTTAGTGCACCAACTACAGCATCTTCAATCAAAAGAATAGTCGAACCTTCTTTTGATTTCGTCAGACATGAGCTCAGTGAATTACGCTCAAAAGGTGATTTATTTACAGTGTGTAACATTGCCATTGTGTCATCTCCCCTTAAGAGCTAATTACGACGTCTTGCTCATCCATCAGGTCAGCAAGTTCAGCACGTGTAATAGGTATAATGGATGATTTCTCTGCCCAATCATCATCTTCGTCTTCATAAGTCAAAGCCATGATGTTATCCAGAGTTAAACCACGTTCTTCTAAAGACTCAGTTTCAACATAAATTTTGTTGATATCATAGTCGCCCAGAGCTTTATACGCTGGTGAAAAGTTTTTCATTCCAGAAGCTTCTGTATTTTGATTGTTTGCAATTTGAAAAATACCGTCATCACAAAAAACAAGACTAACGGATTGATCAAAAGCAGCACTAATTAATACAACTTCTAATGATTCTAATGCGTAAACGGTACCATATGGTGCTTTTGTGTTCACAAACATGAATTTCTTTATGCCTTCACTCATATTTATTCCCCTTAATCACCAAATGTTAATAAACGATCAGCCTGGATACCACCTTCCACTAACTGGCCTAGACCAGAAATACGGAATGCTGGGTGGATGTTATCGGCATCTTTACCTTGTCTGCCCGCTTCGTCAGCATCTAACATGCCACGACGCTGTGCAGCGGCGATACAAACAACCATATCCAATTCATGTTCTTTAGCTAGTGTCGCCCAGTTTTCCGTAATATTACGGTCATCCTGAGGTGGTATAGCCAAACGAGTTGCGTTGTTGACGCCATCGTTATAAAAGAACACACGATATATTTCATGACCTTTTTCCAAAGCAGCCTTAGCAAACTGATACGCAGTATCAGAAGCCTGGTGCTGGTAAGGTCCTTCATTAATTAATAATGTAAACTTCATTAAGGATTTACCTAGTCGGACTTCTTTAAATGACCTAAGTCAAAAAGAAGTCCGAGTCAATTAAAAGTGGATGTGAGTAGAAGCATTCAAGCTGTTACGCGCGCCTCTCCAATCATCAATGTGGAACTTAGTGAAAGGCAGACCTGTTTTCTCAAAGAAGCCAAACCAACCAATTCTTTCGATCCAATCATTCATGCGTTCCCAATCTTTTGCGTCTTCTTTGTAGACTTTCAGGATACGCTTAACTAAAGCTGTTGCTTCAGGCCAGCGAGGTGGGTTATTTGGAATACCAGCAGCAACCAATTTTTGGAATGTAGGCTTACCACGTGCATTTGAGTGGTTACCACCAACCCAGATTGCAAGAGTAGTGTGAACCGCATCATTAATTAGCATTGGAGGGCAAGGAGGGTAACATGCACCACAACAGATACACTTCTTCTCATCGACTTCAAGAGTAGGCTTGCCTTCAACCATTGCAGGACGAATCGCAGCAACTGGACAACGTGCAACAATTGTTGGACGTTCACAAGCATTTGCAACTAAATCGTGAGCAATTTTAGGTGGCTTAGTGTGCTGAATGTTAATCGCGATGTCGCCTTGACCACCACAGTTAATTTGACAACAAGAAGTTGTGATATGAACACGGTTAGGCATTTCTTCACGTTTAAATTCTGTGACCAGCTCATCCATCATCGACTTAACAACACCTGATGCATCAGAACCTGGGATGTCACAGTGCAACCAACCCTGTGTATGGGAAGGAGCAGTAATAGTAGGACCAGTACCACCAACGATTAAGCCCGCTTTTTCAATTGCTTCAATCATTGGTGCCACTTTTGCTTCACTATCAACCATATATTCAAGGTTAGAGCGAATGGTGAAACGAATAAATCCATCACCTAATTCATTAGCAATACGTGTAATTTCGCGTAATGTGTAGACATCAAGAATACGAGCAGTACCAACACGAATTGTATATATTTCGTCACCGCTATGAGCAACATGCTTTAATACGCCTGGACGTGGTCTTTCATGGTATTTCCACAATCCGAAGTTCCTACGCATTGTTGGATGCATATACTGGAATCCATCTGGAGCACCAGATTCGATGGGCATTTGAGGTCTATCTGCAGCCATTTTAATTTCCTATTTTAATAAACTTGTTTATATTCAGGAGAACTATCCCCTGAATATCTAACTGAAATGTCACTAACAAAAATTAAGCAGTCGCTGCTTCAGCTTTTTTGTCATACCATTTCTTAACTTCTTCGTCCCAGCCATCCATACGGACGTATGAACACTGACGCGGCTCACTCACCATATTTGGATCTAAGTCAAGACCAATACCTTCAAGGTAATTAACCAGGCCTATACGCTCAATCATTTCACCCGTACGTTCATGCTCAAGTGCATTTTCGGCGAAGAAATCAATCATTTCACCCGTTAATTCAACCAGGTATTCAATCTCTTCCATGGTGTCAACTTTCAAGAAAGGTGCTACAACAGTACCCATCATGTCACCAATTTTTAGGGTACGCTTACCACCAATCAGAACAGTGACACCTGTATCATCACCAGGAGCTAGTGCTTTAGTCATCACATTAATACAATGCATACAACGAACACATTCTTTATTATTTACAACAAGAGTATTATCATCAGCTAATTTTATTGCATTGGTTGGACAACGGTCAGTCACATTGTCAATGACATAGTCACGGCCTTTATCAGCAACGAAAGCTTTTACTTCTTCTTGATCGACTTTCATTTCATCACGCCAGATACCAATAACAGCCATATCTGCACGTTCAATTGCATTAGTACAGTCATTTGGGCAGCCAGATACTTTAATCTTCCACTTATATGGAAGAGCTGGTCTGTGCAAATCATCTTGAAACTCATTAACCAGGTGACGCATCATGCCTTGCTCATTAGTACATGAATGCTCGCAACGAGCAGCACCAACACAAGCCATGGCGGTACGAACACAAGGTCCTGCACCACCCAAGTCAAAGCCATATGAGTTTAACTTGTCAAAGAAAGGCTGCATTTGCTCCGTTGTAGAACCGATGAACATAATATTACCAGTCTGACCATGAAAAGTTTGCAGACCTGAACCATGAACTTCCCAATCATCCGCAAGCTGTTCCAGGATATCAGCAGTGTAGAAGTTACCCGCTGGAGGCTGAATGCGAACCGTGTGAAATTCTTTAGACTCAGGAAAGTGCTCAGCAACTTCAGAGAAACGCGGGATAATACCACCGCCATAACCGAAAACAGAAACGGTTCCGCCTTTCCACCAACCCATGCGTGTTTCGTATGAATGTTCTAGTTGGCCTAGCAGTCCGCCAACCATTGAATTGATACGCTCATCAGGATGATCATCTCTTAAACGTTTGAATGATGTAATAAAGCTTGGCCATTCGCCATTTTCCAGCTCATCTAGCATCGGAGTATCATAGATCGTTACTTTAGGCACGGTTTTCTCCCTTAGGTAAAATTGGGTGCAACTAACAAAATATCGCTTAATAATATTTAATTTTGGTTCCAAACCTGCTTTAAACATTGATAAAAAGTAGGATTAAAACAATAATCTTTAGCCTTGCAAAGATACACGATAAAGTAAACCTTCACAAGACACACAAAAACAATGGAGTGAATTTTAGGACTTAATAATAAAGTAAGAAACCCTTCCTTTGGGAGACATCCCCCTCCAGCTACTATCCCCTTGTGGATATATCTTTTCATACCTTAAAATAAAAATATGATTTAAACCATTATTATCAATTGGTTAAAAGATTTTCTGCAATATAAAAATGGCTATTTATAGATATCAATTTGTCATCGTTTTTTGGCATATTTTAATAAATAAATCACAAACTAGATTAATATAGTCTTATAAACCAATAGATTCTATTTCTGACCAATTTGTTTCTCAAATCATATTGCACAAATTATACACTAGTACTTTTTAACTATTACTGATGTATGTCAATTAACATCCTCTAATATTAAAAGATGTAATCTTGAGACTTGAATTTGTTGAATGATGCTCCTATTTCTTTATTTATATTTTAAAACCGAGTATTTTTGTATGTTAATCTTAAGTGAAGTTTTAATCCAAAATCACCAATTGGAATCTTATTCTGATTTAATTAAGTTGATTCAAGTTAAAGCAAAAGAGGGTGAAATGTTCTTTGATATTGATATCAAGCCACCCTACCCTGATACTCCCGATGAATGGGAAACGGATTTAGAGGCGAAATTTACCAGTGCACCTAAATAGTATTCAGTCAGCACAGCTTACTGTATGTGAAATAAAGATTAAGAGGTTGCTATAATGTTTTGGAATGAAGAAGACAAATCCAATGAGTTCATTGCACCTGATAATGTCATTGATCTCTCCTTTAAAGTAGCCTGCAAACAAATAAAGCTCGATCATGCCTGGGCTCTAACGAATGCAATTAATGAATTATTGCCCTGGTTTAAAGATGATCCTCAATCTGCCGTTCATCATATTTATATTCCTCAATCTGGAAATGGTTGGGAACGCTCCGACACTTTTAGTGGTGAAGTGATTCAATTATCACGTCGAACTCGTCTAAAACTTCGGATCCCCATGAGCCGAAAGAAAGAAGTCCAGGCTATTACAGGGCAAAAGATCTCAATTGATGGCAATGAAATGACAATTGGCCAATCGGAACAACACTTGCTCAGTACCATGACGACTATTGTTTCCCGCCATGTCTATGTACCTGAAACAGAAGAAAGTGAAGATGCTTTTTTAAGTGCTATTCATACACAAATTCAGGCCATGGGAATTAATGTCAGAAAAATGCTCTGCGGAAAATCACGTCAATTGAAAACACCTGATGGATTCATAAAAACACGCAGTTTAATGGTTGCCGACATTAATCCTGAAGAATCAATTACTTTACAGGAAAACGGTGTGGGTTCTTTTTATAGTTATGGTTGTGGTATTTTTATTCCTCAAAAAGGGATTACAGCGGTTAATTCAGATGAATAGAACAGAGCTTGACATTTATCACATCCTATCTCTTTTGAGGGATGCATTTTATTTGTAACTAATATATTATCAAACTCTTAAATTACTTAAGATGAATATTTTTCAAATTTCATTGATATTGACTCTCAGCTTTAGTTATTTTCAGTCAATATTTTACACACAGTTTTTACGGAGCAGATTTAATGGCTATTACTTTTGAAGGTAAAGAGATAGAACTCACCGCTAATGGATATCTTGTTGATATCACTGATTGGAGTGAAGGTTTGGCTAAGCAGATGGCTACTGATGAAGATATTGAATTAACAGATAAACATTGGGATCTGATTAATTTTTTACGTGATCAATTTATCAATAATGGTGGAAAAAACCCTAATACACGTGCCTTAATTAAAGAAATGGGTTCAACCTGGGGTGAAAAAATTGGTTCTAAAGATTTATATAACCTTTTTCCACAAGATCCAAGCAAACAAGGTGGCCGTATTTCTGGTTTGCCAGAAAGCAAACGTAAAGGCGGTTATTAATCCTTTTTGTACTACCCTTTATAGATATGGTGTATTCGGGGATTTTCGGATATATTATTTCAAAATTTTTAGCTTATAACTGATGAATACTCAGTACGTTGGAGACATGAAATGAGCACTAAAGCAGAACTAATCAAAGAATTAATCGACATGCAAACTAAATTCATTAAATTTGAAAATGAAAATGGAATGCACCCTGATGACTACTATAACCCAGGTGCTGGTCATGAGTTAGAAACTTATAAAAATGATTTCATGGAAAAAGCTGTTCAAGTTTTAGATATGGCTCATGAAGAAAAAGATTCTTCTTGGAAGCGTTAAGAACTCTTTTTTTTAAAAAGACTTAACACAAAAAAGGCCGCTTATGCGGCCTTTTTTTTTCATTTTTAAATGCTACATATGAACACTAACTCCTTGAAAAACTTTCTTTTTGTCCTTATCTATTAATCTATGCCTATTTCAGCAAACCCATTATTTATTTCAGCAGCCCACAAATCCTCAGGTAAAACAACCATTACCATAGGCTTATTAGCGGCCCTGAAAAACAAAGGTCTTAAAGTCCAACCTTTTAAGAAAGGCCCAGATTATATTGACCCTCTCTGGCATGGCAGTGCTTCAGGTCGTCCTTGCTATACCCTTGATTTTAACACCATGTCACGCGATGAAATTTTGCAATTAGTCTCTCGTAAAATGACTGCTTGTGATATTAGTCTGATTGAAGGTAACAAAGGACTGTATGATGGTCTTGACCTGGATGGCAGTAATAGTAATGCAGCAGTCTCAAAACTGGTTGATGCACCTGTTATTCTTGTCTTAGATACCCGCGGCATGACACGCGGCATAGCACCACTGATATTAGGTTATCAGGATTTTGACCCAGGTATTAATATTGCTGGTGTTATTCTCAATCAATTAGGGGGTTCTCGGCATGAAAGTAAATTACGTGCTGTCATTGAACACTATACAGATGTTGTTGTTCTTGGTGCTGTACACAAAGATAAACGCCTGGAGATTGTGGAGCGCCATTTAGGCTTAATGCCCAGCAATGAAGATGGTGAAGCTCAAAAAAAGATTACTGATATTGGTGCGGTCATTTCTTCTCAAGTTGATCTCAATAAAATCATTGAGATCAGTCATTTACATTCGCCAAAACACTTGAAAAGTCCAATTAAATCAGTCCCAAACACACAGCCCGTTAAAACTCAGATACGCCTTGCGTATATTAATGACAGTGCTTTTGGCTTCTATTACCCAGGTGATCTTGAAGCACTTGAAGCAGCAGGTGCTGAATTAATTGAAGTTAATTCACTGCTTGATAAACACTTGCCTGAGAATATTGACGGTTTATTTATTGGTGGCGGCTTTCCTGAAGAAAGACTCGAAGGCTTATACGCAAATCAATCTTTTCGACAGTCTGTCTTTGATGCCATAGAGGATGGCTTACCAACCTACGCAGAATGTGGTGGCCTCATGTATTTATGTCGCAGTATCATCTCTGAGTATCAAGGTAATCAACAACAAACTAATATGGTTGGTATTATACCTGCTGATGCTCAGATGGAAGAAACACCTCAAGGACGTGGCCTCATTTGCTTTAGTGAAACATCATCAATGCCCTGGCCCAGACAGCCTGGCAAAGCACAGTCCAGCAAAGAAACTCCTCATAACAAGGCTAATGAGACAGAAAGCACTATATCCGCCCATGAATTTCATTATTCACATCTGATCAATATAACTGAGCCTCTCAATTTTGCATACAAAATACATCGAGGCAGTGGTATTGACGGGCATCATGACGGCATTGTGTATAAAAACCTCTTAGCTTGTTATGCTCATTTACAAGACACTAATCAAAACCATTGGGCAAAACGTTTTATTCAGTTTATTCATGAACAAAAGAGCAACTGAATCAGTACTAAAGAAACAAACCAGATAAATATAAGATTGATAATTAATTGATAAAAGTGAGGCAAAGTATGATAAAACTAACCGAAGATGCTGCTAATCAAATTTTAGCTCAAATAAAAGCCAGCGGTGATGAAACCGATCCTTTAAGAATTGCAATTACTCAGCATGCCAAACATAAAGGCTTCCAATACTTAATGGGCTTTGATCAGCAAAAAGATAACGATAGTCTTTATGATATTCGAGGCATTCAAGTTATTGTTAATAATGATTTATTGGATATTCTCAATGGTACAGAAGTGGATTATGTTGAAATTGAAGGTGAAGAGAGTCAGTTTATTTTCAAAAACCCCAATGATCCAACCTACAAAGCGCCTACAGAGTAAATAGCAGAAAAATTGCAGCCTTTATGGCCAGTTATTTTTATTCTAAATGACAGGCCAATCACGCTCTATTAACCATTTTCAGGCCTAAAATATATGCCTCTTGTTCGAATAGACACACACTCAAAAAAATCTGAGGATTTAAGTCGCCAACCCATTCGCTTAAAATACAGTCGACTCTTTTTACCTCTCATTATACTGGGGAATCTACTCATTATTATGGCTGGGCTTAATTTTTTAGCTCTCAATCAAATCATTACCAGTCATAGCCTACTACTCTGGCTCAATCTATTACTCTTACTCATTGGTCTCTTCTTCATTTTTCATATTTCTTTTTTAATTCGACATGATCTGGTGACACCTTTTATTCATTTGAGAAATTGGGCACTACAAATGAAGAAGAAAGATTATACTGCCCGCTTACCAATGCCTAAAGAAGGTGAATTTGCAAAACTAGCAGTCGACATTAATTCTTTAAGTGATAAATTACAAAGCTTATCGGCAGAGTTTCAAACGGAAGTGGATAAACAGATACATAAAGTAGAGGAAAAAAACCAATCCCTGAATATTCTTTATGAGGTCGCCACCTCCATAAACCGATCTGAAGATCTGGATGACCTATTATCCCGCTTTCTACAAATGCTGATCAGCTTAACCAATGCCCGAGCAGGAACCGTACGATTACGCACAGATGACGATCAATTGGAAATGGTTGCGTCAATGGGCTTGAATGAACAATTTGTTAAAGAAGAACAATACGTCCCCATACAACGTTGTCTTTGTGGCACTTCACTCACTCAGGGCTCAGTTGAGTGTGGAGTCTCCATAAAAAATTGTACTAAACTATCGGGCACGATGTTATTTGATGGCAACGACGCAGAAATTATCGCTGTTCCACTGGAGCATCAAGGCGTGCATTTGGGTATTTATAATTTGTTTATTGATCAGCCCAATGTTTATATGAGCGAAGACTTATCAGAATTATTAACCAGTATTGGTAAACATCTGGGGATGGCAATAGAAAAAGCTCGTTTGGACAAAGATACTCGACAGCATTCTATCATGAAAGAACGTACTTTATTAGCCCATGAATTGCACGATTCTCTGGCACAAACTTTAGCCAGCTTACGATTTCAGGTCACCATTCTGGAAGAAAACATATTGGAAAACATTCCTGTTGAAAGGGAAGAGGTCACTCGCTTACACGAAAGTATTGATGAAGCTTATCGTGAAGTCCGTGGCCTGATAACACATTTTAGAGCCCCCATGAATAAACGCGGGCTCATTCCAGCTTTGGAGCAACTCATATCAAATTTTCAATCCAATCATAATATCCCGATCTTTTTCCAAAACGAATGGTTTATTGATTTAAAATCAGAACAAGAATTTCAAATTGTTCGAATTGTACAGGAGTCCCTGGCAAACGTTGGAAAGCATAGCCAGGCTCGTACTGTTCGAATATTAGCTCGAAGCCCAAATCCCAGCAGTAGTGTGGATCACCGAAACTGTGAGATACTCATTGAAGATGATGGCATCGGCATAGAAAATCCTAATTTAACCAACAGCCTGGGGGAGCACATTGGTATCAGCGTTATGGAAGAACGTGCCAGACGTATTGGTGGAAAAATATCAATTGAGACAGAGTCTGGTGAGGGCACTCAAATTCTGTTAACATTTCCACCTCGGGTTGTTGTAGAAAAATCAGTCAAGTTTTTCCCGGATTTAATAAATACAGAAAAACCGACTGTATAAGCTTGCAATAGTAGAAACATATACTGAGTCCGCTAATCGCTATAAGCATGTGGATTTTTATCTGGTCAGTTGCTTTATAGCGAATGGCTCTTAAAAATAAAGACAAAATTTTATGCGCGTTTTATTAATTGATGATCATACCCTTTTTCGAGCAGGTCTTCAGGGACTATTAGAAAGAATGGGAATAGAAGTTATTGCCAGTGCAGGTAGCGGTCAGGAAGGTTTAAAAATTGTCAGCGAAAAAAAGCCTGACGTTGTCCTGCTTGATATGCGCATGCCTGATATGGATGGCATCGAAGTATTGAAAAAGCTTCGTGAACAAGGTGAAGAAATGCCCATAGCAATTCTGACCACTGTTGACGACGAGCGCGATTTAATTGAAGCATTACAATGCGGCGCACAAGGTTTCTTGCTCAAAGGTATGCAGCCTGATGAATTAGTCACGGCATTGCAGGATATCCACGATGGAAAAACCGTGGTTGCACCCGACTTAACGCCCATTTTAGCAAAAGTTGTTCAAGGCCATGTCCCTCCAGCCCCTGAACCCAGTCCTTTTTCTGAATTAACCCCCAGAGAAACAGAAATATTATTTCTATTAGCTGAAGGTCAGAGCAATAAAGTCATTGCCAGAAATTTAGATATTTCTGATGGTACTGTCAAATTACATGTTAAAGCTATATTACGGAAATTGAATATTCACTCCCGTGTGGAGGCCGCGGTTATGGCTGTACAACATGGTCTATTAAAAAAACAACTCAGCGATAGATAAATAGAGAGTACTCTAAAAAAGAAAATCCAAGAAAGCAAATAACTACCACCTTTTAATCCGTTGTGAGCCTTACGAATATAGAAACATGTGGATAGAGAGCGCCGTTAATGTGCCAAGAGGTGTATTAGAAGCGGCTGAAGCCTTTTCCAGCTCCCAAGATCAATTAGGACCCTAGTTTCCGCTCTAAAACTCATTCAATGTGATTGGATGTAATAAACTCCAATCAGTATCCAGCCACCCTATTTTCAAACTTTATTCAATATTCCCACTTTTTATCCTAATGATATTAGTACTTATTAATGATATAATATTAAGAATTTCAATTTTTATGAAATTACAGATAATATGGATTGTCATCTGGACATTGATAGTGATGCTTTTTCTGACATCAGTCGCTTAATAGCATTTTATTAACTTTCAATAAAACGGATTATCCTCTCTGTCGTTTCATTAATTTTACCTAAGCCAGTTGTTCTGAATAACGACTTTAACAGACATAATTATATAATGTCCTTTTAATCCATTCTCAATGTGTT
>JADGEK010000178.1:1584-4453 GCA_016744395.1 Gammaproteobacteria bacterium | reverse complement strand
CTTTTTGGTGCGATTGCCAGTTTTACGAATGTCTCTATTAATATGTCCTAGTGACACTCTTTGTGTTACCCGTCATCTATACCTTTTTTGCATCAATACACCAGAAATTTCCTGAGTTTGATGAAGTTGAACTTATAAAATCAGAACATGTGTGACTTATGAGCAAAGACAATATAGACAATCTGTGGTATTCATCTGTTGTTAAAGGATGTCTAACCTTTTTACTCATACTCATGCCAGTCTACTTGAGTGCAGCCAGTAGTTGGATGGGTAATTCTGATGTAGAACAAAGGGGAGCAAGACAGTATAAAGTCACTGCTGAAGAGCTTGATGGTATGATATATGCCTATGCTGATAGTTATATGAGTCAGATGGTATCGGCAACTCGTGAAATTATTTCCAAAACTAATAATTCACAACAGCGCAGTGATGCCATGTTACTCAGAGTAGGGTCAGTTAATTCTATCTATGATATTGCCAGTAGCTCCGATCCCTATACCAAACTTTTAGATTTACTTCTGGTCGTAACATTACAGAGTTATGTCTGGATCGATGAAGATCGAGCTGAAACTTTGTTTGGTGGAAATTCTACTGTCTTGATTCATGCCATGCATCAAAATCGACTGGACATCTGGAAGTTGGCGGCCCAAGTCATGAAACCAGAGCAGCTTTATATTTTAGACTGGTTAATTATCGATTGGAGAAGGCAAAATCCTGATATTAATTTTGTTATCTTTACTCGTTTTTCAGATGTATCTGCCTCCAGAGGGAAATCTCAAGTCACTAATGTGCAAACGGGGACTGGATTTCTAGCACCTGTAAATGAAGCCAAAAAAGCCATTGATGAAACACGACTTCTGGCCGAACGTTCTTTCTTTTATGCCAAACGAGCACCTCAGCTTTATGCATGGCAGACGGAAAGCTTAACCGACAATATGTTGGCAAAGCCTGAAATTGCGCAATTGCTCACGGGTATTAATCGTTCCACTCTTGCAATTGAACGCGTGAGTAAAGTGATGGAAGGTCTGCCGCAACTGATACGTGAAGAGCGCCAGTTTATTTCTTCTGAGCTGGACAAAAGAGAAAGTGCTTTGAGTAAGCTGCTGGAAGAAGTCAGACTAACCGTTAAAGAGACTGAGCATCTTGTTCTTACTGTTGATAAACTCTCAGGCTCGGGCAATGTGTTGTTAAAGGAACTTCGAGTCACATCAGAATCATTAAATGGTACTTTAAGTACTTTTGATAATATGATGAGCAATCACTTTCCTGCCTCATCAGAGGAAGAACAAGTTAAAGAATCATCAAAGCCTTTTGATATTAATGAGTATACCCAAGCATTAGTGGAAGTTGATAAAGCAGCTATTGGTTTAACCAAACTGGTGGATGCTTCGGGACAAATGGTTGGCTCTGATAGCATGTCTTATCGAATAGAACAACTCAATAATGCCGCTAAAGAAAGAGTTGAACATGCGACACAACAAAGTGAAAAAATGCTGAAATTGCTGTTTCTTTATATTACTTTTACAATTATATTTGTTTTTTTGTTGTTTATGGTTTATCGAAAAATAAATCCAATATCTGTGAGTCGAGGATGATGATTTTAGCCCGCCAAAGTCTTTATATTGTGTTGTTATTGATTGTAGCAATGACTTCTGCATTTGCTGAAAATGGTTTTTGGGAAGCGCAGGGGAGCACTTTGTCGACATCCACGTCATCATCTCCATCTCCATCAACTATCAACCCATCTTCAAATACCAGGACACAGAGTATTAATGTCACAGGTTCTACAACAGTTTCAAATGTCTTGAATATTTTGGCTGATAGATTTGAACAAAACCATAAAAATATTCGCATCAATATTTCTGGTGGTGGTTCATCAAGTGCTGTCACTGCAATGCTTGCAAATGTTGAAACCATTGGTCAGATGTCCAGAGCAATGAAATCCAAAGAGCGCAATGCTTTTATAAAACATTATGGCTATGAGCCGATTGAATTTAAAGTTGCAGTTGATGCTTTGGCAGTTTACGTCAATAAAAATAATCCAGTGAAGCAATTAAAATCCAATCAACTGGCAGATATTTTTTCTAAGAAAGCTCCACAGATTAATTACTGGGGTGATTTGAAAATATCAGAAACAAATACTACCGATTGGCAGAAGCAGGTAATACAAATTTATACTTTGCCACAAATTGCAGGTGCTTATTCTCTGTTTAATAAGAAGGTACTTAAAAAAGCAGGCTATAAAATCAGCTCTATCAGTCAACCAACTTCTAGTGCAGTGATACAAGCGGTTGGTGTTGATTCAGGCGGCATTACTTTTGCCAGTAGTTTTTTTAAAACCAGACGGACTCACTTTCTCGCTTTAGAAGGAAAAGACCATAAATTTTATCAGCCTGTTCAACCCTGGATCAGTTCATTCAAATATCCTCTCAGTCGTTATCTTTATCTTTATGTTAATCAAAAACCAGGTACTGTTATTTCTGCGAAAAATAAAAAATTCTTACAGTTTCTAATGTCTGATGGTACACAGACATTGATTAAACGAGCAGGTTTTTATTCTGTTTCAAAAAAAATCAGACAACAACAAGTTGAGCGATTGGAAAAATAGGTTTCTTAAAGAGGCTTCTATGAATCATCACAGTAACAGGGTGTAGCCTATGAACATTGCATATTGTTTCTTTTGTGTTGTTTTATGTTTATACAGTATTCCTTCAGTTCTTCAGGCACAAGAGATGGAGCCTCGGCGTTGGGCTCATTTACCAGTGAATTCAGATATTGTTGGCTTTGCTGTTGCCCAGTCCAGTGGCGATATTTCATTTGATCCTGTATTAAAAATTGAAAATGGTGAATTTGATTCGGAGACCATAGT
>JADGEK010000178.1:0-1484 GCA_016744395.1 Gammaproteobacteria bacterium | reverse complement strand
TTTAAAAATAGGGTCTGGGCTACAGTAAGTGCGGGTTATGATTGGGGAGGGCTATCAACCATTGACGGAATAAAAAAAGATGATAAAAAAGAGAATCTCTATTATTCTGTTAGTACTGGCTATCCCTTAAGTCGAACCTCTAGTATTAAACTGGCCTATGTTGGCAGTCAGACTCAAAAAGACATTGGGGCTGATAATGAGCACTTTATTCTGGGCTTTGTTTATCGTTTTTAAGTTGTCTGCTTAGCTATTTAATTAACTATTCAATTAATCAATAAAATTTAGAAGGTTTGAAACATGGAAATAGAAAAAACTCAAATCAGAGAAATGATCAAGAAAGATCTCACTGATATTTTAATTCGTGTCGCATTGGTTGGCTTTTTTGTTTATATGAGTTTAAAAATTTTTAACCCTTTTATGGGGATCATGCTATGGGCTTTGATTTTTGCTGTGATTTTTTTTCCAATGCACCAGAAACTAGCCAATAAACTGGGTGGTAACCAGGGACGTGCAGCCACCATTTTTGTTCTTTGTGGCATACTTTTCATTGGCCTGCCTACCTTCATGCTCAGTGGTTCTTTGGTGGATTTTGTTCAGGAAACTCATACGAAATATTCAAGTGAAACCATTCAAATTAAAGCACCATCACCCAGTGTGGCAGAATGGCCGATTGTGGGAAAAAAAGTGTATGAGGTGTGGGGACAAGCTGCACAAGATCTACCAAAATTAATAAAAAAACTTCGACCACAACTAGAAGGCTTTGCTAAAGGAGCCTTAGAATTTGCAGCAGGTATGGCTGGTGGTTTGCTTCAGTTCTTATTATCAATGATATTTGCCGGGATTATGTTGGCCTATGGTCAATCAGGAAGTGATGCTATTTTAAAAATTATCAATCGATTGGCAGGGCATAAAAAAGGAACGTCTTTACATAAACTTTCGACAGCAACAATTCGTTCTGTTGCTATGGGAGTGGTGGGGGTATCAACCATTCAAGCACTTGTTTTTGGTGTTGGTTTCATCTTTATTGATTTACCAGGTGCTGCTATTGTTGCTCTATTAGTTCTTGTATTTGGTATTGCACAATTGCCTGCTATTATATTTACCATTCCAACGGTTGCTTATATCTGGATGACTGGGGACTCCTCTGTCATGAGCATTGTATTTACTATTTATTTTGTTATTGCGGGCTTTGTTGATAATGTACTTAAGCCAATTTTTCTTGGCCGAGGTGTTGAAGCACCGATGCCAGTTGTTCTAATTGGTGCATTAGGTGGTATGATGTCCGCAGGGCTCATTGGTCTCTTTATCGGGGCTACATTCCTGTCATTGGCATATGTTATTTTTATGGCATGGGTTGATGATGACACTCAAAATTCTAATGATACAGTTGAAAGCTCAGACTCAATAGTTGAAGAGGCCTAACAAGTATCTATCCGTTTATTTTCTCTCATAAAGGGAGAAGTAACTTACAAAATTTACGGAAA
>JADGEK010000177.1 GCA_016744395.1 Gammaproteobacteria bacterium | reverse complement strand
CAAGGTGAATTTGCCGCTGAATCTGAAACTAAAATCTTAAACGATATTTTGAGCAAAAATTTTGGTGTTCGAGTTACAGATGGTAAACGTGATTTTCGTAATGCGAAAACATTAGTGATGTTTTGTAATGGTAACTGGTGTTCACAATCATCAACCAATATTAAAACTTTGATTAAACTGGGTTATCCAGCATACAAACTTAAGTGGTACCGTGGTGGTATGCAATCATGGTTGAGTGTAGGATTAACAACCGTTAAGCCTTAGTTATCGATTGTCACTCCTGGCTTTAGTCAGGTATAATCACTTTTTTTTCCTCTGATTATACCTGATATGAGCAAACTCGATAATACCTTTGGTCAACAGACCGTTTCACAAGATGAACGCAGTAAAAAAATTCGTCGCGTTTTCCAATTAGTTGCCCCCCGATATGATTTGATGAATGATTTTATGAGTTTTGGTACTCATCGGATCTGGAAACACTTCTTTGTTAATTATATTCCTTTTAAATCAAGTGATGTCATCGTTGATCTGGCGGGTGGAACGGGTGATATCGCTAGAAAGCTTGCTAAGAAGGGAGCGAATGTCATTGTTGTCGACCCCAGTATTGAAATGATGCAGGAGGGAGAAAAATCAAATACACTGCAAGTGACTAATGTCTCGGCTATTGGTGAACGACTGCCCTTTGCTGATGACAGTATTGATAAAGTCACCATTTCTTTTGGTATACGAAATATGACCAGCATGAGTGATGCCTTAACAGAAATTCATCGAATTCTCAAACCAGGTGGTCAGTATTATTGTCTGGAGTTTTCTCGGCCCATGATGCCCATTCGTCCCTTTTACAATTTATACAATCAACATGTTATTCCTCGACTTGGTGCTATGGTGGCAGGGCAACCTGAAGCTTATCAATACCTGATAGAATCAATAAAACGTTTTCCACATCAGGAAGAAATGAAGTCGCTGATTAAAGATGCGGGTTTTTCTAAAGTCACTTATCGCAATCTTTTTTTTGGTATTGCTTGTATTCACATTGGCACCAATGAAAGCTAATGTCTTGCAATGCTATTGATAATGAGTTGAAGCTCTATTATCAGGACAAATATTATTCCTGGAATGAACTGACACAACACTTACAAATGATTTCGACCGATTCGTCGACTCTCATCATTTCAGCTCAAGAACATTTTTCCACCGTCATTCATATACTTTATGGAATGCTTAATAAGAAAGTCATCTTTCCTGTCAGCCCTGATTTATTAGAGAAAAAGGAAGATTTATTTTCTTCCATTCCAATGACAAAGCAAAGTGTATTGGCTATTGCGACCAGTGGTACGCAGTCTAAGCCAAAGATTGTGACTATCAGTGATAAAAACATCACTTCACACTGTCAAAGTTTTGCACAAAAAATCCCGATGGGAAATACCTCTGTATGGTTGAATTGTATGCCTTTAAATCACATTGCTGGCATTATGATTGTGTATCGCTGCTGGTTTAATAATGCCTCTATGCTACTGCATGAGGGGTTTAAGGTGCAGAAAGTTTGGGAAGATATTCACCGATTTTCAGTGACTCATATTTCACTGGTTCCCAGAATGTTATCTCGCTTGTTAGATCATTGTAAGGACTCTAATGTACCGCAATCTTTACAATTTATTCTTGTGGGTGGCGATAGGATTGCAGACAGTTTATTACAACGTGCAATAGCCGCTGGTTGGCCCATTTATCTGAGTTATGGTATGACTGAAGCGACATCAACAATTGCTATTGGTCAATCATCTGATACGCTTATACCGCTTCCAGGCTTTGATATTCAATTGACTCAATCTCATACACTTAAAATCAAGGGTGAAATGGTGTCTCAAAGTGCCGTTGATAGCCAGGGTTGGTATGAAAGTAATGATCTTGTGACGTGGATGGGCCATTATCTATTGGTGCAAGGGCGCAATGATGACATGATCATTTCAGGTGGAAAAAATATTTCACCGCAATATTTAGAAGCTTTATTGTCAGTGTCACCTGCCATTGATGATATTGCCATTGCTAAAGTCAGCAATGATGAATGGGGGGATACTATTGTTGCTCTGTTTTGTGGAAACCTGCAGCAATTTAAGGACTGGGTAAAGACTGAAATCCTATTGTGCTATCAGCCAAAAATATTCATCAAGCTTGAATTGATTCCACGCAATAGCATGGGGAAAATTGATCGAAAAGCCATACGTGATTTAATTAAACAAAAAGACAATTATAATTAAATAGCTCTTCTAAAATTGCATTTTTAATGTATTTCTTGTGATAATGGAATTCATCAAACACTTTGAACTACGTTATCAGCCATTGTAATTCTCTATTGTAGAAAATTGTTTCTATCGATACCCCATTAGATGATACAACTCACCTTTTATTACATTTTTTTGTGCGTTGACCAGAATTCCATTTCTTTTCCATTGATGAAGTCGTTTTTTTATTAAGGGTTCTATGTCTCGTTGAGTCATTCCTGTTTTGATTTCAGGTAAGTAGAGTAATTTTAAGAATATGTAGTCTAATCCCGTTAGTAGTTTATAGATGTTTCTGTCACTGAATATGGTTGGATAGATGGTTTTTGAATCATTGGGTAAACCGAGTATTTGGCTGAGTTCTTCAACGATACAAGAGAGCAGCTTTCCGTGCATTCTGGCTCTGTCAACAGGAATGATGACGGTTGCTTTTATGATTTCACTGCTTTGATTGGTTTTAATGTTTGCTAAACAGACACTGTTTTTAAGAAGTTTAACTGCTTTGGAGCTAATTTCTTTGTTGATGAGTGAATTGACTTGAGCTGAACGAGTGAAAAACACACTCACATTGGCTGTAGATTTTTTATTTACGTAAGTGATTGGTAAACCCGTAATTTGACTCAAATGCATTAAGTGCATTTTGATTAATTGGAGGTGTAACTTTTTATCGCCGACTTCATGCTTGATATAAACTGCTAAAGGTTGATTCCATTTTCTAATTCGTGTTTTTGTAAGGTTATATTCATTTTTTAGTGCTATTTCATAAAAGCTTTGTTCAATATACTCTGTTTTTTGCCAATGTGCTTCATGCTTTGCTATAGGAGATGAAGCAATTGCAGATGAAATTATGAAGAAAAAAAACAGCACAATATGAGTCATCAATATAATTGATTGGATTATATTATTTTTCTTCATGATTTTGTTTATACTAATATTGAACGAATGGATTCAGGTAAATTCGTTCTTTTATGAGTACTTCGGTCAAGGCAGACATGACGTGTTAATGTGGTTGAGCATAAGATATCTGCTTGATTAGTAAAGTGGTAGTCGAGTGCAAACTCATCTTCTTTGATTTCATTTAAACGGATCTCAATTGTGATGTGATCATTTAAAAAAACAGGTGCTTTAAAATCAGCTTCTGTGCGACTGATTGGAAAAATAAAATCAGAGTTGAGTAGTGTGCTTATTGATTGATTGTTGTGCATTAAAAAAGCTTCATAAGCATCATGAGCATGGTATAAATTCCGAGCGAAAAAAAGCACGCCAGCGGCATCAATATCATGAATGCGCGCAGTGAATTCGTATTTTGATAAGGGCTTAGGGGGAATAGGTGATGATGCCATTATGTATCTCTGGTGGTTCAATTAAGGTATCTTCAAGCCAGGCTGCAGTGGCCAAACCATGAAATTGCTCATTATTTATTACTGCACACAATTGTAAAATTGGCCAAAGGCCATAAGCTGATTCTATGCTACTGGTTATAGTGGTTTTAATTTTAGACATTTGTGCCTGTTTGGCAAGTTTCAGTGTATTGATAATACCACCTTGTGCCATT
This sequence comes from Gammaproteobacteria bacterium, assembly GCA_016744395.1. Lineage (GTDB taxonomy): Bacteria > Pseudomonadota > Gammaproteobacteria > GRL18 > GRL18 > GRL18. Next base: position 633 of record JADGEK010000177.1, on the reverse strand, counting down.
GGTTTTAGAATCAGCTGTTTGACAGGGTAGTCTTTAAAATGATCAATTGTTTTATTTGATGGATTATTTAACGAATTTTGAATTTCATTTTTAAACGACTCATCCAGAGCAAGAGTGATTGCAGTGTTATTTTGCAGTACTTGATAGGTGGATTGATTATAGACTTTTAAAGGCTCTTCTATGCTTTCAATTCTATCTTTATAGGGCTTTAAAGAATTTAACAACCACTCAGTTTCTTCCTTGGTCCAGCTTTTATTGGCATCCAGTTTGAATGTTGTGCTGACTGAGGTTTCCTGTAATAGTTGTTCGATAAGTTCAGCCTCAGTTTGAATGCTGTCAAAACCAAGCTTTATTTTTAAACAACTAAACCCTGTATTGACTTCTTCTCTGGCTAATGAAAATATCTTTTTATTCATTGGCCCTAACATGGCATTTACTTTTACTGCTATCGGCTTGTGTTTTTGTGGAACTAAAGTCATACGATTAAGCAACTGACTCATATCTGTTTTTTCTTGTTGGGCTATGAGAGATAGCAAGGCTGTTTCTAATGCAAAGCGGCTGGCAGGGAACTGGTCCATATCTGATATGAGGTCAAAACTAATGGGCTTATTGAGCAGTGCAGGTAATTTCTTA
>JADGEK010000070.1 GCA_016744395.1 Gammaproteobacteria bacterium | reverse complement strand
TTCATTTTGAAGTCTTTTTTTTGAAAAAATAATTGCCTAAGTAACAACTATTTGATCATGAAAATGGCTTCATTTCAACCTCTAAAGATCCTCCCTATGTAGTATCACTACATTATTCACAAAACAACAAGCTCTTTAACTTTTAATTTTTTGATTCCTGTTTCCATAGATACGTACTTTTGATTCTCTCTTAATGAGTTTGAGAAATTTATTAAATGATTCAGATTCATTTACAGAAAGCTTTCTAGATGGAATCTCTAATTTTGTAATAATTTGAACTTTATCATCATTCCGTTTTATAATGCTTCTATCTAAAAGACCATATTTATGTTGAAGATGTAATTTTGGAATTGAACCTTTTAACTTCCACAGACTTGACACATCAATCTGATATTCAGAAATAATTTTTAATCCAGCAAAGGATGAACCATAGTGTTTATTTTTTATGTACAGACTATCAATTTCATCTTGCAACCAGTAATCATATTCATAATAAAATAAATCATCATTTACATCGATAAAGGGGTCATAATCTATTGAAGAAATTATTTCCAGAGATTCATCCATATTCTTCAGCCCAGAAAATTCAAAAACAGGTTCATATTTTGAGGAAATTATTGCCTGAAATTGATCAACAGCCCATCGCGTAATTTCTTCTTGTGATTTTTCTGAGAGTAAACGCCTTAGTGAGCCAGCATATTCAGATAGGTAAGTTCTTGTTTGTTTCTCAGACATCCCCCCATTTTCTAAAAAAACAATATCCGTTTTAAATTCCATATCCCAACGATATTGATTTAAAGGTATTGTATCAGGAGTACTATTTTTAACCATCTCAAGAATAACCTTTCCTTGAATCCAGGCTGAAGTAGTTGTCCAAGTGGTATGGCTATCAGTTGCATCCAGACACTTTTTTGTCCCATTCAGAGAAAAACAAACAATCATATGATCAAAATAAATCATTGCGGGTATTTTTAGCCGTTCCAGATTATAACGTTCAGTTGCTACAAGAACTGGATAGGCATTAATGCCTACTTGATTTAGTAGTTCTACCAACACAGCTGATTTGTCTTTACAATCACCATAACGATTCTTCAATGTTTCTGAAATAGTATGTGGTGTAATAGCATGGCCATTTTTGGATACAGAAATATAGCGTATATCTCTTGCAACAAAACTATGTATTGCTGCAATTTTATCATCTAAATGTTGTCTAGACTTGATAAGTTCAAATAACTTTTCAGCACTACCATTAACTTCCAGTTTTGAAGAATCAAAAGCAATCATTGCTTTATCGACAACACTTCCCCAACTCTTTGATTCACTTACAATGATTTGATCCAATTCATCCAACCATGCTACTGAAAAATCTGATTTAATTGGTGAAATATCCCTTGCAGTACAAGTCAACCTAGACTTATCTTTATAACACTCTATCGTGTCAGTCGTTGATGACCAATTAATTCTATTAGCAGGACTAAATTTAATGGATAAGCGAAATTCATCTCTTGGGTATGAGCTTTGTGGATAAAAAATTCCAGACCAGTCAGCCTCTAATTTTTGTTTATCAACTTCAATTTCATAATCCAGTAATGCATAACCACCTATTTTCAGGTTTTGATAAGGAATTAACAATTTTTTTGTATTGCTAAATACATCATATGTGTCAGAATCAATCACCTGCATATTAGCTGAGTTAAATTGAATAAGTTCACCATCTGGATTGAGAGTACTAGCCTCTTTTATCTTTATTTTTTCTGAAAGCTCATCATAATAAATAACTTCAGTTCCATAGTTTTGCAGTGCATTAGAGTCAGGAAAATACCAGACTTTTCTTACCCTTTTTGTCACTGTCTCATCAGTTAAAATTATATCAACATCAAATAATAGCTGTCTAATCCCAGTTTTTTCTCTTATTTTCAAGTTCTTTGATGAGACTAATTCTTGAACCTCTGACACAAAACCTGGACTAGAATCTAACTGCCATTGTATTTTTGAGTCCGCTAATAGTTGGCCCGAACTAATGATGAAAACTAAATAAAAAGTAATATTTACTAGTCTATTCATAATGGTTCAAATCCTTTAGACATTTTCTTCATCATTGATTCATTATTTTTAAAAGAATATTTAACACTCGATAGCATTCCATAAAGTTCGTATATTCCTTTATCCGTTTCAATTAGAGAAACAGTAGCTAAAACGGAATCTCCAATGTTCCTACCCGAACATTGAACGTGAGATACAATACTTAATGTTAATTTAGCAAAACTTCTGTTTTCTTCACATTTTACTCCACTCAACTCATCATATAGTTGTTCTGTTCTCCAGTGTGAAATCGATTCTATGCTTTCATCAACTCCATGAGAAAAAATAATAAAAAACATATCAGACAAAGGTCCCTGTAGCTCTAACTCCGCTTCACCATTTGAATGTGTTCCATTTTCAACAATAGACCAGCCTTTTCCAATTATTGGTAAGCTATATATATTTTGTGGATCGGTATACAACGTATTCTCAGAAAGCGTTGACAACTGTTTATTAAATAAAGGATCAATTGCAATATAAAACATAAAAATCAGTGAAAGAGGGAAAAGAGGGACAACAAAAAACCATTCTAATTTAGTATAATTATGTCGCGATCCTTTAAAAGTAACATCTCTCAAATTTTCTTTCACTTTATTAATTTGAGCCTGAATGACTGTGAATAGAATACTCCAAAGAATAACACCAACAAGATAAGTCCAACCAGGAAATTCAATTTTATCCGAGATATTCATAGCCAATGTTATCAGAACAACCCCTAAAGTCCATCCTCCATACCAAGCATTCCATATGGATACATTGTGCTCTTCTGCCAATTCACTTAATGCATTATTAAATTTTGGTAATGCAATCAGCTGTGCAATTACGATAAAAGGGACAAAAAACCATAACCAGGGGGTAAATTTTTTCTTCGATAAGGCATTAAACTCTCGTGTGCGTGCCACGAACCAAAAACACGTGTAAATACTCAGGGTTGAAAAATGGAGAATAAATTCCATCCATAGTGATCTTGGTGCAGAGATAACAAGTTCGTTCAGCGATGATTCATCCGTAACTTCTTTTACTTCATTTTCCACAGCACTCTTTCCTATTATCATTGTTCTTACAGAATACACTTCTAAAACCAAGCCACATAAAAGCATGCTAAAGACATGGTTAATAATATCACTTTAACTGGGATTTTAATGCCAGTTAATTCTTACTTATTATTTGCAAATTATTTTTTATCTCTTTAAAAAATGAGTGTTTTTTTCTGGTTCAAGAAGCTTCCCCATCATATAAAACAAGGCGACTTTAAGTGTATCGTAACTCCTGAAACCATAAGAACTTCTGCTGTCCAGAATTACTCTGCGATTTAATCTGTAAAAGTCTAGAACACAACGAGTACCTTATTTGGATTTCATTTCTTTTGTATAACGCATCCCAACATTGACACCATAAGTTATCATTCGCTCAGCAAGATAAACATACCTTGCCTGAAGGGTGTGAGGACCATAAGCTAAATATCTCTTGTTATCCGATTATGTAGTTGTGCGCCCGAACTCATGGCACACCTTTTGCTAGCTTATTTTTATCCAACAAGATTAAAGGTGAAACATGCAAATTGGAAGCACAACAAGCACTTTAGCTACAATGCTCATTCAAAAAAACGGCAATAATTTGCCGATTGAAAGAAAGACTTCTTCCATAGAAGAATTAGATGCTTATTTTGAGCAAAAAATCTCCTTTCTAGGAGATAATGGCCATGACACATCCAATGTCTTAGCACTAAGGGATGCTATACGAGAAGCAGCCGAGAACAAGAGCGGTGACAGTCCTAGTTTACCCACTGTAAAAGAACACCCTTACGGCGGAAAATACCTGGTAAACATGCATATAAGCTTTGGTACCGAAGTAAAAGGTGAACTTAAAGATTTGACCCAAAAATTAGAGCACTTAAATGTGTCTAACAACTTAGATTATGGTCACCTGCAAAAGCTTGCACATACAAGTAATAACAACTCACCACCTGGTAAACTACAAAATTCTCAAATCATGCAAGATAACTCATCGGTACGAGAGCTGGCAAAAACAATTGATCCTAGCAACATGAGTCGAAATGAGGCCCGTGCTATAGCGAGTGCACTAGGACTCTCTAATGATTTAACAATTAATAATGCCTTTGCATTACAAAGCATGGTTTTAGTAAATGAAAATGGAAATTTACGAACGGCAACCGAAACAGATGCGATTATGAATGAAAAATATAATATGTTCGACGCAATAGAAAATTCAATTGAATTTCATAAATCAAAAGGGCAACCAACAGGTCATCTAGAGGATGCTCTAAAGTATTTAGATAAACTTAAAACTTACAGAGAAAACCCTGAAGTTAACGTGTATACATAAGAATTATATTCCTCTCCACAATCTGGTTAGCGCTTCATTTTTCTATTAAACAAACTTATATGCATTCAATACATTAGCAACTTTTTATTAGATTATTGTTTGTTTTAGACATTTTTGTAAACCAAATAATGTAATCCAATACCGTCAATATTAAATTCATTACCAAAAATAGAGTAACCTGATTTTTTATAAAAATCTATCGCTTCAAAACGAGCATTAGCCCAAACACAAAACGCTCCATTTTCTAGTGAATGTTTCTCAGCCCTTGCAAGCAATTTTGATCCAACTCCTTTACCTCGACTATTTTCTTCTGTAGCCATAGCTCTAAGCTGCCAACTATCATGATCACTTATTGAGCTAGTATCAGTTTTATAGATGGATATAATTCCAATAATTTTAGACTGTTGAAATGCACCAAAATGTGCAGTAGTTTCATCAAAATCTCCAGAAAAACAGCTCTGACTGATTGGTTGATGAGGGCGAAGAATCTTATGCCTTAATGGAAAAGTATCATCTGCATTTATTTTCAGAATATTTATCATTTACTGCACCCATAAAGTCATACCAACGTAGTTATCACGGAAACTCTAGTCACCCATAAACTGTATTTATTATATTAAAATTTAATTAAAAATTCAGCTTTCAATAATCGCTAAGACCAGATTTCCTGAGTATAACCTCATTAGGTCAATGTTAATTTAATAGCATTATTTTTGCGTACAGATGATGCGTATTTAAATCGTGGATTTCCTCTAATGCAGCGAGTCTATGATAAAAACACACATAAAAAACCAATAATTTTCTCTATGAACAGTATGTATTACTTACTAAATGACATAAATACCCAAAACGATGCTTAAAAAAGGTTACTTCTCTTGAAAATCAGAGGCACGAAATACTCGGTACAATTGACTTCATTATGACTAACATCAAAAGTTTGTCATGCATTGATTTCTACCATTAGCTTTCTGCCACCAGATATTTTAAACCCATTTATTTGATAAAAGTTGAGAGTCCTGTCAAACTCAGGCAAAGGCGGAGTTGTAACTTCAAGCCTATGCCAGCCTCTTGTACTGGCAAATTTACTGACAGATATTAATAATTCTGAACCAACATCATTAGACCTCCATTCAGGGCGGACGTAAAGCTCTGGTATGGTTCCATAGGCACCTTCGGAATATAGAGCATAACTTTCATAAATTGAAACAAACCCTATAGTTTTACCAGATGCATAATCTTTAGCTATAAGCACCCAATAGTTTTCTTTTTCAATTAAATTTTTTGCTCTTTCTTCTGTTTGAGACTGTTCATAATTAAATGCTTTTTCGTTAATTGCATCCATTATTTCAGATAATAACTCTCCTACCATCAATGACAGCTCATGGTAATCATGGTTTGATATTGGCTTAATTTCTATTTCACTCATGTTCGATCTCTTGTTTTCATAATGAGGCTGTAGAACAACTCGACTTCACCATTTTTCACTCAATTTTTAAAAACCAAACATAACGTTTTGACTACCACTCGTTCACCCATGTGCAGCACATATGGATTATTAACTAATTTACTCTTACCTCACAAATAAGTTCAATTATTGTGATTTTATTTAAAAATCTCAAATTTAAAATTATTCTACAGCCGCAACGTCATGCTCAATGCTTCACAGAGATTTCCAGAGAAGACTTTGAAAAAGAAAACCTTTCGTTGATTTCCATATTTTTTTCAAACTTTGGTTATGAGCTTTGTTCAATATATTCTACTTTACGTAATTCATTAATAAAATCTTTGTTTTCTATTTCATTTAATGCATTTTTTAGTAATGCTTTTATATTACCATCACAATATGGATAGGCAATTTCTGGAGAAATTTCTTTCAACATCAAAAATATAGCAAGTGAATAACTTTGCTCAGTTTCACTTAAGTAACCACCACCAGTTGTTTGCCACCCTTGAGTTCCTATACCTTGGTATTGCTGAAAGTTAAATACAGAGTTTGCTTGAAAAATCCCAAACCCTAAAAAGGTTGCTGTAATATCTGTTGCAAACTCCCAGTTTTCCCAACCTCCTGGAGGGGGTTCAGGTGCTGTGCTTGTCAAATAATGAGCTAATTCATGAGAAAATGTAGACACCATTTGCGTAGGATCTGAAACTAGCTTTGGATTGTAGGTGATAACAGCCTCATTATTTTCATTTACTGTAAATGTTCCATGAGGATTATTCTCAACACCTTGAACCATAAGAAGATCACCAACGAGCAGTACAGGATCTTCTTCTTGAATTTCTAGTTCACAGGGCCACTTCTCTAAGCCTGAATATTTTTTTACTTGTTCAAATGTATATTTAGTTGCTTCTTCTGGTTCTTCAAATCTTGAAGGAAAATATTCTTCCGTTGGAAGAATTAATTTTGTTTTATTATAAAAATCAACACCACCAAAGTATGTTAACAACCACCTGTATGTTTCTATCTGGAATATCTCATTTTCATCACTCAGTAATGGTCTTTTTTTAAATGGATTCCACAAACTTCAATTCCCTTTTATTCATAACATCAAAATCATAGACCAACTGATCCAATTAAAATAGTTATTATGTATTACTACTTTGTGCAGTCAAAATTATAAGACCAGATAAAGCGACAAGACCACTCAAACAAAGATTACTAAAGATAATTAACAATCTTTGAATCCGATTCATACCATGCTGTCGTTTCATAAGTGGGATTAATGAAAGCGATAAAAATAGAGTGCCTATTGAAAATGCAATGTATACATATTGTAAGCTTGTACCATCTCCATAAATAAAGATCACGATAATGCTGACAGCAATAAAAAGTGAGGCAATATAAAGTTCAACCTGTTCTAGTTTACGTTTCCACGCTCTGGATTCATCTGCAAGGAACCAAAACCACTTTTCTTTAACTTTCATTACCATATTTCGACTTGTAATTACCCATAGCGTTGTCATTTCGGAATTCTGGTCTTCCCGAGACTAATTTTTTAGAAATAAACTTATAATAAAACTCAGTTTATGATAATCGCTAAGACCCGAATCCAAAGAAAATTATTGTTATACATTTTGTTTTTCAAAATAGTGCTCATATACATTCAAATAATTATTACCAACTTGGCAGGATGTTAAATCAGAAAATTGAATTTTTTCAAGTTCGTCTAGCCAGCGTGCAACACCAGTAAAGTACTTCATTGTAATTGATTCTTTTTGAAGTGCCATTATCTTTCCGATTGTAAACTCAGGACTCTCTTGTTCTTCCTCTTCTACAATAAAATACTTATGTTTTTTAATAGCATCTTCAAAAAACTCTTGCCAAGAACTCAAATTATAATCAACATTAAAATTAATTTTAGAATAAACACCTTCTGATTTTAAAAGTTTGGTTTGAAAATCATCTGTGTCAGTGCTTTCAATCTTTGAAATATCTTTTTTCCTCAACACCATTAATCCATCAAGGTTAAAATCATAAACATAATTTAATAATATGAGAGAATCAGATTCCCCTTGAATAAAACCTTGAATTTTGTTCTCATCAATATTTTCACGTTTGATTGTTACTAACTTTTTATTCATAAACTAATTTTTTTGAATACATGAGGATGCCCTGGTTATATCTCTCTATATTTGAATAATGCATCATTCATCTGTTTCGCTATTATCACTCGATTTAAAGTAAAAAATCTTTATTTGTGATAATGACATGTCATGAAAAGCAGAGGAACAAAGGAGCGGCGCTTGTTCCCGTCCGAATGCATTTGCCTTGTTAGATAGTATCATTTCTTGACTTTATCTATTGTTCTATTTAACTCAGAGAGAATCTCTTCTATTTCAGTAAGATTTTTTGATACAGAAAAACCTGAGCTCAATATTACCCCGTCTTTTTCCCATATTACTTTAATAATTAGTCGTCCCGCTCCCCACTGACCAGCATGCCATTTACCAACTTTAAGTTCATTAATTTTTTCAAATTTTATATCAATTGGATTTTCTGTAAGTTGTCGTATAAATGATATTGATTGCTCGTTGTATGAGAATGTTCCATTTCCTCTCGCTAACATTTTGTCCTTTGTGTAGCGCTTCCACCATTTTTCATTTATTTCGGTGCCAAAGTACTTGCCTGCCATGTTTTTATCCATGTTTTCTCACCTAATTCATCCAACACCAATTTCAATGGGCACAGGGACATGGAAAAACTTTATTAAAAAAATGCCCGTCAAACCCACTCGATTTTTTGTCAATAGCTCCGTCCCTGATACCAACCAATTCCTTGTGTGCTTATGGTTGAATCTCAATAGGTGTTCCAGTGTCTACCAAGTGCCAGATTTCTTCCATTTCTTGATTTGTTACAGCAATACAACCATCTGTCCAGTTAAAGTATTGTGTTAAGCCTGAAAGCCAACCAAAACCATTTTTTTGGCCGTGTATCATAATTTGACCTCCAGGACTAACACCTGCTTTTTTTGCTTTATCAATATCATTTTCATTTGGATATGATATATGAATAGCTTTATAAAAAGAACTCTCTTCTTTCTTGTAATCAAGCACGTAATTGCCTTGAGGTGTTCTTTCATCACCTTCTTGTTCTTTATGGCCTTCAGGGCTGGCGCCAAATGAAACACTATATATTTTTAGTACCTTACCTTCAGAAAAAAGATACATTTTTTCTTCTGACTTTTTAACCAAAACATGATCAACTTTTTGTTCATTGGCTGAGCATAAACAAGAGATAAATAGTAGTAATATTGGTAAAAGGTATTTCATTTTATCTCACACAACACCAGTTAATTTGTCACCCTGTCAAGGAATGACTTTGTTTAGAAATGATAAACTTTAACCAATATTCAGACTTTATAATAAATTGCATAGACAGGATCCAAAGCAAACACTTATGTGAAGTTTAAGATTTATTTCCAGTTTCCACTACTTTTACCGTCTTCAGGGCCGATAAATGTTGTAATTGTTTCACCTAGGATAGATTTTTTTGCTTCAGTTAGTGCTGAACTATCTGTTTCAAACGGATCATCCCAAACTGTTGAGTTGCCATTCTGGTCTTCAATTTCCAGTATCCATTTTCCTTCACCATCTCCATATATTTCAACTTTAACTGTTTTTCCACCACTTGAAATTTCCTGACATAAAGGTGACATTTCAAATTCAAAATCGTCATCCATTTTAACTTCTCAAATTATTTTGTTTGTGATATTTTTTTGAGCATAACGCTAAAATCATCGTGGCGTCTTTTTGTCTACCATACATTTCTTGGTTATGCCTTGATTTCATCTTGTTTCAGTTTTTGACGATAATTTTTAAAAACCAAAATTAAAATTTCTTTTGGCTTAACTTTATATATTACTCTGTAATTGCCCTGTACAATTTCCCTAATTTCATTTCTTTTTATTTCAGGAACAATACGACCGCTATCTGGAAAATCAGATAACCTTTCTACAGAATTAAATATTATTTCTGCCCACTGCACTGCAACAGATGGTTTGTCCAATGCTATGTATGACGCAATATCTCGAACTTGTTCTACAGCTAAAGGAGACCAGATTATATTCAAACTTAAATGCTCTTCATTACCATTGATTTAGCATCTTTATGAGAAATACCTCTACCTTCATTAATTTGTGTCTCTGCCTTATAAAGGCTTTCAAGTAATTCTAATCGCATTTGAAGGTTTTCAAACTCGCCAACATCAGTCAGAATGGCAACGCCTTTTCCATGTTGAGTTATGAGCAAAGGTCTTTTAGTTTCAGTAACTTGCTGGATATATGAACTAACTCCAGATCTGAATTCAGATAAGGGTTGAACGTCTTCTTGGAGGTTTATAGGTTGCATGATGTATACCTTTTGTACAGTATTATGTACAAACTTAGCATAAATTTCGAGAAATGGCTATATGATATCGATATTTCTAAGCAATCAAGGTAGGACAGCCAGTTACCCAACTGCCCCTCGCAGATCCCAGCGTGCGGAACTACCGCACTAGCCGTGCTGTAGTCGGAAGCACATGCAACGCTCCACCCCAGATGCGCAACACTCGATACGGGTAGCTGGTTAAGCCTTACAGGATCATCCATTGACTCCTCCCGACTGAAACTTTCATTCAGTAAGAAGCGACAAGCTTAGCTTGCCGCACTAACGTCCAATTAATTTTTCACTGTGGCTTCCAGAGCGGTAATTGAAAAAGGAAAACCTCTCGTAAAACTTCAAAATTTGATTAGCCGCTAAATCACAGTAATACAATTCAATTGTTTGTTAGCAGACTCTCAAGTAGAAAATCGCCTTTTCCCAATCATGCGGTCTCCATTTTCATTTGTGATTAAATAATCAAAAAGAACAACTTTATTCTCTGCTCTGTAATAAAACGCTTTTGTTGCATCTTCAAACATGGTTACATTTTTTGATTTATCAAATTGTTTCAATTTAACTGGATTACCATAAGCTTCAGATTTAAGGTAATCCCATTTTCTTATACTCTATTACTTTGTCAACGTTTAGCTCAAATTCATCTATTGTTATAACAACATCTTTTTTATAAATATTAATTCCTTTTTTGAACTCAATTACCGGCGGATTCTATTGAATTAATTACTAACCCACTACTCTTTTTAATTTCCACAGAAAATACATTCTGCATTAAAAGTAACAATATCAAAAAAAGGGACAATTTATATTTCATAATATTATATTTATTAGCATTATTTGTTACTTCTACGTTTAATTGTAAAAGGTTGCTCATCGTAAGGTAGTGCTTCATCAAAAGCGTGATTTAAAACTTTCAGTTGATCTTGAATGTCTTGTATATCGACTACATTTAATGGTGATGTTCCGCTTATATAAACAATATTTTCACCTTTTGTATTTAGAGTAAGTTTCGGGGTATTTGAATTTGTGCAAGATAATGTATGCTCCCCCTTTGTCACATCTATGAATATAAATGTTCCATTAAGCATGCCTCCATAGTCAACACCATCAACTGTTACTTTACAATACGATGTGGGTCTAAGAAACTTCTCGTCTGGCAAAAATAAAAATAGACGACTATGGTTGGTGTCCAGTTCTGGCCAATTTTGAACTGTTTCATCGTAGGTTGGAAAACTATTAGCTACCATGTTCTTCACCGTTACGCATCCAAATTTATCAGCCTGAGTTTCCCCGTACATGCGAAGACCTTGCATATAGATCCTTTTTAGATCTAATTTTGCATTTTCACTAAGCCTATAACTCCCCATTGTGTTTCACTTCACCCTTGATTTCTTTTAGAATCTCAGCTTGAGATTGTTGAGTAAATCCGCTTTTCTCAGCTTGTATTAAATGCTCTTGAATTGACTCAATTTTGCGGGCTTTTCGAATGAGGTCGTTTACTACTTCGCTCTTGCTAGTAAATTCTTCACTGTCAACCTGTGCTTTCAACCACTCATCATTAGGTGGTGTAAATGAGATACTTTGTCTGGGCATAATATGTACTCCAAAATAACATGCATGGTTCAACATTACACCACATATGCACCACGGTCAATTATTTGAAATACTATATTCTTTTGATTTCGCAACTACACACTTTAGAGTCAACTGAAGATACTGATGTACTTTATGTTGAGTGTGATAAAGCCAACGTTTTGATAATTTGTCACTTGGTCAAGGAAAGAGATATTAAAAACTATTTTTTAACCAAGACTCTAAACTTTTTTTAAAAATTGCTAAGATCAATTGATCAAATTCATTAATTTGTTATGCAATTTAATTTGAACTCTCTTTTAAACCTTTTTTAAAGCCGCTTTCAAAAAGCTCGCCTTTTGAAAGTTTTCGCATTTCATTTTGCTCCGTACAGACACTAACAAACTTGTGCATATATTTAAGGCATCTATCATTTCCAAGATTATTGTCAGCGCATGTCTGAGAAACCCAGTTTATAGCTATATCAGTTTTATTAATATTGGGTATTGAGCTACAAAATGAATCTTTCTCCGCATTTTCTAAGCAACCAAAAATATATCCATTAGCTGATAATTCACATTCTGTTGTATCACATGATGCGTATTTCATTTTTAAGCCAAACATACAGTTGCTTTGGCTGATCATCTTTCCATATGCCTTCCCTAGAGCCAGCCCTTCGGATGTTGCCTTTAGAAGAGAATCATATTTTTGCTTTGATATATAGCCCATAATCGCAATTAGGATAACTATTATTGACAACAAAATAACTATTAACTTTTTTTTACTCATATCTTTTAAGAATTCTTCTTTTATTTATTACGTGCATAACGCCCAGCTCACCAGCGCCCAAACTGGAGAGCTTTTTGTGGTAAGGTAAGCGTAGCGCACCCCACAAAAAGAGCGTAGGTTTTGTCGTCTGCGTGGAGCCGTTTGTTATGTGAATTATTCATTTCGCAGCTCATTCAACGAACTATCGAGCCACATTTTGTACCATTTACCGAAAGATGCTTTACCAGCTTGTTCAAAATAAGGGTCCGGATAGATACCTCCATCATTCCCCCTATCATCTACCCAAATATTGCCTTTTTCAGAACCATTAACTACTAAGTTTAATGAAACACCACATCCGTAATTACATATACGAAGAATCCCTGTTTCCCAGCGCTCCGAAAAATATTCTTCGGAAAACTTTTCATATGCGTCTTCATCTTCTGGCGCTCCGTCAAATTTCATATTCCAGGCTTCGGTGAATGGAAATGGCAAACTCGGATCTACAAATTCTCCGTCGCGCTTGTAATCTAAGTCTGCGTATAAACTGTGTGACAAGGTTTGCAACCCATAGTATGGACCAGCACCACCATTTCCAATGTATTTTAGAAAGTTTCTGTATTCGTCTGGCAAGTTAATTGAGTATTTACTTTCAAACGCTAGAATCTCTTTCTCGCTCAAAGTTTCGTTTAAAATATATTTGTGACTCGAAGCTCCAAAAATATCAAATCTCGTATCCAAGCTTTTGAGCTCCGAGAATTTTTCAAGCAACAATTCTATTTGTTTATCCATTGTCAGATTTCCGAAATCACCAACGTTCATTTGTGGGTTCACAAGGACTAGGAAAGAGAATTTTAAAAACTCTGCACTTCCATAAGCCTTATTACTTTTATTAAAAATCGCTGAGTCCTTGTGATACCAACCAAATGCTTGTTATATCATTTCTGAAACATTTATTTCCAGTGTTTTTTCTCTTACTTTATTAAAAACACTTACTACACTATCTGATATTTCAATTTTATGAAGATCATATTTTACGATAAACATATCTGGTTCACATTCAAAAACAGTTTGAGAATTTATAAGTTTGTTTTTCTCGTATACATTGAGAATAAGTTTAAAAGTGTCCTTTGAATAACTGCCAATTGCTTGTAAACGATAGTTTTTTAATCGCTTAGTAGCCATTTTCTTTTCATAACAAAGTTCATTATTATATTTTTCATCTAAAAGAGGTGATAAATATGACTCAAAAGTCGTCTTAAAATGAGAATCAAATCTTCTAAAACCCTCTAAATATTTTCTGACAAAGTAATTATGAAAACCCCTGCTAGTTAATAGTGAATCAAGTTCATGATATGTCTGTTCAATTGAAACTGGTAGAGCATTGTTACCAACAATTTTAAAATCATCACACTCATCCCCGCCTTCTTCAAAGACTAGTCTATTAAATGCACCAATATTAAATTTGTTTTTTCTTAAACACTCCTCAATAAACAACTGTATATAAGTTGTTTGATTTTGGTACTTAGCAACAAAGAGTCTTTCTTTGGTCTCATCTGCTAAAGTTAAGTAAACTTGTGTAATGTTCATCTTTTCATATATCATCAGATTGTTTGTTCACAGGGACATGGAAAGAATTAAATAAAAAATAAAACTCTTTTGGAACACTCAATACCTTTTCTAAAAATCGCTAAGTCCCTGTGATACAAACCAATTTCTTGATACCCCTATGTTGACTTAAACCCAATTAGAGCTGATTTGTGTCACTCCCTTGAAGACTCTCAATTTACCTCAATCAAACTACGGCCACAATCACCACAGGTAAAACTGAAGCTGGCTGAGTTTTTTGGCAGTCAGACACAGGGAACGGGTATCCTCTTTTCCATCACTGATTACCTTGAGCTACTGGATTGGTCAGGTCGTTGCTTGCACCCTAAAAAGAATGGGGTTATTCCAAAAAGGACACCTAAAATCCTGTACCAGCTTGGATTGGATGACACAAGCTGGTTGGAAACTGTTGGTAGTTTTAAATCAAAATTCCACACCTTTATTAGTGCTCCATTTCTATCTGAGAAAAAAACACTCATCTTTCATGGGTGATAATAAATATAAACACTGACCAACTAGTTATAAACATCCTTCAATGAATAACTAACAGTCATGGATGCCCATAAAGTATCGTAGTTAGCTATTTTTTTGCCTGGTCATCAATAATAAATTTTCTGACTGCATTATGTAAAGAATGTAGACTTCATTTTTTCTTTGGCTTCTTCTGGGCAAATTCTCCACTGGTACAGTTATGGACACCTGTCAATTACAAGTTGAGTCTACGATACTATATATTGCTTATTTTACTCTTAATATTCTTTTTAAATGTGTTAATCTTTTCAGTGTTTCCAATTTCTTCTGCAAGTTGATTAATCAAAGACTCGAAACCATCAGCGGATACAAGTTTGCCCATTTCCTCCATATGCTCCTCCCAAACAATGCTGCCCATTGGTCCTAAAAATTCAATGAGTTCAGATTCGATGATATTGAGTGCTCTTTCAATTTGATCAGAGGTGATATTCTTAATTGGTCCATTGGCATTACTTGGATTCAGTTCACTCTTAGACTGAAGTTGATTGATAATGTCCTGGGTAGAGGGAAGAGCATCCCCTTCTTTCAATGTTTTATTCATTGAGACTCTTAATCGACAGGAAGTTATGCTTTGTATCTTAGGGATTACATCCATACCTCGATTATTACCACAAGCCATTGCAATAATACGGCCTTGATCTAAGATAATGCGAATCAGCATATTATCTTTTGCGAACAAAAACAGTGAGCCTGAGGTCTTCTTGTCAAAATGACTTATAATCTCATTTATCAACTCACGATAACTGAATAGCTGACTTTCTAATGGCATTGCAACCTCTTAATAATGATGAATAATTTAATTAGGTTTTTCTTTTAAGTCGTTTTATTGCCATTTGAATACTAACACCCATACGCTCAATAGCCAAAGCCAGTGCACCAAGCTCGTCATTGCGTTTTGTTTCTTCTATCTTTTCAAAGGACTTACCACGGCTCATCTCTTCAGCAAGGTGTGTAAGAGTTCTAATGGGCTGAGTCAGACGTTGGGCAAATATGTAAGCAATAATACTGACTAGCAGAAAGGTCAGGCCCAGTATAATTGCAGAGCGAGTGTTGGCTTCCACAATACGAGCAAAGGCCTCATCAAAATCCTGTTGAGTTACCATCAACCAACCTTGTTCAGTGGTTTCTATATAGGCAACCACTTTCTTGCCATTGTCCATATAAGTGATTAGCTTTTCACCATTTTGAGGACGATTTATAAATGCAGGTGATTTACTAAAATCGGCACTTGTATTAGCAAACTCAGGCTTCTGATGTGCAACAACCTTTCCGTTTTCATCCAACATAAATGCAAAGCCAGTCTTGCCTATTTTTAGATTGGTGATTTGCTCTGACATTTCTTTAATAGACATTGCAATAGCAATAACGCCAACAAGTGCTCTGTTTCGCTTGCGAATAGGTGCAGACAAAATCAATGCAGGCTCATTTGTGGTACGACCAATAAGAACTTGTTTTCCCAAAGTATCACCAGCCATCACTCGTTTGAAATAGCTGCGATCACTATAATTCTTGACTGGCTTACCATCACTGCGTCCAACATTTATACCACTGGAGTTCATAGTAAATACAAGATAACTCCATTCATATTCATTTAAAATACTGCGGAGTATTGGATTCTGCTTTGTAGCATCCATGCTTCTCATGCTATCAAGTTGTGCATTTTGATTGAGCACTTTCACATTCATAGTTACCCAGGTATTCACATGGCTAACAAGCTTGTCAGAAGTATTATCTAAAAGCTGATTAACATTGTTTGTGAGCTGGTTTAGAGAAGATTGATGATCGATGTACCAGATAGCCACTAACGGCACCAAAGAGACCAATAGCATGGTCAGTAACATTTTCTGGAATATGCCGAATTGATATTGAATACTTTCTGGTTGTGCTGTCATTATGTGTTCCACTTATGTTGAATTAGGTCATACTACGAGCAATAAAAATACCCGCTTCTCCTTGAGCGTGCCATTTATCCCGTTGTTATATTTTCATCGCTCCAACAAAGAAAATAAAAAAATTTAGAGCAAGAGTTAGTTGACTTTTATGGGGTGTCCATATATGCCTTATAGTTATTGCTTGCGAAAGAAAAACTTTTAAATAATATGAGTTGCATATGTATTCAAAAAAAGTTTGACAACTTCTTATCATATATTAGCAGAAGAATGGTCAAACTCAGTTGAACATACAGTCATTTTATCTGTTGATTAAAAGAATCCAAGTGGATTGATATCGTAGCTTACCAACAAGTTTTTAGTTTGTTGATAATGATCAAGCATCATTTTATGTGTCTCACGCCCTACACCTGATTTCTTGTAACCTCCAAAGGCAGCATGTGCTGGATAATGGTGATAACAATTAGTCCAGACACGCCCAGCCTCAACGTTACGTCCCATCCGATAGGCTAGATTCATATCACGAGTCCAGACTCCAGCTCCCAAACCAAAATCAGTATCATTTGCAATGGCCAGGGCTTCAGCTTCATCCTTAAAAGTAGTTACTGAAACTACTGGACCAAAAATTTCTTCTTGGAAAACTCGCATCTTATTTGTGCCTTTAAGAAGAGTTGGCTGGATATAGTAACCTTCACCAAATCCATCACCAACATTCTCAACACCACCCCCAATCAGCACCTCAGCTCCTTCCTGTTTCCCGATCTCAACATAGTCTAGAATCTTATCAAACTGTTCCTGGGAAGCCTGAGCACCGACCATTGTGTCACTATCCAGTGGGTTACCCCGCTGAATTTGTTGAGCCCGCTCAATCACCTTGGCAATAAATTCTTCATAAATATCTTCCTGAATCAGCAGACGAGAAGGGCAAGTACAGACTTCTCCTTGATTAAAGAAAGCTAGTACCGCTCCTTCAATGCATTTGCTGACATATTCATCTTCATGTGATAACACATCATTGAAGTAGATATTGGGTGACTTTCCGCCAAGTTCTACTGTAGAAGGGATAATATTCTCAGCTGCACACTTGAGAATATGGGAGCCGATAGGAGTAGATCCTGTAAATGCAATCTTTGCAATACGGGTACTTGATGCCAGAGCTTGGCCAGCTTCAGCACCATAACCATTGACAATATTAAGTACACCTGGGGGTAGCAAGTCACCAATGACTTCTATCAACTTAAGAATTGAAACGGGTGTTTGTTCTGCAGGTTTTAGGACAATACAGTTGCCTGCAGCCAAAGCAGGGGCAATCTTCCAAGCTGCCATCAACAGCGGGAAATTCCAGGGAATGATCTGTCCTACAACACCTAGAGGCTCATAAAAATGGTAAGCCACTGTCTTCTCATCAATTTCACCTATGGAGCCTTCCTGGGCACGAATACAGCCAGCAAAATAGCGAAAGTGATCAGCACTAAGTGGTATATCTGCCGCCAATGTTTCACGCACAGCTTTACCATTATCCCATGTCTCAGAAATAGCCAGGATTTCCAGATTTTCTTCAATACGATCGGCAATTTTGAGTAATATATTAGAGCGTTCTGTCACTGATGCCTTGCCCCATGTGGCCTTTGCCGCATGGGCTGCATCCAGCGCCAATTCAATATCTTCAGCACTGGAACGGGGAATTTCACAGATCTTTTCTCCAGTTACTGGGGTGTGGTTTGAAAAGTAAATTCCTTTGACTGGAGCCACCCACTCACCACCAATATAATTTTCATAATGATCCTCGAATGTGACAATGGCATCTTTGCTGCCTGGTTGTGCGTAAATCATGCTATCTCCTGTTTATTTTCATTTAGTTAATTAGCATGATTAAACTATCTCAATGCCATGTGGGGAACTTATCTAAAAATCCAGACCACTTGACTCAGAATCCAGTTATGCTGCATCATAGTGCAAAAACAAAACTCTACTATCGCACCTTTTTGTATCATCTACAGACTTTTAAAATTGGCGTATGATTTGAACACCCATAGAATTTCAGCATGAGGGGCTTATGTATCCAACAATATTGCGTGACTTGAGAAAACCTCAAAAATTGATTGAGAACCGTATCTCTTTTGCTGGCCCCAACTCAGAACTCAGTATCTATGATACTTACTCTACGACCTCACGAGTTGGTCTTGATGCCGATCAGCTACTCTATTGCGGCATGATAACTGGACGTAAGATCATGCATACATCTCATGATCTAAAGGAGCAGCCATTCCTGCCTCATGAATCCTTTGTCATGGCTTCAGGGGAGCATGTTGAAATTGATTTCCCAGATGCCAGTATTGACACACCAACTACTTGTCTGACTATTGAGATTGCCAAAGAGAAGGTAGAAGCTATTTCAGATCGGATGAATGATCTTAATCCCCTTGATATAGGTATAGAGGCTTGGAAATATAATCAAGCTGTACTACACACACACCATACTTCAGCCACCCAGCACCTGCTAACCCGACTGTTTTCCTTTTTTACAGAAAATCATCCAGATAAAGATGAGATGGTCGATCTGGGAGTGACTGAATTGATCATTCGCATGCTCCGACATCAAGAGCGAGAATTTCTCCTAAGCTACTGCCGTGAAGTACCTGATGCCACTGGTATCACTGCAGCTCTCAGCCACATTGAAAAGAATCTTTCCGAACCTCTTAATATTGAACAGTTGAGCAAAATAACCTGCATGAGTCGCAGTAAACTGTATAATGAGTTTAAAAAACAACTGGGTTGTTCACCTTGTGAACTTTTGCAGCAATTACGTATTAAAGCTGCTGCCAAACAACTGGAAAAGGGTGATAGTGTGACGAGTGTCTGTTATGACATGGGATTTTCAAACCCAAGTCATTTTAGTCGGAGGTTTCGTTATTTTTTTGGACAAACCCCAAAAGACTACCGAAACAATGCGATTGGGAAAAGTTAATATTGTGATGTTGTACACCTTCTCTGACACTTAGGCGGTTATTGAAAAACTATCTCAGTTTCTAAATTTACTTCCAGAAAGCTACTGTTCATAACTGTTGAGGTAAAGAATCTGTTGCGAAAAAAATATTATAATATCCCCCTGCTCTAAAGCGATCACTTAAAAAATAATCGGCGGCAGCAACAGGTCTGATTTTATGTACCTTACTTAATGGGTACAAGCTCATTAAAACCATCGTATCCAAATGACTATTATGATTAGCAGCAATTACTGCAGGGCAGTTCATTGTTAAGTTATTTCTACCTCGAATATTTAAGACCTAAAATAATAAATGAAATAGGCTTAATTAATAGAGCAAAAAAAAGTATTTTTAAAATTCTATTGAGCATTTAATAAGCCACATAATAAAGATAATGAAAAAATAATGGAGAAGTAAAAATTAAATTATCAAAATATTCTAAAACTCCACCATGATCAGGAATTAAATGACCACTATCTTTTATTTCTAAATCACGTTTTATAGCAGAAATAAAGCATCTCCAATGAAGCCAAAGGCATTAATCAATAAGCCTGCCAGCAAACTTAATTCCATTGATAATGGTGTTAAAATAGACCAATAAAAGCAGATGTAATAGCTATCGTTAGCACAGAACCTAGAAAGCCTTCCCATATTTTATTGGGGCTCACTTTGGGAGCAATCTGATATTTTCCTAAATAGTTGTTCCGAAATGGTGTACATTTAATTAAACTTAAACCTAAGTTGTCGTTCAAAGTTATTGACCAAAACAACTCAATCAACAAAAAGGTTTAAGATGGCTAATATTATCACAAAACTTTCAAGACCAGTGCGTCGACGATTAAAATAAATTGCTCAATATAATAGAGATGCAGATTATAGAAGGCGTTCAAAAGCTATTTTACTACTGCAGAGTGGTCATACTCTGAGTCGTACAGCAGTCCTTCTTTGTGCAAGTAGAACCAGCATTAATAAATGGCTGTTATTGTTTCAGGAATATGGTGTGTCTGGCTTAGTGCCTGAGCAAAAAGGAAGGCCCACTTATAGTGTTAATGAATCAATTTGTATTCGCTTATTATAACTGGTGAAATTAACTCCAAAGGAGTTTGGCTGGTTTGCTTCACGCTGGAGTTCTGAATTATTAGCGAATCAAGTTAATGAGGAATTGAAGATAAAAATACACGCCTCGACCATCCGACGTTTATTACCAAAATTAGGTGTTGTGTGGAATCGTGCCAGCCCCACACTTTGTATTCAGGATAAGGAAAAAGCTTAGAAAATGAAAAGGATAAATAAAGCTCTGGCCAATGCTAATGCTGAAAACCCTGTATTTACATCGATGAGTCTGATGTTGATTTAAATCCAAGAATAGGGAGTTGCTGGTCAATAAAAGGCAAACAAACACGCATACCAACACCTGGATAAAATAGGAAAAATTATCTTGCTGGCACACTCAATGTAAATACTGGTCAAGTGGTTTGGGTTGCATGGGAAAAGAAAAATTCATTCATTTTTTTGAGATTAATGGCTGAACTTAGAAAGCGATACAGACAGGCTAAAACAATTCGATTAATTGCAGATAATTATGTGATACACAAAAGTGCGATCACAAAAACTTTTCTGGAACACAACCCAAAATTTGAACTATTATTTCAACCTGTCTATCATCTATGGGTCAATAGAATTGAGTTAGTTTGGAAACAATTACATGATACGGTGACCAGAAATCATCGGCATGGAAGTATGAACAGTCTGATGAAAGATGTCAGGCTTTTTATGAATAACGTGTCACCTTTTCCTGATTCTCAAGTACAACAACAGAAATTACGAAGTGTACACCATTTTGGATCAGCTATTTAGTGCTAAGAAACTATTATCACTGGTTCAGCTGATCTTAAACGTTTTTATTCAAGTGATCAGCCAACAAGAAAGACCTGTTTTTAAATGTCCAAAATATCAGTCACCCATGGCAATTATTACGTTTCGAAGGCCTGATAAGTCCAGTTGATTATTCGCAAACTAAAATGCGTTAAAGTCACCCAATATTAAAGGAGGTTAATCACAATCCTATGGCAGTGTATTCATTTTTTTGCAGCTTTCATGGCTGAGGATAGAGCTCACCTTTAGTAAAGTGCTCTAAGATCAAGAGCACTTTATTCCTATGAGTAAAAATAATATATTTTCTTATTAAGCTAAATCCCAGGCTTGTCCAACCCAGGATAAGATTGTGGTTCGTTCCTCACACAATCTATCCTTATTCGTTATGTGATTATTTTATCCAAATGCCTCTCAGCTTTCATTTCCAGAGTTACCAACTCCCCCTTATAAAACACACTATTAATGATCCAGGGTATTGGCATTTTATGCCCTTCCTTTTTGCTCTTAATATGGTTCACTATAAGAGGAATATTTTTATTCTTTGCGTATTCTCTGAGCAATTGATTTGTATAATAGTCAGTGAAAGGACAAGTATTTGAGTAATAGGCCGTAATTCCTTTATTGTCAGGACACACCCCTGATTTCGCACTTTTCTTAATTGTTGGATAAATGGCATTTTCGTTTGTCTTTAGCCCCCATAGTTTAAAGAATGGCGGTGCTTCATCAATAATTTCAAAACCATAATGCTTTAGAAATTTTGGGTCAATCATGAATGGTATTTTTCTATCACTAGAAATTGCAACAATACCACCCATTTTACTTGCATCGCTCTGACATTCTTGCAATAGCTTTTTGCCGTTACCGTTTCCTTTAAATTGCCCCGAAACCCAAAAGCAATTTATGACCATAAAATTGCTACCTTTCAGTGGCAACCAAGAACTTTCAATAGGAACATATTCGATGAACACCTTACCTCGAACATCCATTTTTTGAAATATATACCCATCCTTGAATTTTGACTTAAGCCAATCCTTTTTCTTTTGATAGCCATCCCTGCACTTCTTATCGCTAATAGCACAGCAGATATGTTCATCCTCTATATTTTTATTAGTCAACTTCAGAAGTTTCATTATTTCTCCGTACTTTCTTCACCAACGCCACGATAACTGGATTTTTGGACGTTCCAGAGCGCGAATGGACAGGCACAAAACCTGAACCACACTCGGATTTTCAAATGAAACTGCGTCCAAAAAT
>JADGEK010000176.1 GCA_016744395.1 Gammaproteobacteria bacterium | reverse complement strand
TACTTCTATGAACAAAACTATCAGTATTGTGTTAGTTATACTCATTCTAGTAGCGTATTTATTTGCAGGTTTTTATTATTCCGTACGACAAAGCATCGCACAGATCAGTGATATGGCAAAAAAAATATCTACTGGTGATCTCAATGTTCACCTGGAATTATCAACTCGTGATGAGATGAGCCAGATTGCCAATAGTTTTAATCGAATGGCTGAACAGTTTGCCCAGATTATCAATAAAATTATATCATCCTCCCATCAAGTTGCCAGTTCATCAGAGGAGCTTTCATCAATAACTGAACAGACGGGTCATAGTATGAATCAGCAGCAATTTCAGACGGAAGAAGTGGCAACAGCCATGCATGAAATGATGATTACGGCTCAGGATGTGAGCAAAAATAGTGACAATACCGCAGAAGCAGCTAATTCTGTATACACAGAAACAATTGAAGGACAACGAGTTGTTGAAGAAGCGATAAAAGCTGTTCAGCAGTTAGCGGGTCAGATTGAATCTGCTGCAAAAATCATTCACGAACTGGAACAGGACAGTGAAAATATTAATACCGTCCTGGATGTTATTAAGGGAATTGCCGAACAGACCAATCTTCTGGCATTGAATGCTGCAATTGAAGCTGCCCGAGCTGGAGAAACTGGACGCGGTTTTGCTGTTGTCGCTGATGAGGTTCGTACGCTGGCGGGTCGCACTCAAGAAGCAACTGAGGAAATTAATCAAGTCATTGATAAATTGCAGAATGGATCTCGTCGAGCGGTTGATGCAATGAAGCAAAGTCGGGAGGAAGCTCAAATTGTTGTTGAACAAGCAACTACAGCAGGTGATTCATTGTCGCTTATATCTGAAGCAACAGCACGTATTAATGATATGAGCATGCAGATTGCAAGTGCTGCCGGACAGCAAAAAGTAACGGCTGAAGATATTAACAACAATATTAATAACATATCAAAAATGTCAAATAATACAGCCAACGGCGCGCAACAATCCGTATCTGCAACTGAAAACCTAGCCCGCTTAGGGACAGAATTAAAAACTTTGGTGGTGCAATTTAAAGTCAGTACCTAATCAATGAATCTGGAAGCTTCATAAATGATCATGCTCAGTAAACATGAATTCATTTGTCATCAGTGAGCTATATTTTCGGTTGTAATATTTTTGTCTTTTAACTAAATTTTAGAGAAAGAATCATGAGTATAAAAATTAATTTGCACCTTATTTTATCAATTGATAAACCTTTTTTGTAAAATGTTTGAAGCCTTAGCTTTTTCCAAAAAAGAAACGTCACGATTTTTTATATTGTCTTCATTTTTTTTGACCATAGGTACTTTTTTTGGCTTGTTGCTCATTTTATGGACAGCGGTTCAACAATATCAGACCTATAAGACTAATCAGCAGGTGCTTTTAAATAATTCAGTTCATTCAGTTTCATTGAAAATATCAAACTTACTCAGTGAGCGAACTCGAATATTGAATGCTATTGCTCAAGAGAACCGTCAAATTTTGTTACAGTTACACAATAATGTAGATAGCGAAGCTCTAATTTCTAAATTTGAATATCGTTTAAAAGCTTATTTCCCTGATTTTATTTTTTTCGCTATTATGAGTGAAGAAGGAAAACATGCCCCCAATTATTCAGGGGAAAAAATTTGTGAGCAATGTGTTCGAGATGTTACAGGCTTTTTACAGGGTGACAAGAAGGTAACTGAACTAATTGATGGTGTTAACTTTTACTTACCCATCCTCCATCACCAACTATTTTCCAGTCATTTTGACTTGATGACCCAAGTATCTGTTAATGATGATTCCAAACTGATCCTTTTTATGAGTTTTCATTATGAGGTTTTATTAAAACTTCTCAGGGAGCATCATATATCCGGGGAACAACTTTTCCTTGTTCGTTCAGATGGATCAGATTTAATTGAAGTGGGTGAAAATGGTTCAAGAGAGCAATTGCAGCGTACCTTTAGCCTCAATGAAACTGATAAGAAAGATTTATTTATACAACAAAAAATCCCTGGAAGTCGTTGGAAAATTGTTGCCTTTCCAGAAAAAAATTTATTCTTGACTCAAATAAAAGTACTCTTCTTTCAATATGGTTTTTTATTTGTAATGATCATTATTTTCTATTTATCTGTTTTGTTCATACTCTATCGATTAAATAAGCAAAGAAATCATGCCTTTGATCAGCTTCATCTATTAAATAATAATTTAGAAACTCTTATTGTTGAGCGGACACAAGAATTAAGTAAGCTCTCAACAGCAGTGATTCAAAGTCCAGTGGAAGTTATTATCACTGATATGAATGGCATCATTGAATATATCAATCCTAAGTTTACAGAGATAACAGGATATTCACAGGAAGAAGCAGTGGGTTCCAATATTATGTTACTCAAGTCCGAAGAAATGGATGTAGATTTAATAAGAATGATCTGGCGTACTATTTCAGAAGGGCAGATATGGAGTGGAGAATTTCTTAGTTGTCATAAAAACGGGACAAGATACTGGTTGCGATTTTCTGTTTCTCCAGTTAGAAATGATGATGATCAGATTACTCATTATCTGGGAATTGGCGAGGAAATTACTGAAAAGAAAGAACAAGAAAAGCGTATTTTGTATCAGGCCCATTATGACGAACTAACAGGAATACCCAATCGTTTACTGGCAATCGATCGTTTAAAACAGGCAATACAACTTTGTTCACGTACTGAATGCATGGTTGTGTTGATATTTATTGATCTGGATAATTTTAAAAAAATAAATGACACACTTGGGCATGACTGTGGTGATATTTTATTGATCGAAACTGCTCAGCGCCTGAAATCTGTTCTACGGGAATCGGATACCATTGCTCGTCTGGGCGGTGATGAATTTTTAATTATTTTATCCCAGGTCAAAGAAAAAAAATATATTGATACAATTGCCAATAAACTTTTACAGCAATTTCAAGAGCCCATTTGCACCAAATGTTCAGAATGTATGATCACAGCCAGTCTGGGGATTTCTATTTTCCCGGATGATGGAGTGGATGTACTCAACTTGATGCGATCAGCTGATCTGGCGATGTACCAGTCTAAAGACAGTGGACGAAATCAGTATCATTTTTTTACTTCATCTTTCGAAGAAAAAGCTCTGAAGCATTTTCAAATTGAAAAACACTTACACCATGCTTTGGAAAGAAATGAACTTTCTGTGGTTTATCAACCTATTATGAAAATGGAAAGTGATCAATTAGCAGGATGTGAAGCCCTTGTGCGTTGGAACAACCCAACTTTAGGTGTCATCGGTCCTGATATTTTTATTCCTGTTGCTGAACAATCGGGGTTAATTACATCTATTGGTGAGTTTGTATTACAAACGGCCTGTTCTCAATTAGCATACTGGAATACAACTTATCAGCAAACACTCTTTATCGCTGTTAACTTATCTCCTCGTCAATTTTGGGAAAAAGATTTTATCAGTAAAATAAATTCTGTGCTCAATAAGACAGGACTCTCCGCTTCCTGTCTTGAACTGGAAGTAACAGAAGGAATGATCATAAAAAACCATAAAGAAACACAGATCATCATGAATACTTTGATCAAAATGGGCATTAAGCTCTCCATGGATGATTTTGGCACAGGTTATTCATCCCTTTATCACTTGAAGAAATTTCACTTTGATAAATTAAAAATTGATCGCTCTTTTATCCAGGAGCTGGATATTAATAGTGATGATTTTACACTGGTTCAAACGACTATAGCACTAGCTCATGGTTTAGGCCTTAAGGTGGTTGCTGAAGGCATTGAAGAAATGCATCAGCTACAGATCTTAAAAGATGAGCAATGTGATTTTGGACAGGGTTATTTTTATTCCAGACCTATTCCAGCCGAAGAATTTGAGCTTGCCTTTGCCAAAAAAACGCTTGCCTCAAATAAAACATTAACCCTGCAGAATGAATTGAGTTCAGATATTGAGAGTTAGGGTGACTGTAGGTAAATCATTCTAAGGTGCCAGATTAAATTTAAGGTATCTCTTTTATAGGGATCCAAATCAATAAAAGTTATGTTATTGTTGTTTATGTTAGCCTCCTGAAGAGTTGCTTTGATTTTAACTAGTATGGCACTCTCTTTGATAACCCACGAGTTGGAGGCTAGGCACCATGGGAGTCGTTGTGTCAACATTAAAGAAAAATATGAGCTTCGAAGATAGACCATATTTAAGAGAGATACATTTAAAAAGAGATAGTATTAATAGTTTTGAGTACTATCCTTTTTGTATACCATCGATAACTGAATTTGATAGCATAGAGTTTCATCCAGATGTTACTTTTTTTGTTGGTGAAAATGGCTCTGGAAAATCAACTTTAATTGAAGCAATTGCTGTTTCTCAAGGGTTCAACCCAGAAGGTGGAACAAAACAGTCAACTTTTTCTACAAACAGAACACATTCAACATTACACCAACACCTAAAAACTGTAAGGAGTTTTAAACAACCCAAAGATGGGTATTTTCTCCGTGCAGAGAGTTTTTATAATCTTGCTACATTTATGGATGAAACTGGATATCTTGAAGGATATGGAGGAAAATCACTTCATAATCAGTCCCATGGTGAGTCTTTTATGT
>JADGEK010000069.1 GCA_016744395.1 Gammaproteobacteria bacterium | reverse complement strand
AAAACAGGTTAGAAGTGAAATATGATGACGTACTTAATCATAATTGTATCGTTTACGGCAGGGTTTTTATTGAGTGCTGTGATCGGTAGTAATTCAGTCAAAAAAGAAAATGAGCGACCTCTAATGCCATCTGATTTTTTAAAATAAAGTCTTTAATGGGGTTTATAGAAAGAAACCAGAAAAATGGCAATCCACCTCTCTGGCCTCATTCACAGTCGATTATTTTTTATCAGTGGAATGCTCAAGTGCATACTGGCTTACAGCTTTAAGACTGTCACCTGTGATATTTGGGAATTTAGGCATCAGTAAACTGCCAGATTGAATTTTGCTCGTAAAATATTCAACATTTTTATTGTCACTTTTTAGCTCATAAAAGACATTTTCCTTCCCTTCAATGACTTCATGACATTCCATGCAGGCGCCTTTAAAAATATCTTCACCGCTCTCACCAGCAACAGGTGTATAGTCACGGCTACAGCCAGCCAAAAGAAACATTGTGGTTGCAGCGGTTAACAAAAGTAGTTTTTTCATTGAATAATCCTTTAGATTGATTTTGTTTTATATTTTGTCACGGTTTAATTTAGGTTAAGACCTTAATGTT
This sequence comes from Gammaproteobacteria bacterium, assembly GCA_016744395.1. Taxonomy (GTDB): domain Bacteria; phylum Pseudomonadota; class Gammaproteobacteria; order GRL18; family GRL18; genus GRL18. The sequence goes on along the minus strand of JADGEK010000069.1, from coordinate 22,975 downwards.
GGTATAATACGTGAATTTTTCAACCAGTCATTTTTTCAGGGTTTAGGAGGGCTTGTTCCACCAAAATCCACTATTACAGTAATTAAGGTCAGTTATGAGCGCCCATAAAGTCGGTTTTATTAGTTTAGGATGTCCCAAAGCATTAGTGGATTCAGAACAGATACTGACCCGTCTACGTGCCGAAGGTTATGATATCAGCGGTTCTTACCAAGATGCTGATATGGTCGTTGTCAATACCTGTGGCTTTATTGATGATGCAGTTGAAGAGTCACTTGATGCGATTGGTGAAGCCCTGGCTGAAAATGGCAAAGTTATTGTTACTGGTTGCCTGGGAGGAAAAGGAGACATTGTCCAGCAAACCCATCCTCAGGTTCTGGCTGTCACAGGCCCCCATGCTTTGGAAGAGGTGGTTGGAGCAATACATGAGCATTTGCCACCTGAACATGATCCCTATACCAGTTTAATTCCAGAAGGCGGAATTAAACTTACACCACGGCACTATGCTTATTTGAAAATATCAGAAGGCTGTAATCACAGTTGCAGCTTTTGTATTATTCCTTCACTGCGGGGCAAACTGGTCAGCAGGCCTATTGGTGAAGTTTTGCAAGAAGCTGAAAATCTGGTCCATGCTGGAGTTCGTGAACTACTGGTTGTGTCACAAGATACATCGGCATACGGTTTGGATATGAAATACCAGATGGGCTTTCATCAAGGCAAACCTGTAAAAACACGTTTTAAAGAACTGGCATCGGCTTTAGGTGAACTGGATGCCTGGGTACGTATGCATTATGTTTATCCATACCCTCATGTTGATGACATTATTCCTTTGATGGCCGAAGGTAAAATATTACCTTATCTGGATGTGCCCCTACAACACTCATCTGTGAGCATACTAAAAGCGATGAAGCGTCCTGCTAACACAGAAAATATGTTAAGCCGAATTGCTTCCTGGCGTGATGTTTGTCCTGATATTACCCTGAGAAGTACCTTTATTGTAGGCTTCCCTGGGGAGACTGAGCAAGATTTTGAAAACTTACTGGATTTTACCCGAGAAATTCAATTTAATCGAATTGGTGCTTTTAAATATTCAGCAGTGGAAGGTGCATCGGCAAATCAATTAGCTAACCCAGTCCCAGAAGAAATAAAGGAAGAGCGTCTGGCCCGTCTAATGGAGGTTCAATCTGAGATCAGTTTTAACAAGTTGCAGAAAAAAGTGGGACAGTCTATGAGGGTGATTATTGATACCATTGATGATAAAGGTCTCATTGCCCGCAGTCCTGCCGATGCCCCCGATGTGGATGGTCTGGTTTTTGTTGACCCATTAATAGATGCTCAAATTGAACAGGCTGCGAGTTTGAATCCAGGTGATTTTATTGATGTTAATATTATCGATCACAGTGAGCATGACTTATTTGCGGAGCTAAAATGACGCCAGTTCAGGATAGAGATACTATCTATTCTCAGCCTTTAGAGAAACTTGTTGATTTTAATTTTGATGAAAAAGTGGCAAATGTTTTTCCTGATATGATCAATCGTTCTGTGCCTGGTTATGCCAGCATTGTTGCCATGACAGGTATTTTAGCGGCCGAATTTTACCAGTCTGACAGTTATTGTTATGACTTAGGTTGTTCGTTAGGGGCCTCTTCTTTGTCGATGGCGAAAGCGATAAATGATAAGACATTACACATTGTTGCTGTTGATAACTCACAGGCCATGTTAGACAAAGCAAAAATGTTGGTCGAATCATCTATAACTCCTCTTTTAAAAAAAGAGGAGTTCAGTAGTGATACTGATTTAAGTTGCATTAATTTTATACATGATGATATTAACCAAATTGACATCAATAATGCTTCTGTTGTGGTGATGAATTTTACCCTGCAATTTATTCCTCCAGAACAGCGTTCAAGTCTTCTGAGCAAAATATACCGTGGAATGAAAAAGAATGGTATTCTTATTTTGTCAGAAAAATTACATTATTCGGATGCTGATCAGCAGCAGCTATTAATTGACATGCATCATTTTTTTAAAAAAGCGAATGGTTATAGCCATTTGGAAATCAGTCAAAAGCGACAAACATTGGAAAATGTCCTCTTATCTGAAACTCTTGAACAACACAAACTCCGTTTGCAAGAAGTGGGTTTTAAGCAAACAGAGCAATGGTTTCAATGCTTTAATTTTTCATCTCTTATTGCCATAAAATAATATAAATCAATAGAATATGTCGCATAAAAACTCGTATTATGAAACGCTTTTTCAATCCATGCAGGATACTTCTCTGGAAAGTTGGGCACAAGATCTGCCTGCTCAATTAGAACAATTATCCGCTGAAAGTCATGGCGACTATGCCAGATGGAGTCAGGTTTTGTCTGAATTGCCTGAGGTTGATAATTGTCAGGTTGACTTTAAAGCAGACAACCTACATATCAACACTCATAATACAATTGATGAACAACAGCTTGAAACTTCACTGAAACAGCTTTCTCCCTGGCGTAAAGGTCCGTACCAGATCAATGATGTACTTATTAATACGGAATGGCATTCTGACTGGAAATGGAACCGCATTAAAGATCATTTATCGCCCTTAAAAAATCGCACCGTGCTAGATATTGGCTGTGGTAATGGATATCACTGCTGGCGAATGTACGGGGAGGGGGCTCGTTTAGTGATAGGAATCGATCCTTCATGGTTATTTTGGGTGCAATTTCAGGCCATGAAACATTTTATGGGAGATAAACCCGTTCACTTATTACCTTTTGGTATCGAGCAATTGCCAGATGCTTTAAATGCATTTGATACTGTTTTTTCAATGGGAGTATTTTATCATCGACGTTCTCCTATTGATCATTTACTGCAATTAAAAAGCACTTTGCGTCAGGGGGGAGAACTGGTTTTAGAAACTTTGATCATTGACGGTGAGGAAGGGGAAGTACTATTACCTGATAATCGTTATGCCCAAATGCGTAATGTTTGGTTCTTACCCAGCGTTGATACTATGACACAGTGGTTGCAGCGCTGCGGTTTTAAAAATATTAATGTGGTTGATGTGAACCAAACATCCACACAGGAGCAGCGAAGTACTGGCTGGATGACTTATGACTCACTAAAGAATTTTCTTGATCCTGACGATGAAAATAGGACCATTGAAGGTTATCCTGCACCAAAGCGAGCAACATTTATTGCGCAAAAGCCATAACTTGCAATCAAAACTGTATTTTTATATATTCAAATAGTCCTTATTGAAAGCAGAAGAGTAACACTTTAAATGAAAAAACATCAAAAAACACATATTCCTCCAATCCTTGTTGGGCAAAGTAAAATTCATGGTAAAGGCTTATTCGCTTCCAGAGATATTAAAAAAGGGGAGTTAATTGGTGAGTTTAAGTGTAAGCCTGCCAAAAATGATGGCCCTCATATTTTATGGCTTGAGGAAAATAGGGGTTTTAAAGTGCTTGATGACTTTAAGTACATTAATCATAGCAATACAGCCAATGCGGCATACTATGATGATTTTACCGTCATGTCGATAAAAAAAATAAAAAAAGGTGATGAAATTACCCATTATTATGGAGAAAACTGGGGGGAGTGATTAATGTTGAATTTTTAATTAACGGCAAAAGAAATAGCCTTTATATTATATCTTTTGTCATTTTCTTATCCTTAACAGTCCTCCCGCTTTTTCGTCTCAGGGCCTTATGGCACAGCCATTTCATCCGAGAGGCTTTGGGCCTGCCATTGATGCCAATTGAGAACTAATCTTAATTATTGTGAGAGCGACAAATCAAAATCTTATAACACCTTAAACTTAATAAAGCGGTTTTCTTATAAATATCATGAAAACCCTATATTATTTATTGTCATAACTCTGCTACAATGACTTTTATCGATTTGTTATGTGTATTAGTCGTAACTTCTCAATTTATATTCGAACTGGTGAATTCGAATATAGAATTAATATCATTCACCAACAATATGAGTAAAAAAAATGAGTAAAGGTACAGTTAAGTGGTTCAACGCTGATAAAGGTTTTGGTTTTATTACCCCCGAAGATGGCAGCAAAGATCTTTTTGTTCATCATTCAGAAATCCAAAGTGGCGGTGCCTTTGCAACACTAAATGAAGGTCAAGCAGTGGAGTTCGAAGTTGGCCAAGGTCAAAAAGGCCCTTGTGCAAATAAAGTTGTTGCTCTTTAAACTGCGACACATAGCTCTGAGTTACTGCTTTTTTACTGCTGGGTGTTAGTCATTTTACAATTCTGATTGGCAGTTTAAGGGTGGGCAATTTATAGTAATGTGTTGGTCAATTTGACCAACACATGTTTGCATGTCTAATTTTAAGTCTGAATAGCCAGTAGCGTCAATTCAAGTTTATCTTGCAATTAACTGGGAACTTGCATCCTAAGCAGGCGCTGTTCTTCTTCGGCAAAGGCGGCTTTTATTTCTTCCAATACGGTATCCACATCTGCAGTTTGTGTATTTTCCTTAAAGTAGCCTGTTAACTCAGCTTCTGGGTGTAACTCCCCTGCTTCGTACAGTGCCCAAATTTCTTTGGAGTATTGTCTGTTGAGCAATTCGGGTGCGTATTGTGCATAGTAGGTACTAATATTGTTAACATCTCGCTCCAGCATCCATTTTGCCTGATTATTTGCTGATGCATCCACTACCTGAGGCAAGTCAATAATTACCGGACCATATTCATCGACCAATACATTAAACTCCGACAGATCTCCATGAACCAATCCAATGCATAGCATGCGCATTACGTATTGCATGACGACAGCGTGATCTTCTAATGCTTGTTCAGAGGACATTGACACATCGTTCAGGCGCGGTGCTACCTGGCCTTCGTCATCGATGATTAACTCCATCAACAAAACGCCATCAAAACAGCCGTAGGGTTTAGGTACTCGAACTCCTGCATCAGAAAGCCTATAAAGTGCTTCAACTTCGGTATTTTGCCAGGCTTTCTCTTGTTGAACTCGACCAAATTTTGAGCCTTTTTCCATTGCTCGATTACGGCGGCTATTTCGCCCCTTGCGACCTTCTCTATATTGCACTGCTTGCTTAAAACTGCGTTTATTGGCCTCTTTGTAAACCTTGGCGCAGAGGATTTCAGATCCGCTGCGTACAATATAGACTATTGCTTCTTTTCCACTCATCAAGGGACTGATGACTTCATCTATCAGACCATCTTCAATTAAAGGTTGTATTCGTTTAGGAGTTTTCATGTCATTCTTATAACTTACTTAGGTGAAATTTGGAACAAAAATTAGTAATATTGATAAAATATATCCTCTCTCTATGCGCTTCCCAGTTATTGTGGACAAGCAGAAGCTCCAGTATTAAGCCAGAACGAGCTTGGTGTGTATTATAGACTCCTGCCATGATAGCAGAACTATTTTAACACACTTAGTGTAAGGTTCTTTACCATCATTCTCTGCATATTCTGTTTAATAAAAAATAAGGAAATTGATGTTTATGCTTGAACAAGTTCATTTATATGATGTCAAAACAGTGGTGAAAAGAGGTGATTTTGTATCAAGGAAGCTTGAAAAACTGTCTTTACACCTTATTTCTTGTACACATAACTTATTTATAAAACGAACCAATTAAGGAATGCTTCAATGAGCAGAATTTTTTTATTTCTTGCCACAAATATGGCTGTGATGGCCCTTGTAGGAATTGTCTTTCAACTGCTGGGACTGCAAGGGATGTTGGCAGCCAATGGGGTTGATCTTAACTTAACGGCAGTGATGGTTATGTCACTGGTTGTGGGCTTCAGTGGCTCAATTATTTCTCTGTTTATGTCTAAGTCTATGGCAAAACGCTCAATGGGGGTTCATACGATTGAACAACCTGCCAATAATGCAGAGCGCTGGTTAGTCGAAACCGTTTACCGTCAAGCCGATCAAACTGGAATTGGTCGTCCAGAAGTGGGTATTTTTGATTCACCTCAGCCGAATGCTTTTGCAACAGGTGCTAATCGAAATGCAGCCTTAGTCGCTGTCAGTACGGGGCTGCTTAATGCAATGACGCAGGATGAAGTTGAAGCAGTGCTTGGACATGAGATCAGTCACGTTGCTAACGGCGATATGATTACAATGGCCTTGATCCAAGGGGTTGTGAATACTTTTGTCATGTTTTTCTCTACTGTGATTGGTCATTTAGTGGATAGAATTGTCTTTAAGACAGAACGTGGACATGGCCCTGCGTATTATGTCACAAGCATTATTGCTCAATTGCTGCTGTCTGTTTTGGCCAGCATGATTGTCATGTGGTTCTCACGCAGAAGAGAATTTCGTGCCGATCAAGGTGGTGCTGAATTGGCTGGACGTCAGAAAATGATTGATTCATTACGTCGCTTACAAAAAGCTCATGAGCCTGAAGATTTACCTGATCAAATGGCTGCTTTTGGTATCTCTGGTGGTGTTGGAGGTGGACTTAAAGCATTATTTTTAACTCATCCACCCTTGGAGCAAAGAATCGAGGCCTTAGAAAACATGAAGTAATCGCCTATTTATTAGATTTATGATTTCCCGACTACAAATTTGTCATAATTAAACTATATTTAAAATGTGCCGATAGCTTATCTTAGCAAAAGCGCCGTTAGCTTATCTTGGTAATTCTACGATAGGCTTGGTTTAACAAAGCACCAATAGCATATTTTAATACCACACAAATCGTTTGTATCAGTGCGAAATGCTGATATTTATGACTCTATAGTTTGAAGTTTGGGAAATAATTTCATGTTAAAAGCATTATTTGCAAGAGTTTTTTTAAATACTACCGTTAAGCTTAAACTGAGATTAAGCTTTGCCTTTTTTTTACTATTGATTTTATTTGGTAGTAGCCTTTTTATTTATAACGGTTATAAACAAAAAGACATTCTCCTTGAAGTAACTCAAAAAAGCACTCCAATCGTTTCTCATTTACAAGGCATTCGAGAGGGTATCTCTGAATTATCCGCCAGTAGTGGTCTTTATCTTCTAACTCGGGAGAGCAAATATCAGAGTGATTATCAACTCACGCTGAACACAATTCAAGAGCACATCGTTTCTCTGGAATTATATAAAACAACCCACCAGGAAATGATTCAGTCACTGACTGGCATTAAAACGAAATTAAAAAATTTGGACAAAAGCTTCAGCCATGTCATGACGATCGGTGCAAATGATAGCCTCAATAAACCTGCACTATTACTGGCTGCAGAGAAAATAGGACCCGTATTTAATCAGGTGCTGCAAGTGACGAGTAGCATGTTAGAGTCAGAAGAGGAAGAGGAAGAGCTGACAGAACAAAGGAAGGACATTCTTAAGACCATTTTTGAGATTCGCAGCGAATGGCTGAGCTTATCACGAAATATTACCGTTTTTCTAACCTATCGAAATCAAATTTTTGCTGAAGAATACCCCATTCAAGTAAAAAAATTAAAAAACAGACTGGCCCATCTCTCTAATTTATCAGATGATTTAACCTTTGAACAATCCAACGGTCTGGAAGAGCTTGATAGTGTGATCGTTGTTTACGAACAGGCACTACATGAGCTTGTGCCACTGCACAGTGGTCAAAATTGGCGTAAGGATTCGCAAATTATTCGAAACGAATTAAGTCCTCTATTGAATGATATTCGGCAATCCATTATAAAAGTTATTAATAAACAACAAGCGGATTCTGATCAGCAAATCGATCACTTAATAAAGAATATCGAGATGTTTTCAAATATTGCGATTCTTATTGGTGTTATTAGTCTGGTGGGTGCCACGTTAATACTGATAGTATTGAACTTACTGGTGACCAATCGAATTACTGAAACACAATCAGCCATGCATGAAATCTCATCTGGTGGTGGCCTTGGTTTTTCTCTAAACGAAACAGGAGACGATGAATTGTCTTCTTTAGCGGTTGATTTTAATATTTTTGTGGCCAAAATTAAACGTGTGGTTGATATGGTTATTCTTTCATCCAGTAGCTTGGCAGACGAAGCGAATAAGATGAGCGCACTGACGGAATGCGCTCTGGATTTTTCCAATAGTCAGGAAAGACAAGTGTCTGAAGTTGCCAATGTCAATAACAAAATGTCTGGACAAATGATTTCAATTGTTGAAAATACGGGAGAGGCAGCTAAATCGGTTGCAGAGGCTAAAGCTGCGGCTGAAAATGGTCGTAATATCGTGCATCAGGCAATTGAGTCTGTACAATTGATTGCCACCGAAATTGAGAGTTCATCCACAGTGGTTAATGAATTGGCCAAAGATTCTGAAAGTATCAGTTCCGTCATCCAGGTCATCCAACTTATTTCTGAGCAAACGAACCTATTGGCACTGAATGCGGCAATTGAAGCTGCACGTGCAGGAGAGGCGGGTCGAGGTTTTGCTGTTGTTGCCGATGAGGTCCGAAGTTTATCTCACAAAATTCAGAATGAGACCATTATCATCAAGGAAAAAATAGAACAATTACAAAGTGCATCGACTACGGTGGTTAATAAAATGGATAGCATGCAAAAAAATGCTGAAAAAACGGTACAGCTGTCCTCTGAGACAGGGGATGCATTTGATAATATTGTTTCTGATATTAGCTCGGTGACGGTAATGAATCAGCGAAATGCTGATGCCACAGAACAACAGCGAAAAGATAATGATACGGTGAGCAACTCCCTCAACAATTTAACTGTGATGTCACAGACCATGTCTAAGACCTCTCAAGATGCCTATCAATCAGGAAGTGAATTTAAAATCATGGCGGAACAGTTAAAAGACATTGTAGAACAATTTGTACATGAAACAGAAGAAACGAGTTCTGTGTTACAATCAGTGGATGTAAATCAATCTCAAGTAAGTGCATCAGGTACAAAAAATACACAAGCAGTGCAGGATGATATCGAACTCTTTTAAGCACCACTTTAACAGGCAAAGCCCACCTCTTAGCTTGTTTATCAAAAAATTAAATCATGATGTAGAAACTTCTTTGGTCTCCCAATTTCTATTTAAACCAAGAGTGAGTGATGCAATCTGAGCATAAAAACAATTCTGGTTCATGGTCACATCATCAACTTGACAAGCTTCGCCTTCATCTTTCCAGGCCCGATGCTTTAATTCAATTATCCTTATTAGGCTTATTCACTGGACTATTGACGGGTGGGATCATTGTTTTGTTTCGATTACTGGTTGAAGAAATTCAACTCGGAGTTTTGATTGATCATAGTGAAAACTATGAAGCTTTATCTGTTGAGGCTCGTTTTCTTTATCCTGTCATCGGTAGTTTAATCATTGCCCTGATATTTCATTTCTTTTCCAAAGGTAATCATGTTTTAGGGGTCGCGAGTGTGATGGAACGCATGGCATTCCATCAAGGCTACTTGACAATACGAGGTTTTTTTCTGCAATTTTTTGGTGCGGCTGTGGCTATTGCATCAGGGCATTCGGTGGGTAGGGAAGGACCTAATGTTTATCTGGGGGCAACATCGAGCAGTCTTGTGGGGCAGTTTTTGGGGCTTCCAAACAATAGCATTCGAAATCTTGTTGGTTGTGGTACGGCTGGAGGTATTGCTGCTTCATTTGACACACCCTTAGCGGGTGTTATTTTTGCGCTGGAAGTAGTTATGATGGAATATACTCTCGTGAGTGTTATGCCTATTATTTTAGCAGCAGGCAGTGCAACATCAATTTCTATTTTGTTTTTTGGTGATCAGGCTGCATTTATGGTTCCAGATATTAAGCTGGGTTCATTAATTGAGTTACCTTTGGTTATTATTCTGGGCCTTTTGGCAGGCACGTTGTCAGCGTTTTTTATCGACCTTCTCAAGTCAGTGGCTCATCGCTCCAGAAAGCTAGGGTTTTCATCAAAATTAATGCTTTCAGGTGTGTTAGTCGGGCTGATCGCCATGATCGACCCCAGTGTGATGGGGATTGGTTATGATACGGTCAGCCAGACCATTGCGGGTGAAGTTGCTTTCAATGCATTATTCATATTGCTCATTTTAAAATTGTTAGCCACAGCAGCCAGTATTGGCTTAGGAATTCCAGGTGGAGTGATTGGTCCTGCATTGTTTTTGGGGGCATGTCTGGGTGGTGTTTTTGGCCTGTTAATACGCATGGTTTTTCCTGAGCTACAAGCGGACACTGGATTTTACAGCCTGTTAGGAATGGGAGCCGTTATGGGTGCCAGTTTACAAGCGCCATTAGCGGCACTGACAGCAATGATGGAATTAACTCATAGCCCACAAATTATCATGCCAGGCATGATTGCAATTGTCATTGCCAATTTAACTGCCAGTGAGCTTTTTCGAAAAAAATCACTTTTTATTTCTGTGCTAGAGGCCAATGAAGTTAATGTTTATACCAATCCAATATCACAAACATTGAGACGAATTGGTGTGGGCAGTGTGATGAATAAATCATTTGCACAAGTAAACCAAGAGCTGACTTCAGATAAAATTAAAATGCTTTTATCTGAAAATCCAGATTGGATACTTATTGCCGATAAAGACAACCAGTACAATCAACTGATGCCTGCAATTGAACTGGTCAAATACATGGAACAGGTTAATGACCAGTTGATGAATAGTACTTTGAAAACGATGGATGAGTTCATTGACTTGCAAGAAATTCCTGCTCGAAGAATCAACATTGCTTCGATACATTTACAGGCAACACTGGAAGAAGCACTGAGCAGATTAGATGAATATGAACTGGATGCCTTATATGTTGAACGTATGAATGCGCCAGGAATTATGCACATTTATGGCGTCTTAACCAGAGAGCAAATTGAATCTGCCTATCAGTTTAAATAAAATTCTGTATCTGTTTTACCTGACATAGGCCGCGATAGAAATGAAATGACTGATGGAACCTGCTAAAACAAATAGATGCCAAATGCCATGAGCATGGCGTAATTTTTTCAGATCATCTAAGACATAAAAAATAATGCCTGATGTATAAAAAATTCCCCCCAAAGTAAGCCATATAATCGCTGCGTCAGGCAATGCAATTTGCAGCTCAGAAAAGATGACAGTACAAACCCAGCCCATCATCAGGTAAATGAGAATTTGTAACCATTCAATGCGTTTTTTGACAAAGACATCTAATAATAAGCCAGTGAGTGCCATTGACCATATTAGTATTAGCATCATTAAGCCACTGCCATCATACAGTGACACGAGCATATAAGGGGTGTAAGTGCCCGCAATTAAGAGATAAATTGATACATGGTCCAGCTTCTGAAATATTTTCTTAACTTTAGGAATGTGAAAGCTATGGTACAAAGTTGAAGCGGTGTACAACAGAATTAACGTCAGACCAAAAATGGTAAAACTGATAATGAGTTGAGGACTTTGTTCTTGAATGCTGATGGTGAGCAGTGAACCAAAGCCAATAAGAGCCAATACGGCACCGACTAGATGGGTAATACTATTTAACTTTTCACCATAATACATGATGTGTGGCATCCAATAATGAGAGCCCAGGCATAAATTATTTTTAAACTTCCCCCATTCTACTGCTCGTCAGCACCATCCTGTAAAAGGAAGAGGGAAGTTTAAAAAGAAAAAAATACGGAAAGATTAATTAATTTTTATGAGCTCTATTTCAAAGATCAATGTTGAATGAGGGGTAATGACATTGCCAGCCGCACGGTCACCATAGGCTAAATCAGAGGGGATGAATAGTTGCCACTTATCACCAACATGCATTAATTGCAAAGCTTCTGTCCAGCCTGGAATGACACGGTTAACAGGAAATGTTGTGGGTTCATCTCGTGAATAAGAGCTATCAAATTCAGTGCCATCAATTAAGGTTCCACGGTAATGAGTTGTCACCTTATCTGTCGCTTTTGGCATTGCGCCAGTACCGTTGCTAATGATCTTATATTGCAGACCACTCTCTAAGGTGACGACGCCTTCTTTGGTTTTATTGTTGGCAAGGAAGGTATCACCTATTTCTTTGTTCTTACCTGAGATTTCTTTTTGTGCACTTTCTTGCTCTGCGATCAATTTTTCTTTGAATGCTTTAAGTGCCTCTTTCATTTCATCTTCAGATAAAATGGACTGGCCTTTTGAACCATCTTGAATACCTTGAATGACGCTATTAATATCTAAGCTGATGCCTTGTGCTTTTAAAGATTGGATGAAGTTAGAGCCAATAGTATACGCAGCTTTTTGTTCTATTGTTTGTGCCATGACAATGGCTGGTACGGTGCAAGCGAATGCAAGGCTAAGGTTAATCAGGGTGCGCTTAAGGGGTGATGGTTTCATCATTGGTTCAGAGGTCCTTTTTTGTTATAAAGCAGGTTATTTCAAACCAGATATTGGTCAATATTTCATTTTAGACTGTATGGGTCAAAAATAGTTGCAAGACAGTCTAACATGAAATATTTATCTGGTAAGGAACAAATCAGAGTACTTAGAACTATTTACCCATATTTTCGAATAAGTTCACATATTTTTCATAACCTTGTTCGACCAGTTCTGCCTGTGGTACAAATTTCAATGATGCAGAATTGATGCAATATCTCAATCCAGTTGGCTTTGGACCATCAGGAAAAACATGTCCAAGGTGTGAATCTGCTTGCTTGCTGCGCACTTCAGTTCGGCTATAAAATAAATGCTTGTCGGTTTTTTCAGTCAGAGCTTTATTTTCAATGGGCTGATAAAAACTGGGCCAGCCTGTTTTTGAATCATATTTATCTGTTGAGCTAAACAGTGGTTCACCTGACACGATATCCACATAAATGCCAGGTTTTTTATTATCCCAGTATTCATTTTGAAAAGGACGTTCTGTCCCTTCTTTTTGTGTTACATTGTATTGTATGTCTGTTAATTGGTTTTTAAGTTCTTCATCACTGGGCTTCATATAGGCTCCTTTTGTTGATGCAGCAGATGACATGGCTTTTTTAGGTGTTCTTTTGTGTAAATCATCACCCCATACCTTTTCTAAGTATTGATCACGGCCTGAGCGAAAACGATAGTATTTATAGCGAATCGGGTTCTTTTTGTAATAATCCTGATGATAATCTTCTGCTTTATAAAAAGCGTTGAATTTTGTTACTTCAGTGGCTATCGGTTTTGAATAGCGACCAGAGGCTGTGAGTTCTTGTATGGACTGTTCGGCCAGTGATTTTTCATCGGCATCAGTATAAAAAATGACTGAGCGGTAATGGTGGCCTCGATCAACAAAAGAGCCAGTGGCATCAGTTGGGTCAATGAGGTGCCAAAGTTCATTTAAAAGTGCTTCATAGCTGATTTTTTTGGGGTCATAAATGACTTCAACCGCTTCAACATGCTGGGTGGTGCCAGAAGATACTTGTCGATAGGTAGGATTTTTTATTGTTCCGCCACTATAACCTGAAATGACTTCAATAATGCCATCCACTTTTTCATAGTTGGACTCAACACACCAGAAGCAGCCGCCAGCAAAATAGGCTTTCTTATAGGGGGCGTTATTTTGCTCAGCTGACATAGACATTGCTGGTTTTGTGTTGGTTGAATCAGAGTCGTCTGAATTTTTGGCTGAGACAGTTATAGCAAGCGTCAGTGAGATACCTGCAAGTGTCGCCAGTAAAATTTGAGGAGTTTTAAAAAATTTCATAATACTTTCCAGATAGTGTTATTTTAATTGTGTTGTTTCATTGTAAGTCAGTTTAAAACATCCACTTCTCAATTTGGTCACTGAGTTATCACTTTTTTATCACAAAGGGCGGTAAACAAAACAGAGTAATACTCATTATACTTGGAAATGCACTTCAGAGTAGTCATGCGACCACAGTTTGGCCAAAATGGCCAACTTAAAGTAACTTAGTCTATTGCTTGTCGTGTTGTTTACAAGCTATTTTTAATTCTTTCTCTGAGCTTAGAGAAGAATGAAACTTTGACTTAAAACGGATGACGGCTTCCAGCACCGCCAGTGAGTTCCAGATAATCAGTTAATAAAAATAAAATTATTTTAACATTCAATATAGTTGGTATTATTATAGGGATTGGTTGATTTATTTTTAATTGATGAATGTATTATTACTTGGGAGATAGTGTGGATATTGCAATACAGTTTAGTCTTTACCTGTTACTGATGCTGGGAATTGGCTATTATTCAATGAGAAAAACCAGAAATAATATGGATTTTATTATTGGTGGACGCTCCCTGGGGCCAGTCACATCAGCCATCAGTGCTGGAGCATCTGACATGAGCAGCTGGCTGCTCCTTGGGTTACCAGGAGCCGTTTTTTCCGCAGGGCTTGTTGAAGGTTTCTGGATATCTCTTGGATTGGTTCTGGGTGCCTATGCCAATTGGTATGTTGTTGCTCCAAGACTAAGAGTCTATAGTGAAAAGCTCAATGCCGTAACCCTGCCGACTTTTTTGTCAAACCGATTTGATGATACTTCTGGAATACTTAAAATTATATCAACCATAGTGATTATTTTCTTTTTTACTCTGTATGTTGCTTCTGGGCTTAAAAGTGGCACATTGCTCTTTGCACATAGCTTTTCAGCAAGTGAAGAAACTGCTTTATTGGTAACAACGTTAGTGGTGGTCTCCTATACCTTTTTAGGTGGGTTTATGGCTGTTTGTTGGACGGATTTAATTCAGGGGCTTTTGATGTTATGTGCTTTAGTTTTTTGCGCGCTTTTGGCTTATCTCTCGATATTTGATTCAGGAGTTGATATTCACTCAGTCAAACCGAAGGCATTCAAAATTTCAACAACATGGATTACAGGGGCATCCCTTATGGCATGGGGATTAGGTTATTTTGGACAGCCTCATATCCTGGCAAGGTTTATAGGTATCAGAAATGTTAAAGATGTGCCCAAAGCTCGGCGCATTGGTATCACCTGGATGATTATCTGTCTTACATTGTCAACAATCATTGGGATGATTGGGATTGGATATAATGAAATAGCCCCGTTGGCTGGTGTCACGGGGCCAGATGGTAATAAGGAAAGAATCTTTCTTGCTCTGACCAGTGCTTTATTTCACCCTTTGTTTTCGGGGTTTATTCTGGCAGCAGTATTAGCAGCCATCATGTCAACTGCCGATTCTCAACTTTTGGTTTTAACTTCATCGTTCACAGAAGACCTGCCATTTTTCAAAAAGTTTGATGAATATCAAAAATCCTGGATCAGTCGATTAGGTGTGGTTGGATTTGCTTTAATAGCCTATGTGATTGCAGCTTCCAGTGGTGGAACTATTCTGGCCATGGTTGGATATGCATGGGGCGGGTTAGGGGCTGCTTTTGGGCCAATCGTGATTCTGTCGTTATGTTGGAGGAGGGTAACGAAATATGGCGCGCTTGCGGGTATGATTGTTGGAGCGCTTACCATTTTTGTTGTGAAGAACTATATTAAGATTCAAGGTGAATACTTCTATGAGTTATTACCAGGATTCATATTGTCTTTCTTAGCTATTATTATTGTCAGCCTTGCATCCACACAACCTGAAAAAAAAATATTACAAAGATTTGATGAATCACAAGTATAACTAAAGTCTAGAGTTTGCAGGTTTTGATATCGGTGAACAACCAATAAAAAATGTAAGACATGCTGCCTTGCTGAGATACGCTCAGGTTCTCTGAAACAGTTGTTAAAAAGAGAGTCTTCACTATTAGATTTTCTTTCACTAAGCAAATCAATGATTAAATGATGTGTCAGTTCAGTTATTTTAAATTGAACGGGCTAATTTGTATTATGTTGATTAATCATGGCTCGTTTAAGAATTTGTGTGCCATGTTTAATCAGCTTTGGGGTGGCTCCTGAAGTTAGGATATTAATTAAAGACTACTTACTTTGTTACGACCATTTTGTTTAGACATATATAAAGCACGATCACCTCTATCAATAAATTTTTCCTCATCCTCTCCAGGTTTAAATATTGTTACACCAACAGACACGGTAATCTGGTCAAGTTTTTCATTTGTGCTTGGAATGATTAATTTTGATTTTTCAATAATACCTCGTAAATTTTCTGCAAATAGTTTCGTTTTTTCAAGATTCGTTTTAGGAAGTAAAATGGCATATTCTTCTCCGCCTATTCGCGCTGCTGTATCTTGTCCTTTAATATTGTCTGACAATGTTTTTGCCACAAAACGGATCACTTTATCACCATTAATATGCCCATACTTATCATTAATTTTTTTGAAAAAATCAATGTCTAGCATAATTAAACCTAAAGGCTCTTTAGAATCTATCGCTTCATTCATATCTCCTTTTAAGGACAATTCAAAGGAACGACGGTTTTTCAGAGCAGTTAAGGGATCAATTTCTGCTAATTTTTTTGTTTGAGCTAATTCTTCTTTAACACGCTTTAATTCATTTTTCTGAATATTCAGTTCTCGCTCAAACCCCTGATTAATAGTGAGTGCTTTTTTTGTTTCCTGGATGATATCTTTAAAAATATCTTTTATCTTTTCTGGACGGTCATCTCTTTCTAATGCATTTGAGTGTTTTTCTAAATTTTGACTTGTTTGAGAGGTATCTATACTTGCTTTCTGTGCACTGCTTAAAATATTTGTGAAATATTCACTTAATGTATTGTTTAATTGTTCATAACTTCGTTTATCATCATCCCAGATATGGTTTCTATACAGTCCTTCAGCTATATCAGCTGTATGCTTTTGGGGATTAGAAAATAAATTATCTAATTCTTTTATCAATAATTGGTTATTTCCCATAACATATTCATAAAGTAAATGGATGTTTATTAGATTTGCTGGAATTTTATGCTTTCCGATTAAGGAAATTACTGATTTTAAGTAACTATTAACTTCATCATGATCATTATAATATTCAGGTACGCCCATAAGTACACCAATGCTTTTCTTTATATATTGAATAAGCTATATAATATAAATTAGCATAACATTTATTACAACTTTTTGACCTATTGCTGAATTTTAACCACCTTTAATATTCAGCAGAAATCCATTCTTTCAATGGTATAACAGCCGCAGGATTACCTTCAAACGGTCTTTCAGCATATGCATCAATTAGGTAAATGGATAGTTTCAAGACGCTATGCATGATCAAAGCATCTACAAATCCCTTTTTCAAATGATTAAAGGTTTTTGGCAATACATCTATAACCTGAAAACCATGTTTTTTCCATAGTCTGATCCTTCTGGAATATTCATTGAATACTCAACAATTCCTGTATTTTTCTCTCAAGATTAATGGCTTTGCGATCACCTTCATGGGTTTCACCGACATGGTTGTAGACAATCTGTCCTTGAGGATTAACCAAATAATAACTGGGCCAATAACGATTATTGAGTGAGCGCCAATAGCTAAAATCATTATCAATCATAACTGGGTGGTGTAATTTAAATTCTTTCACCTTCTTTTCAATATTAGAACGAATTTTCTCGTGGTCAAATTCTGGCGTATGAACACCGATAATCTGCAAACCTTGTTTTTGATACTTTTTTTCCAGGGCATTAAGCCATGGAAAAGAACGGTAACAATTCCAACAGTCAAATGTCCACATATCAATGAGAATAATTTTGTTTTGACTGAGTAATTTTTTGACACTTAAAGGCTCTGAATTAATCCAGCTTTTTGCCTGATGATGAGTAAATTCAGGTAAATTTTCAGGGTGTTTTTGTCCTTTTTGTTGTGAGACAGAATTATTGCTAATGACCGATGCTGAGAATAAAAGTGCTAATAGAAAGATAAGCCATTTCATCATTTTCTCCAAAAGTGTTGTTTGATTTGTTGTTCAATAGTGAATAATATATTCGTTTCGAATCGTTTTTATTATAAGTAATTTCCGAAATATTTTTTTTTCTAATAACATCTATACTAAAACAAAATCCAACTATTTCAATCGGGTTTTATCGGCTATTTGAGAAATTACACTCAGATTTTTGTTTAATCAAACATCATAAAAAAGGTATTATTATTATGAATACAGTCAATAAACTATCAGGTGCAGCACTTGCTACTGCCGCCGCTGCATTATTAATGACAGGTTGCAGTTCTTCTTATGAATCAACTCAAAGCACTGCAGAAGCGATGGTTAAGTGCAGTGGTATTAATGCATGTAAAGGTTCTTCTGCATGCAAAACAGCGACCAATGCCTGCAAAGGACAAAACAATTGTAAAGGGCAAGGATGGATAAAAGCTTCAGCAGAAGAGTGCAGTTCAAAAGGGGGAACTGTTTTAGGCTAATACGCTTGTTGAATTATTCCTAATGCATTCTATGCTCAAAGAACCAATATTAATTAATAAGATACTATAATGAATTCAAAAAAGCGTGTTTTAATTGTTGAAGATGATCCTGATATTGCCGATCTCATTAAACTTCAATTAATGGATCTGGATTGTGATGTTGATATTTCTCATGATGGTCTGGAAGGTTTTGATTTATTTAAGACTCAGCAATTCGCTTTAGTGATTCTGGATATTATGTTGCCTGGTATGGATGGTTTGGATATTTGTAAGGCTATTCGAGCGACACAGTCTTCTGTACCGATTCTAATGTTGACAGCAAAATCGACGGAACTTGATCGGGTTCTGGGCTTAGAGTTAGGTGCCGATGATTATTTAACAAAACCCTTCAGTGTGCTTGAATTGGTGGCACGAGTGAAGGCACTGTTTCGCCGAACAGAATTTCTTAGAATTGAAATTGACCGCGCAGATGCTGTACAAAGCAATGCTGATTCTCAAATGAGCGCGGGTGATATTGAGATTAATCTGCGTGCCCGAACTGTTGACGTCAGAGGGGAGCTGATCAGTTTAACAGCTAAAGAATTTGATCTACTGACTTTTTTTGTTCAACATCCTGGTCAGGTGTTTACCCGAACACAACTACTGGATAAAGTTTGGGGCTATGGGCATGATGGCTATGAGCATACGGTGAATTCACACATCAATCGCTTAAGAGCAAAAGTAGAGAGTAACCCTGCAAAACCCGATTATATATTAACGGCATGGGGTGTGGGCTATAAGTTTGTTGAGGATTTATAATGCCAGATAAATTGGTATCAAAGGTATTTTATGCCTCGCGTTTCCCTTCATTGTATGTACGTCTTGCCAGTATTTTAGTTTTAATTATTCTAACCATGGGACTGGTCTATGGTTTTATTACCTACTCAGTGACTTATGATTATTTGCAGGAAACGACTCAACAATTTAATCGCAGTCTGGCAAAAAAATTAGTGGGTGAAAGGGCCATTGTTGTCGATGGTCAAATTAACCGTCAAGCATTAGAGAAAACATTTCATGACTATATGACGGTTAATCCTAATATCGAAATTTATTTATTGGATCTGCAGGGGAAAATACTCTCTTATTCTGCGGACCCCGGCAAAGTAAAACGTGATTCAGTATCGTTAGTGCCCATAGAATCTTTTTTTCGTGGTGAGCTGGTACCTGGTGATGATCCGAGAAGTCTCACTGTTAAAAAAGCATTTTCGGTGACACATGTGCCTTCTGAAAAAGATGCGGAAGCGTATTTGTATATTGTCTTGCGAGGTGAAGAATATGATCAGGTAAATCAGGCACTACAAGATAATTACGTGATTAAGTATAGTGTTTTTTCTCTTTTTGCCAGCTTGGCTATTGGTTTGTTATTGGGTCTGATGCTCTTTTACACGATTACCCGCCGAGTCAGAAACCTCTCTATTGCAATGCGTGACTTTACAGACAATGGTTTTCAGGATTATCCTGATCAAAGCTTGATTGATACACAGCACAAAGATGAAATTGGCTATCTGGCCCATAGCTTTGATGTGATGGCTGAGCATACTATTGCTCAATTAAGTAAGCTTGAAGAACAAGATAAATTGCGCCGAGAGTTAGTCGCCAATGTGTCTCATGATTTAAGAACACCATTGGCCAGCATGTTGGGTTATTTGGAAACATTGACCATAAAAGGGGAGACCTTAGACAGTGAAAGTCGAAGTAAATATATAAAAATTGCCTCACAACATGGTCAGCGCTTAAGTCGCTTAATTGACGACTTATTTGAACTGGCTAAATTTGATGCTAAAGAAATAACACCTCAAAAAGAAACATTCAGTTTTAGTGAATTTATTTTTGATGTAGTGCAGAAATTTGAAAATAAGGCGGAGCAAAATACGATTAAGCTATCATTACAATGTCCTCAGGAAACCTTGCTGGTGGATGCTGATATTGCGCTTATTGAACGTGTGCTGGATAACCTACTAGGAAATGCTTTTAATCATACGAAACCTGGAGATGCGATTACAATTAATGTGTTGCTCCAGGGGCACGAAATTCAAATTCAAGTACAAGATACAGGCTGTGGCATTAGTGGTAAAGATTTAGACAAAGTATTTGATCGTTTTTATCAAGCTGAAAACAAGCACCGTAAAGGAAAACATGCAGGTCTAGGACTGGCTATTGTGAAACGGATTGTTGAGTTGCACGATAGTAAGATAATGGTCAGGAGTAAAGTCGGAACAGGGACTGTATTTTCTTTTCACCTGCCCTTGAAAACAAGTTAGAATTAAAATCAGTATTCGTTCCGTGTCTATCCTCTAGGAACAGTTATTTAATTAGTGATGGAATTGAGTTGTAATGTCTGATAAGCCAAAGTTAACAAAAGAGTACCCTATCAATTTAGATGACTATCCTGATGATGGTATTTTTGAAATTAGGCTTGAGCCCAATTCGGAAGATTTCTGCTCGAAGACTGGATGCTTGCGACTACTGATTGTCCATCAGGGTAAATATCATGTTATTGAAAATAAATGTGGCCACTTTGGTGTGCCCTTATCCAATGGTGAGTTGCGTGGCAATGAAATTGTGTGTGCAGAGCATGGTATTTCATTTGATCTGGATACAGGAGAAGTGGTTAACCGTCCTTATGAAAACTGTGATCCCATTAAGATCTTGGCCATAAAGAAAAAAGGTCGAATGCTCTATTTACAAGAAACCTGACACAAAGTGCTATCGAGTACCCACAAAGGAATATTGGGGTTGATCGCCTACATTTAAGGGTGTCTCAGTATTACCTGAAAAAGTAATAACGGATATAATAAAACCTATAAGCACGAATGCAGTCAGAGTTACGACTGGATCTTTTCCAAATGTCATAGTCATCTACCCCTATATACGGTTATTAATAGTTGCCTTATGGTTGTTTTTTGGTATTATACTGCTGCTTTTATTTGCAATACTTATTAAAACTTTACTTTCTTTAACTTGCTTAAAGACAAATTAACTTAAAAAACAAAACATTACTGATAATTTATTCACAATTTACATTAATAGATTCATATAAATCATACAAATGAGAACCAGTTTGTACTTTTTATGCTATATCTTCTAATTTCTCTATAAATTTCTAATGTATATTTCTTTAGAAGGAACTTTTATTATGAAAGCGATGCTTTCTTTCTTTGTTGTTTTATTGATATCCATATCCAGTGTAGTACAGGCAAAAGTACAGGCAAAAGTACAGGCTGGTGAAGAAATGGATTACTGCTACAAGCCCTCGAAACCATTATTTTTTGCAACCTCAGAATATAAAAATCGCTATGCTGAAGATATGAAAGAATATCAACGCTGTCGTAAAGGCTTTCTGGAAATGCAGGCGCGTGTTACTGCCATGGAAGAGGAGTCAGAGAAAAATGCCAAAAAAATGAGGGAAAGTTTTGTTAATAGGCATTATTGATTCATAGACTCAGCGACAGGAGAGGGATCAATTTCTCAAATACTGGCATTACCATTTATATAGACTAATATTATAGATAATAATAATCAGGGAATTTCCAAAGGTTCATGATGAAATCAAGTCTGTATCTATTATTAAGTCTACTACTTGTGGTGAGCAGTATGAACTCTTACGCTGATAATTTTGAGCCATTGCCTTATTGTTATAAACCAAACAAACCTTTGTGGCTGGCAACAGGTTATTACCAGGCACGATACAAACGGGATGTTGAAGGATATCAGCGTTGTATGAAGGCGTTTATTGTGACCCAGGAGCGTGCCGTCAACGTTCATACTAAGGCTGCACAAAAAGCTTTGCAAACCTGGAATGACTTCGCCAAAGAACAATAAGCAAAGCATCCATAAAAATAAAAAAGGCACTGTTGGAATAGAGATTTCTGACAGTGCTTTTTTTGTCACTCTTCTTTTTGGTTTTCCACCATACTGCCAAGGTTTGTGGTTATTGTCTTTTTCTAAAAAAGGTGTATCTTTAAACGATAGGGGTGGGTAAGCATAATGATAGGTAAAAAAATGTTAAAAATAGTGAGTTTAGTCATCAGCTTTTGTTTTATTGTTTCGGCAGAAGTTTATGCCTGGAACTTAGGGAAGGAAGGTACTTTTCAATTTGAGAAAGTCAATCAAAATGTGTATGTGATGCATGGTCCTCTTTCAGAGCCAAGCCCAGCGAACCAGGGCTTTATGAATAATCCTGGTCTTATTGTTTCTGACAATGGCTTAATTGTGATTGATCCTGGTTCTGCTTATGGAGTCGGTATAGAAGTGCTTAAGGAAATTAAAAAAATTTCTGATAAACCCATTGTAGCGGTATTTAATACCCATATTCATGGTGATCACTGGTTGGCGAACCAGGCCATCAAAGAAGCCTATCCTGATGTTAAAATGTATGGACATCCTGATATGATCACCCAGGCAAATGGTGAACAGGGGCTTATCTGGGTTGATATGATGGAGCGCTTGACGGAAGGCAAAACAAAAGGGACTAAAGTGGTTGCGCCAGAGTTATCGGTCAAACAGGGTGATTCGATAGAAGTTGATGGACAGCATTTTCGCATTCACTCAATGATTCCAGCACATACTAATACCGATATTATGATTGAGCATGTCGAAAGTAAGACTCTATTTCTTGGAGACAATAGCTTTTATCATCGTATGGGACGTTTTGATGAGAGTTCCAGTATGCTGGGTAATATCAAAGTACTTGAATATGCCACTGATTTAAATATGACCACCTATGTTCCTGGTCACGGACCAACAGGTAAAAGTGATACCGCAATCAAACCGTTTCTGAATTATATTATAAG
>JADGEK010000175.1 GCA_016744395.1 Gammaproteobacteria bacterium | reverse complement strand
GCTAATGAGAGCATAATGGCTACTAGCCAAATAAAATGATTGGATTCCAGTAATGAAGTTTGAGATTTATCATTCACAAAAGTAATTGCACTCTGAGGTGTCTGGAGTGTTTGAGTTATTGCAATCATTGAGGGGCTTGGGGGGTAACTTTATGCTCAATAGTAACGATATCAACGCCCGATGCCCCTGCTTTTCTTGCGGCATCAAAAGCACCAATGGCAATGCCAAGATCGACATTTTTATCGCCACGAATTCGAACGACTTTTTCTTTTTGGTCGTTAATTTTTTCCACTAAAATGCTTTCCAGTAACTCCAGAGTAACAATCTGGCTATTGACTGAATATTGACCTTCTTCGGTAATAATGACTTCGATTTGTTGCGGTTCATCCAGAGCTTCACCGCTATCGGCTTCAGGCAAATCAATGTTCAAGACTTCATCGCGAACAAAATGCGATGTCAGCATAAAAAAGACCAGTAATAAGAAAACAATATCAATTAAGGGGGTCAGATTGGGTACCGTACTGGTGCGCCTTCTACCTTCAAACTGCATGAGTAATGCCATCACGATGATGCGTTGCTTCAAGTGCTTCAGTTGTGGGAGGTTGAGTTTCTCTTGGAAGGTATTCCAGCATCAACGAAGCATAATTTCGCATGCTTTGGGCGCGTTTATCGGCAGCAGATTCAAGTAGGTGCAACAGGAGCAAGACTGGAATTGCAACAGCAAGGCCAACGCCTGTGGTCAGCATGGCTTCCCAAATGCCTCCCGCCAGTGCCTGAGCATCAACCTGTCCACCTGCTTGTTCGATAACCATAAAGGCTTTAATCATACCAATAATTGTACCCAGAAGGCCGAGTAAAGGAGCAGTGTTACCAAGAAAAGACAAAGTACGAAAGCCTTTTTCTAAATTGCTTAATTCAAAGCTGCCGATCCGAATAGCGACTCGATTGAGATCTTGGATACCCTCTTTAGAGGCTTGCCAAATACCTTGCAGCAAACGGCCTTCCGGACCACGCATTTTATTAACAATAGCTTCAGGTTGGCATTGTTTGAGTGCATCCAATAACTGCCGTTCTATTTTTCTGCCAGGCTTTCCCATAAACATAAAGTGCAGAGTGCGCTCAAATAAGATGGTCAGTGCTATAAATGAATAGCCTGCTAAAATCCAGACAATAATACCGCCTTTGTCAAATATATCCGTTACAATCATTGCTCTTATTGCCTTAATAATAAATAGGTATTAGCAAATACTAAACCCACAATTTTACATGAAATATAAAATTGTGTCTTGATTTAGGATAGTATTTCAATTAATTAGGAATTATTCAGTCGAGTGTCATTAAGTGCTAAAATGATTTTTACATACAATTAATTAAGAAAATTTAAAATGAGCTCACAATCCAATATTGTCCATTTGAGACAAAGTTATCAAATTAAAGTGGTTTTATCACATATTAAGCCCCCGATATGGCGACGTTTAGTCATTGACAGCCGCGTGCCTCTGGATGATTTTCATGATGTGATTCAGGTCAGTATGGGGTGGACAGACAGCCATATGCATCAATATATTGATCGTAACGGGGTGGTTTATAGCGAACCATATGATACTGATTTTGCCCCCTCATTTGGCCAGCAAATGATTGATGAGTCGGAAGTATTGCTCAATGAAGTGCTTAAAAATGAAAAAGACTGGATTAAGTACGAATATGATTTTGGTGATGGCTGGGAACATAAAGTTATTCTGGAAAAAATATTGCCTCATCAAAAAAACCAATTTCCAATTGTGTGCATTAAAGGTAAGCGAGCTTGTCCTCCTGAAGATTGTGGTGGTCCATGGGGCTATCAGCATTTACTTGAGCAGTTAAGATCACCTGAAGATGCAGAAGAATATGCAGAGCTTCTGGAGTGGCTGGATTCTGACTTTGAGCCCGAATTTTTCGATATGATCGAAACGAATGACGTGCTAAAGGACATTTTTGAAGGTGAAATTTTTAATGGTAAAGGTGGTTTAGATAAAGAACTTAAACGTATTGAATTAGAACATGATACTTCCGTTGAGGATTTTGGGCTCAATGGTTTAGGGCTTGAAGGGATGAGTTTAAAAGACTTAGGCTTGAATACACCAGGCTTTGATGATTTAGAGCAAATGTCTGCCTTTACTAGCCCTGGTTTAGATGATGCGACCAGTGAATTATTAAATGACCCTGATTTGCCAGTAGAAATAAAACAATTAGTCAGTGGTATGATGGAAGCGGTAGAGGTCGTTAATTATATGGGGGGATTGATTGATCAGTCTATTGAGGCGTTTGAACAAATTGCAGATAAAAGCAATGATAAAAAAATCACTGCGATTGCCAAAAAAATGATTAAAGTACTGGATGATGATCTTTAAAGACTCTTCACTGGAATCGTATCTATTCTATTGAACATTCACTCGTGAGTTGTTGGCTGAGCAATTCCAAATCATTGGGTGTGTTGACATTGAGAAAGGCTGACTTTTGATCGGCAAAATCGAGGCTGACAGCGCCATTGTCCATTAGCCATTTACCCAGTTTGTGTTCATTGTTTTCCAGTGATTGTATAAGAGCGGGCAATAAATCTTTATGAATCAGGTTATAAGAGGGCTGGCGGTACTGACCATCAAAAGCTAAAACGGCTTTTGCATTCTCTTGCTGGGCAAATTGTAACATCCTTTGAGCCAGATCCAGAGGTAAAAGTGGACCGTCACAAGGAACAGTTAGTAAGTATTTACTTTTGCTCCTGGCAAGCCCTCTAGACATTCCAGCAAGAGGACCACGATAATCATCATAGTCATCTACGAGTACTTCGTAACCAAACTTATGATAGTCGTCAAGGTGCCGATTAGCACTGATTAAGACCTGCTTCACCTGTGGTTTTATGCGCTTAATGACATGCCCAATCATTGGGGTGTTAAGCAATTTAAGCAGTCCTTTATCATCACCATTCATACGGCTAGAGCGTCCACCTGCTAGAATAAGCCCTGAGATTTGCGTAGAATTATCGGAAGAATTCAATTGATTAAGCCTTCGAATGGTCAAAAAATATGAATTATAGCAGATTGCTAATTGTGAATGTTAAATGGCATTAAGACTGAATGCTTTTTCTTTTATCCAGAATTTTATAAGGAAGTATGAATCATGTGGGAAATTGAATGGGCAAAAGAAACCTTTTACCTTTTGGGTGGACTCTATTTTCTGCTTGAAATGGTGGCAGTTTATTATGCCTTTCATGCCATTTTAAATACCAGAACCTCTCAGGCCGCTATTGCCTGGGCCATCAGTTTGGTTATTATTCCTTTATTGATACTGCCTCTTTACTTGATTTTTGGCAGTAGTCGCTTTCATGGCTATAAAGAAAGTTTTCGCAAAGCCAGTCTGGATGACATTGAAACGGCTAAAAGGGCCTTTGAGCAAATTGAACAATTTCATGTCAGTCATATTGATGAACTGGAAGGAGTCACCAGCACAGTAAAAAATCTGGAACACCTTCCTTTTACCTCACATAACTCAGTACAGCTTCTGATTAATGGTCAAAAAACGTATAAAGCCATGTTGGAAGCGATTGAACAGGCTCAGGATTACGTTTTACTACAATTTTACATTATAAAAAATGATCACGTGGGTGAGGCTTTTCGTCAGTTATTAACGAAAAAAATGCAACAGGGGGTGCGAGTCTATTTTCTTTATGATGGCTTAGGTTCTTTCTCATTATCAGCAAAATATTTACAAGAACTCAGAGATGCTGGTGCTCATGTTTCCTCGTTTAATGGTCATAGAGGAGTAAGTAAGTATTTACATATTAATTTTCGGAATCATCGTAAAATATTAATTGTTGATGGTTTAAAAGCCTTTGTCGGAGGTTTAAATTTAGGGCTGGAATATTTGGGTGAAGATAAAAATATGGGCTATTGGCGTGACACTCATGTCATGCTTGAAGGGCCTTCAGTACAGGCAACACAGGGTGTTTTTGTCAAAGATTGGTATTGGAGTCTGGGCGAGGTGCCTGAGTTAAACTGGACTGTGCAAACTGCAGAAAGTCTCTGCAAAACAAATGCATCTGTAAACGATAATCGGAGTCGCTGTAATCAGGATATTATGGTTTTAGACACGGGTCCAGCCGATCAAAAGCCCATATGTTCCTTGTTTTTTTGTGCTCTGATCAATCAGGCGAAACATCGTTTATGGATAGCAACACCTTATTTTGTACCTGATGCTGAAGTTATCAATGCCTTAAAAAATGCCGCTTTAAGAGGCGTTGATGTACGCTTAATTCTGCCTGAAAAATATGATCACTATTATGTTTACCTGACCTCATTTGCATATTATCGTGAATTACAGGGCTACAACATTAAAATTTACCGCTATATGAAGGGATTCAGTCATCAAAAAATTATTTTACTGGATGATTCTTTGGCGGGTGTCGGCACAGTGAATCTTGATAATCGCTCGATTCATCTGAACTTTGAAGTCATGGCTTATGTGGCTGACAAGGCATTTAATCAGGAAGTTGCTGATATGTTGGAATATGATATGAATAACTGCTATCTTGATAGTATCAATGATTTTGAAAACCGACCTTTTTGGTTTAAAGCGATTAGCAGGGTTTTTTATCTCATGTCTCCAGTGCTATAGCTTTATATA
>JADGEK010000068.1:21752-23793 GCA_016744395.1 Gammaproteobacteria bacterium | reverse complement strand
TTGTTTCCTGATTTGATACACATAGTTATCTTTGAAAATCAATACGTTCGTAAACTCGCCTTTCTTGATTATTGCGTATTGAAATCATATTATCAAGCATAGAAAATGCTACATGAAAATTATAGTTTAGTGCTTAATTGTTTTATATCTTGATATAATTTCTTCGCTTTCTCTTGCTCATTATTTGATGTTTTGGAGTTTATAATACTTTCAAGAATCCTGAGGGCTTTGCTACGTTGCCCAGTTTTTTCATAGGCAAATGCCAAATGGTACTGGAACTCATTATCTTGAGGGGCAATTTTTGTAGCCTGTTTTAAGAGTTTTAATCCTTGTTGATATTGCCCATCCCGAACAAGAAAATAACCATAAGTATCCATGATTGATGCTGATTCTGGTGCATGCTCGTATGCTCTTTCGGCCAATTCAAGAGCCTGCTTAATATTTCGCTCCAAATAGATCCAGGCAAGATTATTGAGGACAACAATATGATTAGGGTTTATATTTAATATCTGACCATAATATAGCTCTGCTTTGTCTAGCTGTCGACTTTCCTGGTATAACGAGGCTAGTTTATACAAATTATCAATATCAAACGGATATTCATTAATGGCCTGAGTCAGTACATCCTTGGCCTTTTGATGTTGATTTAATGCCAAGAGCATATTTATGACTGCAGACAGTATTTCTTTATCAGGTTTTTGCTGGTAAGCTTCCTGATAAATAGGCAAAGATTTAGCAAATTGTTTTTGTGCGCGATATATGTCTGCTTCTATCAAATGGCCTGTTACAGAATCAGGAAATTGCTCTTGCAGGCTCTTAGAAAGTCTTATTGCATCCCCATATTTTTCTTGTTTGATTAAAACGTCCGCCTGATTCTGGTAAATCAACAGATTATCAGGTGCAATTAATTGTGCTTCATTCAGAAAACTCAAAGCCTCATCACTACGTTCGGGTGATTGACTGATGAGTTGAGCTAATAGTATACGATGTGGTATGTCAAACTTATCAAATGCAATAATACTTTTTAGGGTTCGTTCTGCCTGCTGGAACTGTTGATTAAGTATTTGTGATTTGGCTAAAAATGAGTGCACTGAATTATTATCTGGATGTTGCTTCTTTAGTTTTTTGGCCAAAGTAATTATTTTCTCAGGATGTTTTTTTGTTATATACCACTTGCTTAACAGAGCAGCAATGGCAAGCTGAGATTGAGCATTATCCTTACTTTGTTCAATTGCATCCAGGAAGTACTGTTCAGCTGCCTGGGGTTTATTCTGTCTCTCTGCAATTGCTGCCAGGCCAAGATAGGTTTTAACTGCTTTGGGGTTAATTCGGAGAACCTGTTTAAAATACTTCTCAGATTCTTGCCAGTCAGATTTTAAGGCGGCGATTCGTGCCAGCCCCATATACGCTGGTATGTTCTCTTTATCTTGTTTGATAGTGTCCTGATATTGTGTAACGGCATTTTCAGTATTGCCCTTCAATTGTTCAATCAGGGCGTTAAAGTTTTGCAGTAGAGTATCATTTGGTGTTTGCAATTGTAATTGATTAATCTGAGCTTTTGCTTTTTCCAATTGATTTTTTTTTATATAAGAAATGATTAAAAGGTAATTTGTCCTGGTTTGTAATTGACCAGAATTTGAGAGTTGCTCCAATTCACTGATAGCATTGTCCTGTTCACCTGATTGAAACTGAGCCGCAATAAGGTGTTTTTTGATAGTTAGATTCTTGGGGGCAAGTGATTGGGCACGGATTAAGAGATTAATGCCTTTTTGTATGTCACCAGCAAATATATAGGTGTTACCCAATGTCATTAGTATCATAGGATCAGAGTTACGTTGATCTTGTGAAATACCTTCCAGGATAAGCAGGGCCTGATGGCTTTTACCTTGTGCCAGATAAACATTGGCCAACATGTTCTGTGCATTTAAGTCAGATGGATTGGCTGCAAGATAGATTGTAAGGTGTTCGATTGCTTGATTATAATTTTTTAAACCAAAGTTGGCAGCACCTAAGATCAATATAGCAGGCATGTGTTGTGACA
>JADGEK010000068.1:0-21652 GCA_016744395.1 Gammaproteobacteria bacterium | reverse complement strand
TCCATTAAATAGGTATTCTTAAGAGTTTCGAGGATTGCTTCATATCTTCCAGTAGCTTGTAGTACTTCGGTATAACGAAACAAAATCTCAGTATTATCAGGTGCGTATTTATGGGCCCGCCCAAGCTCTTTAATACCAGAATCCAGTTTGCCCGTTTGCAAATAGACATCGCCTAGTAAATAGCGCGCTTGTGCATTTTTGGGGTTTTGTTTAAGTTGGTTTTTAAGGTGGATAATTGCGGTGGAATATTCTTTATCAGCAATTGCCTGTTCAACATCTTTCAGGGTATCGGCCATGGCCGAGTAATGAACGCTAATGATAATGCATACCAGTATAACAAGAAATATGACTGAATTTTTAATGTGCATAATATCTCTGTCTTAGTTTTATTATAGTGTTAAAAAAGGAGTTTCGAATCAGAATTATATTGATAATAGAGACTAATATAACATTGTTTATATGTTTTCACAGACTTTGAGGAAGGAATTTATTGAATTTGACAAAGACTTAAAACACATGAATGTGAAATGTTCTTTTAGAATTTGTCTAATTGTGATAAAGCTGTCTTGAATTTAGACTAATGAAACTATATGGTCTTTTAGGCCTTCCAGATAATCTTAACAATGGGGCTCAACTTGATGCATTCTAATACAAAACGTCGGCCTTCCGAGTCGACGTTTTGTATCAAAAAATTAACAGTACTATTAGATGGTTTTGCTCCTGCGCTTACGAGCAGCTCCCATGCCGATCAAGCCAATACCAAGCAGCACAAGTGAGGTTGGCTCAGGTACAGTTGGTGGGTCAATAGGTGGATCAACGGGTGGTGAAATACCTGGCGCGAAGGTGGCACCGCCAAAAGTGTAATAACTATCAGCATTGCTGCCGCCGCCCAACATTACCAGAAATGGATTATCGGCAGTTAAATCGAATAGGCCAAGGGGCAAGTCAATAATACCTCGTAAATAATCTGTGCCCACAATTGCGGTGAACAATGTAGTATCAACTAAAATACCGTCAAGCATTAATGAGGCCACATCAAGCGTGTCAATTACGATTGATGCGTAATTGATATCAAAAGCCTGAGCACCACTGGGTGTAGCGAGTCTGTATTCATCCAGCCAGGTATCGGAACCTGGTACCAGGGCCATTGCTGGGTCAGTATCGGAACCCTGCCCCCCCTTCAAGTACTGTGCCACCATTATGGCCTCGGAGGCTTCAACTGAAGCACCAGTATCTGCTGCAAGTGAAAATTCATGGAAATCACCAGCATTAAGGGTGGCCACCACGACTGAATCAATCTTTACCTCTGTACCATCTTCAGTGGCAATGACACGAACAAGATCGCTTTGTGAAGGTGAAATACTAGCCCCTCCAGATGCTGTCACAGCATAGGTATTGGAAAGACTATTATTTGGAATCATCTGCTCAATTAAGCTATCACAGTAAGTAACTCCATTAGGCACCTGTGCACATTCATGCCCGCCGAATACTGCTACAGACTTATTTGCTGTAACGGTGGAACCAGTGAGATTGGTTGTACCTCCAGCGTATTTGTAAGTTTCACCTGCTTGCAGGGTAACAGTTATGGCTGAGCTGCCCTTCGGTGTAAAAGTGACCACGGTATTGTCCTCAGCAGCATGGATCATTGCTTGACTGCCTTCACCAAAGCCTCCCCCCTGGCTTGCCAGAACATAATTTGTGCCGAGTGAGTCTCGATCCATAACATATGTCATGTCCGTAGTAGCTTGTGCGCGATTCACAAAATAACCTGCAATTGGATCGGGTGAGAGCACTTTAAAACCAGTATTCACTATTCCTGTTCCACTTTGTGCACTGGCAAGTGGCAGGAATAAGTTAAAGAATCCATCGGCTCCTAGTGTGACAGTTGAATTAAAGCCGTCAAGGTTTGAGACTGTTGCGCTCTGACCAGCATCACCGAATAAGAATATTGAAGGAGTTCCACTACCCAAGTTACTATTAAAGTCAAATAAGAGTTCACCTGCCTGTGCCATACCCGCAGCAAAACCTAAAACGGCTGCAAGAGTAATAACAGAACTTTTCAGGCGAAACTTATTTTGTTTCTTTTGTCTGTTTGTTGAATTCATTGTATTTCCTTTATTTATTATAATATTAAAGCATGCCCTAATATTTCATAGTTCTATAGAGCACTTTACGTGCCAATTTATAATATCTCTATATTTAATATATAATAAACAACAGATTATTGTGTTTCTGAGTTTAAATTTTAATACTTGCAAAATTGAATTGTAAAAAATATTGACAATTAATTATTAACAGAAAAAAGATAAAAGAGTGTTTTTAGTATGCAATACCGCTCAATATCAACAAAAAATTAAAGGTAGATATGTTTTTATGCTGAATTCATATTTTAAATTGTATTTAACATCCATATTTTTTTGTAAAAATTCTAGACAGTATTATATACAGTTGTTTTAGAAGAATTGTTAATTGTTTCAATCAGTATCATTATGATAAAGCCAAAATTTTTCTATAAATATTCTTGATGCTCAACTGAGGGTGTTCTTTTTCAATGCAACACCGCTTTTCTTCTGTACTCAGTTGAACACCCTCAACTTTTTTGACAACCCATCAGCCTCTACTTTTAATTGGCCTATTTGGCTGTACAGATGATTTTTTTCATGTTCAGCCTATTTGTTTTCCAATTAATGGCCTGAATGGTGTGGACTTTAAATTCTTAAGCAATTTCTGCAACTGTTTTCTGGCCTTTAATCGCCTCAATGGCTACTTTTGCTTTAAATTAATTACTGAATGATTTTCTCTTTCTTCTCATTTTTTGGTTCCCCATTAGGTTAGCATTCATATCTTAATCGATTGTCCAGTTTTCGGAACCCACTATATTTTACTCCACCTATTTCTTAAGAATTAAACACCACCTTCTGTGGACGTAGTCATCGTCAAAAGGCTATGACTACTCACGGTATTAACTTAATTGGTTATCTCCATAACTGATTAAAGGAAATATCATGAGTAGATTCAATAAACAATCACATATTATATGGCATTGCCAATACCATGTGGATTGGGTTCCGAAATATAGGTTTCAAGTATTGACTGAAGGAGTAAAACGAGAAGTGTCAGGTTGCATACGAGTCTACTAAGCATTTGTTGATAGAAGTGCCACCCAAACAATCAATGTCAGGTTTAATGGGTGCGCTGAAAGGAATAGCCGCAATAAAAGTATTTAAACGGTTTGCGTATTTAAAGAAAAAAATACTGGGGTAATTATTTCTGGGCTAAGGGTTACTGTGTTGATACTGTTGGCCTTGATGCAGAAATGATCAGAATGTATGTGAAGTTCCAGACAAAGCTTGAAAAGCAACAAGAACGATTAGATTTATAAATATCTTGGCCGCAAGCGACCGAGATATTCATAAGATACGCATTTATGTATTGAATCAATTATCTGAGTGGAACTTAAAACTGCTATTTTTGTACGAAAAACAAAACGCATTATGTAGTGTTTATATTTTATTTTAATACTAAATATAGTGTTTTTATCTATTGATTAATTTTGAAGTGTTATTAATTAAGCCCTTTAACTGCAAAATTGTTAAAAGTGCTATATAAGTATAAATTCTGGTTTTCCCTAGTTCTACTCTCCCTATTTTTTATAATATAGACTGATCCTCACTTTCCTCATTAATAAATTTCATTAACCTACTGATTTAATAGCAAATTAGAACGAGTCTATTTAATGATGTATGAGCTAAGTCATTGTCATACAACAAAGAAAAGAAATAATTATACGATTTTACTTGACCTTATCCTCAACAGTTTCTATAGTTGCAATTGTGGGGTAAAGTGGATCAGAATGGATCAAAATGGGTTAAAGTGGTATCTATTAGATAGATAAGGCTTTATTTTTCATTTATGCCATCTTCATTTAAATCCTCGAAATGAAATAACACAACACTCAATTATCGGTATTTTGCTGTGCTAAATGGTGTAACCAAACTCAATCTTGATGCCAAAGGGCGTTTAGCGATCCCAAGTCGCTACCGAGAACGCCTCATGGACGATTGTGCGGGTCACCTTATTGTTACTTTAGATACTGAGAAGCACATGGTTATCTATCCTTATAACGAATGGAAAGAAGTTGAAGCGAAACTGGTTAAGCTTTCCAGTGTGAACAAAGCTGCAGTTAGAATAAAGCGTTTATATCTTGGGCATGCGACAGATTGTGATATGGATAAAAACGGTAGAATTAATTTACCGCCCTATTTAAGGGGAAAAACAGGTTTGGACAAACAAATTGTCTTAGTGGGTATTGGTAATAAATTTGAAGTATGGGATGAAGACAGCTGGACTCGTGAATGGGAAAATGAAGAGGAGTTAGAGTTGTCAGAAGAGTTGGAATCACTCTCTTTATAAAACTTTCGTATTGTTAGTGACGGCTATTAATTTGTGCTATGACCTTCTAAGAGCTAGACCATAGAACTATGATCGATAAAGAAAACAATACTTTTGAACACAAGGCAGTGTTACTAAGTGAATCCATTGAAACATTGGCCATTGATCCTGATGGGCTTTATGTTGATGGCACCTTTGGAAGAGGTGGACACTCCCAGTTGATCATTGATCAGTTAAGTGATTCAGGTCGCTTGATTGCTTTTGATAAAGATCCTCAAGCAATTACAACAGCTGAAAAACGATTTGCGAATGACACACGCTTTAGCATTCATCATGGCTCATTTGCAGAGCTGGAAGATTATCTAAAATTGCATAATTTATGCGGTAAGGTGAATGGCATTTTGTTGGATCTAGGAGTTTCATCACCTCAGCTAGATGATCCACAACGAGGTTTTAGTTTTCAAACCTCAGGCCCTTTGGATATGCGCATGAATGATCAGCAAGGCATAAGTGCTGCTCAGTGGATTAATAAAGCAAAAGAAGCTGAAATTGCCAATGTCATTTACGAGTATGGTGAAGAACGATATTCAAGACGCATTGCCAAAGCCATTGTATTAGCGAGAGAAGATGAAGTTCTGAATGATACAAAACAATTAGCTGAAATTGTTAAGAAGGCTCATCCTCGTTGGGAAAAGAAAAAACACCCTGCGACTCGTAGCTTTCAAGGAATACGGATTTTTATTAATAACGAGTTGGGTGATCTGGATGAATGTTTACTGCAAAGCTATCAATGTCTTGCTGAAAATGGTCGTCTAGCAGTCATTAGCTTTCACTCTCTTGAAGATCGAAAAGTGAAACGTTTTTTTAAATTAATGTGTGATGGCGATAAATTACCACCCGATTTACCGATTATGGATGAGTCAGTCAATAGAAAAATGAAGCTGGTCGGTAAAAGAATTAAGGCAAGCAAGCAAGAATTATCTGATAACCCTCGTGCTCGAAGTGCTGTATTGAGAGTTGCCAGTAAGTTATAGGTTATGCGTCTTTTACGCTAAAGGCTTTATAAAATGAGTGGCAAAGTATTACTAATAATGATTTTGCTGATTGTGACTTTTGTCTCGGCGACCAGTGTTGTTTACGTCAAACACTATAATCGTAAATTGTTTGTTGAACTACAACAATTGGAAAAGCAAAGAGATGATATGGAAGTTGAGTGGGGACAATTGCAATTAGAGCAAAATACCTGGGCAACTCATGCTCGAATTGAGCGCATAGCAAAAGAAAAATTACAGATGATAACTCCTGATATGAGTGATGTTATCTATATTAGACAGTAGCAACAAAGCAGTCAATTTTGATAGCACTATCTTGAAAGTGAAATGTTAAAAATAAAATGTCAAAAGTTAACCGTCAAATACAAGCCTATCGAATCAATTTTATCTATTTGATTCTTGTTGTCGTTTGTTGTGCTTTGGTTTGGCGAGTTTTAGATTTGCAGCTGGTTAATAATGAGTTTTATAAAGGGCAGGGTAATGCCCGAGTGTTACGACAACTGGAAGTGACCGCTCATCGGGGTATGATTACCGATAGAAATGGTTCTCCATTAGCGATTAGTACACCTGTTTCGTCGATTTGGATTAATCCAAAAGAGTTTAATGGCAACGATAAAAAAATTTATCAGGTCGCTAAATTATTAAAACTGAACAGTCAGTATTTAAAAAATAAAATTAAAAAACGAGCCAACAAAGAATTTGTCTACATAAAGAGACGCATAAATCCTGATTTGGCTCGGCGAATATTAAATCTGAATGTCAAAGGTATTCATGTTCAAAGAGAATATCGACGTTATTACCCAGACGGTGAGGTTTTTGGCCACGTATTGGGTTTTACTGATGTTGATGATAATGGTCAGGAAGGAATGGAGCTGGCCTATAACGAATGGTTAAGCGGACAATCAGGCAGTAAACGAGTGGTTAAAGATCGTTTAGGTCGTATCATTGCGATTGAGGAGCAGGTAAAAGCGCCTCAGCCAGGCAATGATTTAAGTTTGAGTCTGGATCGACGTATTCAGTATTTGGCTTATAAAGAACTGAAAAAAACTGTACTAAAACATAAGGCAAAATCAGGGTCTATTGTGGTATTAGATATTGAAACAGGTGAAGTGATTGCCATGGCCAGCCAGCCAGGGTTTAATCCAAACCGATTACAAGATCGAAAATCAAGACTGTATCGCAACAGAGCGATAACGGATTTGTTCGAACCGGGTTCTACAATGAAACCGATTTCGATTGCGGCTGCTTTAAACAGTGGTCGCTACAGTCCAGGCACACAAATCAAAACGGGTGATGGCTGGTTTATGATTAATGGTAAAACCATTAAAGATACCCATGCGTATGGCACCATTGATGTGTCTACTGTCATACAAAAATCCAGCAATGTAGGTACTTCAAAAATTGCCCTGAGTTTGCCTAAACCATTGCTTTGGGATACTTATTACAGCTTTGGGTTTGGTAGTGATACGGGGAGTGGTTTTCCTGGAGAATCATCAGGGCGCTTAGTACGTCCAAGACGTGTCTCAAAAATTGAACAGGCGACTCTTTCTTTTGGTTATGGTATGTCGGTGACTAATCTGCAGCTTGCAAATGCCTATGGAATTATTGCTCGGCAGGGTGAAAAGAAGCCTGTGAGTTTTTTATCTCAAGCCCATTTTGAACAAAAGTCTTCAGATAATAATACCATGCTGGCAGCGGCAGACATTTTTGATGAACGAGTATCTTTGTCTTCACGAGCACTGCAGCAAGTGAATAAGATGATGCAAACGGTTGTTCAATCAGGTGGTACAGCACCACAAGCGGCAGTGGCAGGATATAAAGTCGCAGGCAAGACAGGCACCGTGAAAAAAACGTCTCGGAGTGGTGGATATACGAAGAAAAAATACAGTGCCGTTTTTGCGGGTTATGCGCCTGCAAGTGCGCCTAAAATGGCCATAGTGGTTATGATAGATGAGCCTGATAACGGTGATTACTATGGTGGGTTAGTGGCAGCACCACTTTTTTCAACCGTGATGTCGGGTGCATTGAGATTACTTAACATTGACCCTGATGACATCAGTCAACCTGATGTGGTGACACAAATAGAACAACGTATTGGGAGGCAGGGATGACCAGTCAACTGCCCTTAGCCAGGTCATTAAATATGTCCCTGGCCAAACCCATTACCACCAAAGGTAAAAAACGCTATCCACATAACCATCTACAGTCACTGTTAGATGGTTTTGTTGATTTTAGTGGGGTCGAAAATTGCACCCTTACTTTCAAAGGCTTATCTCTTAATAGTAAGAAAGTACATGAAGAGTTTTTGTTTTTGGCCTGCAGTGGCGTAGGAAATAGCCCACAGCATGGGATTGCCTATGCGGGTGAAGCGATTAATTTGGGTGCAAGTTGTATTGTATGGGAACCCACTGATGAAGTGAAATCAATGCCTGAGAATTGTCCTGCACAAAGAAAAAGTGGCAGTGTCAATGTGCCACTGATTCGAGTAGAAGCACTGCATGATAATATTGGTGAAATTGCATCACGTTTTTATCAGCACCCAAGTCACTCACTCAATGTGATAGGTATTACAGGCACGAATGGAAAAACATCAACGGCTCATTTTATTGCACAGTTAATCCATGTAATTAATAGTCAAGAAATGAGAGGTGAATCCAGTCAAGATGAACACAGGCAATGTGCCGTGATCGGTACGCTGGGTAATGGGATTTATGGTCATCTTGAAAAAAGTGCTCATACAACACCTGATGCAGTGACTTTGCAAGCGCTTATTGCAGAGTATCGAGATGAGCAGGCTGGCACATTGGTGATGGAAGTGTCTTCACATGCACTGGCTCAGGGGCGTGTGAATGGCGTTGAATTTGATTGTGCAATTTTGACTAACTTAAGCCGTGATCACCTGGATTATCATGGTGATATGAAAGCCTATGCTGATGAAAAATTGAAACTGTTTCATTTTTCATCTTTAAAACACATTGTTTTGAATCAAGATGATGAGTTCTCCAGTGAAATCATTGACTCACTGGAAAAAGAAACACAAGAAACAGTAATAATTGTCTACTCAAGAAAAGAGAGTAAGGCTGATTATTATGCGGATGATATCCAGCTGAATCGAGAAGGTATTTCTTTTACTTTGCATGTTAATGAAGCGTTATTAAAAGACTCTCAGTTGTTAAAAAAGAGTACGCAAGAAAAAAATACTTACTTAATAAAGACTCATTTTGTGGGTGACTTTAATATTGAAAATGCATTGGCATCAATTGCTGCTTTACATGCTCAAGGCTATGAATTGAATGCCATTGTTTCTGGTATTGAGCAACTGACTGTCGTACCAGGAAGAATGGAAAAAATTATTTTTTCAGACAATGAGAGTGGCGTTAAAAGACCATTGATTGTGGTTGATTATGCTCATACCCCTGATGCTTTAGAAAAAGGGCTTTGTGCACTCAAAGCACATACCAAAGGAAAACTTTTTTGTATTTTTGGTTGTGGCGGTGACCGTGATAAAGGCAAGCGGCCTTTGATGGCAAAAATTGCACAGCAGCAGGCCGATCAAATTATAGTGACATCCGATAATCCGAGAACGGAATCGGCAGAACAGATTATTAAAGAAATAAGTCACGGCTTTGAGTCTTTAGACAATGTTGTTAGTGAAATTGATAGAGAAAAAGCCATTCATTCAACGTTACAGTTAGTGGACTCTGACGATGTTGTCTTAATTGCAGGTAAAGGTCATGAAGACTATCAAGAAATTAATGGTCAACGCACTCCTTTTAGCGATAAGAGCTGCGTTTTAGCCTTTTATGAAAATCATTCTGGGCAGGGAGTCATACAATGAAACAGACTCTTGCTCAGGTAGCAGCATCACTATGCGTTGATTTAATTGGAGGAGATCGGGTTTTTTCTCAAGTGAGTATTAATACTCGAACCATGGGAGTGGGTGATTTATTTGTTGCCATTAAAGGTGAAAATTTTGATGGTCATCA
Organism: Gammaproteobacteria bacterium; assembly: GCA_016744395.1. GTDB lineage: Bacteria > Pseudomonadota > Gammaproteobacteria > GRL18 > GRL18 > GRL18. The sequence continues at coordinate 12,222 of JADGEK010000068.1, read as the reverse complement.
GTATATAGAACAGGCTGAAAAAAAGGGTGCATGCGGCTTAATTGTTGAGCAATGTTGCAGTTCGACTTTACCACAAATTATTGTTGAAAATACTCGAGTGGCATTGGGTGATATTGCATCATTATGGAGTTCTGCATTTTCACTGCCCATTGTTGCAATTACAGGTAGCTGTGGAAAAACAACGGTTAAAGAAATGGCAGCAGCCATTTTTCAGCAGACTCATGCTGAGCCTCTTTTAGAGAGTAAAAAAGTTTTGGCAACCAAGGGCAATCTGAATAATGAAATTGGCGTGCCGTTGACACTCTTGAGGTTAAATAAAGATCACAAGGCTGCAGTGGTGGAATTAGGTGCTAATCATGCAGGTGAAATTAAATACCTGGTGGATATGGTACAGCCTGATGTTGCTGTTATCACCAATGTCACAGAGGCACACATTGAAGGTTTTGGATCAATTAGAGGCATTGCAAAAGCAAAAGCTGAAATTTATACAGGGCTGGAAAGTGATGGTACTGCAGTAATCAATGCGGATGATGAATTTTCAGAGTATTGGCAAACTTTGTGTGAGGAACAGTCGAGTCAAAATGGAAAAATAAAAATGCTGACTTTTGGTTTAACTCAAAAGGCAGATGTGACTGCAGATCATAAAAAGCTGCAGGATGGATTTGAATTAAAGCTTAAAACCCCTATTGGTGAGCAAATGGTTCATTTGCATCAGTTTGGCTTGCATAATATTTATAATGCATTGGCTGCCACAGCAGTGACTTTATCTTCAGGTTGTTCTCTGGAAGATATAAAAGCAGGTTTAGAAAATTTTAGAAATGCTTCAGGGCGTTTAGAAAAAAAATCAGGCTGGAATCAATCGATTGTTTTTGATGATACTTATAATGCAAATCCAGGTTCAGTAAGAGCAGGCATCGATGCTATAAAGCAAGTTGAAAATGAGATCAATGGTGAAGCCATTTTAGTTCTGGGTGATATGGGTGAGCTTGGTGAAGAATCAGAACAGCTGCATTATCAGCTTGGCATTGATGCAGCAAAAATGGGCATTCAACAGCTGTTTACAGTCGGTAGAATGAGTAAAAAAACCAGTGAGGGTTTTAACTCTTTTGGGCAAGAAACCCAGAAAAAAAAATTAAATGCAGTTCATTTTGATGAAAAAAATAAACTCATTCAAAAGGTAAAAAGTAAATTGCATAAACAGGCAGTAGTATTAGTTAAAGGTTCTAGAACGATGGTGATGGAAGAGGTTGTTAACGGCTTGGTTAATGACTCTTTATTGGTTGATGGCTCTTCACTAAAGAAAGATAACACAGAAGGTGACCAATAATGTTACTGGCTCTGGCAGACTATTTATCGCAATATTATAGCGCATTTAATGTTTTTTCATATTTGACATTGCGCGCTATTTTAGGAATTTTGACCGCCTTGACGATTGCTCTGCTGGTGGGTCCTTTTATGATTAAAAAACTGAGTGTGAAACAAATTGGACAGGTGGTTAGAGATGATGGGCCTGAAAGTCACTTCAGTAAAGCGGGTACTCCAACCATGGGAGGAGCGCTGATTCTTGTGGCCATTGCAGTGAGTACCCTACTTTGGGGTGATCTGACCAATCATTATGTTTGGGTGGTTCTGCTAGTGACGTTATTGTTCGGAGTCATTGGCTGGGTCGATGATTACAGAAAGGTCGTTTATAAAGATACAAAAGGTTTAATTGCACGCTATAAATATTTCTGGCAAAGCGTGATTGGAATGGGCGCTGCAGTCTATCTTTACATGAATGCTCAGTCACCAGAAGAGACATTATTGCTTATTCCCTTTATGAAAGATGTCTTTATCGATTTAGGACCCTTTTATATTTTATTAACTTACCTTGTCATTGTGGGTAGTAGTAATGCCGTTAATTTAACCGATGGTCTTGATGGTCTAGCCATTATGCCAACCGTTATGGTAGCAGGTGCACTCGGAGTGTTTGCCTATCTGACTGGGCACTATAATTTTTCAAATTATCTTGGAATACCATACATACAAGGTGTTGGTGAAATAGTGGTTATCTGTGCAGCTTTTGTGGGGGCTGGATTGGGGTTTTTATGGTTTAACACTTACCCTGCACAGGTCTTCATGGGAGATGTCGGTGCTCTGGCACTGGGGGCAGGTCTAGGAATTATTGCTGTGGTTGTTAGACAAGAAATTATATTGTTTATTATGGGCGGCGTATTTGTGATGGAAACAGTCTCTGTCATTTTACAGGTTGCATCCTATAAATTAACGGGACGTAGAATTTTTAGAATGGCGCCGATACACCATCATTTTGAGCTAAAAGGGTGGCCAGAGCCACGAGTCATTGTTCGGTTTTGGATCATTACCGTTATTTTGGTTTTGATTGGTTTGGCATCGCTAAAGATTCGTTAATCGACTTTTTACTAAAAAACGCATTAATTTTATTTATGAAATCTTTTCATTGGAAAAAGAAGTGAAAAAAAAGACACAAAACAAACAATTTGACTTTACCATCCCGACATTAATTGTCGGTATGGGAGGCACTGGTTTGTCTTGTGCTCGCTTTCTTAGACAGAAAAATTGTGCCTTTGCTTTTGCAGATAGTCGAAATGAACCGCCCTCATTAAATGAAGTGAAAGAAAAATACTCACCTCTTGATATTTTGACGGGTGACTTTAACTTAGAAATCCGTTTAGAGAAAAGTTTAGAAGATTTTGCTGTCTATAAGCAAATACTGGTCAGCCCTGGCGTCTCAATCAGGAGCAAGTTATTTTCTTCATTGATAGAACAAGGCTGCTTAATCATTGGTGATGTTGAACTTTTTGCACAGGTGGTTGATAAGCCTGTGATTGCTATAACAGGTTCAAATGGAAAAAGTACAGTCACCACATTAGTTGAAAAAATGACACAGGATTGTGGCATTAAATCCATTGCAGGTGGAAATCTTGGTATTCCTGCATTGGACTTGTTAGAGACACAAAGTGATTTATATATTTTAGAGCTGTCGAGTTTTCAACTGGAAACAACTCACAGTTTAAAGACCGTGTCAGCAACCGTTTTGAATGTCAGTGAAGATCATATGGATCGATATAATGATTTAGATGATTATCGAATGGTTAAAGAAAGTATCTATAAAAATACTGAGAATGCCATTTTGAATGCGGATGAAAAAAAGACATTTGAACATGTTATGAATGTGCTTGATAGTGATGATGAACAATATGCTGTTATTTCATTTGGTGAAGAAGCATCTAAGACGACTTATGGCTTACTCAATAACAAGAGTTTAGTCTGTGGTGAACACGAAATTATTCCAGTCAGTGATATTAAGCTTAAAGGGACTTATAACTATTTAAATATTTTGGCGGCGCTGGCATTACTAAAGCCTATGCAGCTTGATTTGCAAAAACAGATCCAGACAATTAAAGAATACAGTGGATTGCCTCATCGCTGTGAATGGGTTGATAAAGTCAATGGTGTAGAATTTTATAATGATTCCAAAGGGACAAATACTGGAGCAACCATTGCAGCAATCGATGGTTTTGAACGGATTAATAATAAAGAGTATTCACAAAGAAATATTATTTTAATTGCAGGTGGAGTGGGTAAAGACGCTGACTTTACAGAGTTAGGTTTTGTCATTGAAAGAAAAATAAAGTCCACTGTTTTAATGGGATCTGATGCAAAATTAATAGAGACCTGTGCTTTAAATGCGGGAGCTAAAAATGACTCATTGTATTCAGTTGATTCAATGCAAGACGCGGTATCGACCGCTGCAAAATTAGCAACTTCAGGCGATGTGGTTCTATTTTCACCTGCTTGTGCCAGTTTTGATATGTATCAGAATTATATGAAACGAGGCGATGATTACAAAGAAAAAGTACTGGCATTGAAGGGTGAATTAAAAAATGTCAGTTGATATTAGTATAAACAACTCAACCACAAAGAAAGGACATCCCGCACAAGAGGGAGCTTTGACTGAGATGTTTAATAAAAGTGCTCGAAAACGTGGTGAAAAAGTAAAGCATTTATCAAAAACGGTAAAAAATAAAAAAGTTGTCAGAAATAAAAAAGCAATACCAGCGACACATGCTGCAACTTTTTCCACACCTCATTCCACAACAACAGAGGAGCAGAAATGGCTATTAGATCCCTGGTTATTGATTATTGCAATCACTATCATTGCTCTTGGCGTGACTATGGTAGGTTCAGCATCAATATCAATTGCTGAACGAAATAATGGCGAGCCATTTTACTATCTATATCGTCAGTTAATTGCATCAGGACTCGGTATAGGGCTTGGAATTATTGTTTTGTTTACGCCAATGAAATTTTGGCAAAGTATGGGACCTGTGCTTTTACTTATTGCTCTTTTGTTATTGGTAGCCGTTCTTCTTCCAGGTATTGGAAGAGAAATTAATGGCAGTTCACGATGGATACCTATGGGTGTTTTTAATTTACAAGTCTCAGAATTTGCAAAGCTAGCGATGGTTATTTATTTGGCCGGTTATTTAGTCAGGCATACTGAAAATGTGAGAACAACCATCAAAGGTTTTTTTATGCCCATGCTTGTGCTTTCTGCGATCAGTGTTTTACTTTTAATGGAACCCGATTTGGGAGCGACCGTTGTTATTTCTGCCACAGCGATGGGCATGTTGTTTTTAGGTGGTGTTAGATTATGGCAATTTTTAATATTAATTTTGATTATGGCTGTGAGTGTTTATTATTTAATTATTCTAGAACCATATCGACTGGTGCGCTTGCAATCCTTTATGGATCCTTGGGCAGATCCTTTTAATACAGGTTTCCAGTTAACACAATCACTGATTGCTTTTGGACGTGGAGAGTTAACAGGTGTTGGTCTGGGCAATAGTATACAAAAATTGTTTTATTTACCTGAGGGACATACTGATTTTTTATTTGCTGTATTGGCCGAAGAGTTAGGAAGTATTGGTGCAATTTCGGTTATTGGTTTATTCAGTGCTTTGGTCAGTCGAGTCTTTTTTCTGGCTAGAAAAGCCGATCTGATGAACCAGAGTTTTTCAGCTTATACGATGTTTGGTTTAGCGATTTGGATTGGTTTGCAAGCTTTTGTCAATATTGCAGTCAATATGGGTGCTTTACCGACTAAAGGCTTAACTCTACCACTAATGAGTTATGGTGGTAGTAGCATGATGATTATGTGCGTAGTGATTGCCTTAATACTACGTGCTGAGCATGAAACTCGCTTTAAGTATCCTTTAGGCAGTGTTGTTTGGAACAAGCTATTGGGTCAAGAAAACGTTTCTTATAAACAGACGTCTTGTAAACAAAAGTCTCGTAAAGACTCTTCTAAAAGAAGAGCTGGGAAGTCATTTTAATATGACTGAAATAAAGAAACAAACAACAAATGTTTTAATTATGGCTGGAGGCACAGGCGGACATATATTTCCTGCATTGGCAACAGCTGAAGTATTGAAACAAAAAGGTGCACATATTGAGTGGCTGGGTACACAAAAAGGAATGGAAGCCCGTTTGGTGCCTGCGCATGATTATCCAATCAGCTTTATTGATATCGGTGGTTTAAGAGGAAAAGGGCTCAAGGCATTATTGCTATTACCTTTTCGATTGATTCGAGCCATGTTACAGACAAGAAAGGTTTATAAAAATGTAAAACCTGATGTTGTCTTAGGTATGGGTGGTTTTGTTACTGGACCAGGAGGTATTGTTGCTTGGTTAACAAGAACGCCTCTGGTGTTACATGAGCAAAATGCCATTGCAGGAATGACGAATAAAATTTTATTCCGATTTGCTACACAGGTATTAGCAGCATTTCCAGCTGCTTTTACGGTACATGAAAAACTGACGGTTATAGGAAATCCTGTACGAAAAGAGATCATGGATATTGTCAGTCCAGAGAGTCGATTTGAGAAAAAGTGGGCTGAATCTAATGCCAATGAATTAAATGTATTAGTGGTTGGTGGAAGTTTGGGTGCTGCGGTATTAAATGAAAAATTGCCTCAGGCATTGGAAGAGATTAATCAAAAAGGGCTCTTGAAAGAAAGTGACTTTGAGGGTATTAATGTGCGTCATCAATGTGGAGAAAAACATCTTGATGCGACACAAGAAAATTATTCTCAACTATTTAATTCTTCTCTTTCAACTAATGAGGAAGGTATAGAAAATATTAGTGTTGAGATCATGCGCTTCATTGATGATATGGCTAAAAATTATGAGTGGGCTGATTTGGTGATTTGTCGTTCAGGTGCATTAACCGTCAGTGAAATTGCAGCAGTGGGAGTGGCGTCTTTATTAGTGCCATATCCTTATGCTGTCGATGATCATCAAAGCGCTAATGCTGCTTATTTATCGGATGAAGGAGCTGCTTATTTAGTTCAGCAAAATGAATTAGACAGCCAGATAATCTCTGATATTTTAATGAGTTTAGATAAAGGTATTATTTTAAAGATGGCGGTTAAAGCCCGACAGTTATCAATTAAAGATGCTGCTGAAGTAGTGGCTGAGAAATGTTTAACTTTTGCAGATCTAGCGAATAATGAGTCAGGATAAGTATCGATGAGTAAGGCTAAAGATAATATGCAATATGATGAAAATGAACTGTCCATGGGACGCATTAAACATATCTACTTTATTGGTATTGGTGGTGCAGGTATGAGTGGTATTGCAGAAGTACTTCTTAACATGGGCTATCAAGTCTCGGGTTCTGATTTACTAAAAAGTAAAGTCACTCAGCGCTTAGAAAATGCAGGCGCAAAAATATATCAAGGCCATGATGCCCATCAGATAGATGAAGCTCAGGTGGTGGTGACGTCGACAGCGGTGAAAAGTGATAATCCTGAAGTGCAACGTGCTAAAGAATTAAGAACTCCAATTATTCCAAGAGCAGAAATGTTGGCGGAGTTAATGCGTTTTCGTTATGGAATTGCGATTGCTGGGACACATGGTAAAACCACAACAACCAGTTTAGTTGCCAGTGTATTGGCTGAGGGGGGTATGGATCCCACTTTTGTGATTGGCGGCAAACTGAATAGTGCTGGTACTAATGCCAAATTAGGAGCCAGCAAATATCTTGTGGCAGAAGCGGATGAAAGTGATGCTTCATTCTTACACTTGCAGCCGATGATTTCAGTGGTGACAAATATTGAAGCCGATCATATGGATACTTATGGTGGGGATTTTGAAAAATTAAGATCAACCTTTGATGAATTTTTACATCAATTACCATTTTATGGTTTGGCCGTTTTATGTATTGATGATGACGTGGTTGCAGGGTTGGCAGATGAAATTACTAAGCCTGTTAAGACCTATGCTTTAAATAATGATACTGCTGATATTCAGGCTTTTGAGATTGAACAAAAACTGAATCAAACCACGTTTAAAGTATCGTGTAAAAATTCAGATGGCATGCATACAGAATGGACCAAAATGACTTTAAACATGCCTGGTTTGCACAATGTTCAAAATGCATTAGCAGCGATTGCCATTGCGATAGAATTAGGTGTTGAAAAAGAAATAATTGCTCAGGCCCTGCAGAAATTTGAAGGCATAGGGCGACGTTTTCAGATGTATGGCGAACTCAATGTTAATGGACAAACAGCCTTATTAATTGATGATTATGGTCATCATCCCACTGAAGTCGAGGCAACCATCAATGCAATACGAAGCGGCTGGCCTGAAAAACGTTTGGTGGTATTATTTCAGCCTCATCGCTTCAGCAGAACCAGAGATTTATTTGAAGACTTTGTTTATGCATTAAGTCAAGTGGATCTATTATTGTTGCTTGAAGTGTATTCCGCAGGTGAAGAAGTGGTTGCGGGAGCGGATTCACGTGCATTAAGCCGCTCAATTAGAAATCGGGGTAAAGTGGACCCGATTTTTATTGAACAGCATGAGCAGATTAATGGTGTGCTTGAAGAAACAATAAAGAATGGTGATATTTTACTTACTTTAGGCGCAGGAAATGTAGGTGCGATTGGGAATAGTATTTTTGAACACTTTGCAAATAGTTCAACTGCTTAAACATTTTATTGATACGAATTATGAATACACCACTACAGAAAATACTGTTAGCCGCAGAGGAAAGTAAACAAATAAAAGGTTCACTAAAATTGAATGAACCATTGGCTCGTTATACGACTTGGCGAATTGGTGGTGAAGCGGAATGTTTTTTTAAACCTGAAAATGAACAGGATTTACAAGGTGCATTAAAGCTTATACCAGAGGGCACATTGATTCATTGGATAGGTCTGGGTAGTAATTTATTGGTTCGTGACGGTGGTGTTAAGGGCGTTATAATCTATACTAACGGCGTCTTGAATGAAATCGATATAAAGTGTTCTGATGGCGCAGCGGGCGTTGATAAAAATGAGTGTATTATTACTGCACAAGCGGGTGTAGCCTGCGCTATTTTTGCACGAAAGGCAGCCAATAATAGCATTAATGGAGCGGAATTTTTATCAGGAATCCCTGGCACAATGGGTGGTGCATTAGCTATGAATGCAGGTGCGTTTGGTGGAGAAACATGGCGACATGTGGTGAGTGTAAAAATGATTAATCAAAAAGGTGATTTTATTATTCGTTCACCCAATGAGTTTAATGTTCAGTATCGACATGTTGAACCAGCCAGTAGTCATAACAAGAATGATCCTAATGAGTGGTTCTTAAGCGGCACATTTAGTTTTGAGAAAGATGAGTTAGGGTTAAAACAAAGTAAACAGGAAATTAAACGTTTGTTAACAAAAAGAGCTGAAACTCAACCGACAAAACAGGCGAACGCGGGCTCAGTTTTTAAAAATCCTGAGAATGATTATGCGGCACGTTTAATTGAACAATGTGGGTTGAAGGGATTATCGATAAATGGTGCTCAGATATCATTAAAGCATGCCAATTTTATTATTAATAATGGTAATGCACAGGCAAAAGATATTGAAGCTCTCATCGAGACGATTAAAGCAACTGTATTTGAGCAATGCAAAATAGTATTAGAGACTGAAGTAAAAATTATTGGAGCTCATTAAGTTTTATGAATAGTCAATCTGACATCACACTATCATTTGGTCGAGTTGCTGTCCTGATGGGAGGAGACTCAGCTGAGCGAGACGTTTCTCTGAAAAGTGGTGCGGCTGCTTTGGGTGCTCTTAAGAGAAAAGGTATTGATGCCTTTGGACTGGATTTGCGCTTCCGTCACTGTGAAGTTTCTCATAAGGCTCAAAATGATGCAGAAAACAAGGATAGTATTTGCCAACAATTAAATGCTAAATCCTTTGATACTGCATTTATTGCTTTGCATGGTCGAGGTGGTGAAGATGGTGTTATTCAAGGTGTTTTAGAGGCACTTGGTATTCCCTATAGTGGATGTGGAGTTGCTGCTTCTGCTATTGGCATGGATAAATTACGTACGAAGTTACTTTGGGCAGGTGCAGGTCTACCAACACCTGCTTTTGAATTGGTTAAGGCTACAGATGTCTTACTTGGAAATAAACAAACAATTAATCGGCTCTTATTGCGAGTAGAGGCATCATTAGGTTTTCCTGTTATGATCAAACCCGCTCATGAAGGCTCCAGTATTGGTATGAATAAAGCTGATGATAATATCGCTTTGTTAGATGCTTTAAAAACAGCGGCTCAATATGATAATGAAATTCTAGTTGAAAAATGGATTGTAGGTAAAGAATACACTGGAGGCGTTTTAGCGGGTAAAGCTTTGGCTCTGATTCGTCTTGAAACGCCTCGTGAATTTTATGATTTTCAAGCAAAATATTTAACAGATGACACGGTTTATCATTGCCCATGCGGTCTGGATGAAGAACATGAACAGCGATACCAAGCGTTAATTTTAGAGGCCTTTGATCGCATTGGAGGAAAAGGCTGGGGACGTGTTGATTTTATGTGTGATGAGCATGGGCAAGCCTGGTTGATTGAAATTAATACTGTACCAGGCTTAACGGATCATAGTCTGGTACCTATGGCTGCAAAAAATCATGGAATAGAATTTGATGATTTGATTGTTCAGATCTTAACGACAGCCATCGCTGATGATTAAGAGATATGGGAGATAGCGGACAAGAACAATCAGAAAATAAATGGACATTGATTATTGGTCGTTTATTTTTGGTGCTGTTGGTGATTTCACTTCTCACATCATCCGTGATGTTGGTGAGCTGGTTGAATAAACCTGGAAATTTTCCATTTAAAAAAGTGGAGTTAGTGAATCGTCTTGAAAATCAAGAAAGCAGTGAATTGCAGATAATTGCAGCGAATGCTTTAAATGGTGGTTTTTTTAGTTTGGATGTTGATGAGTTTAGATCAGATTTATTAAGTCAGCTGCCATGGGTTCAATCGGTTTCGGTAAGAAAAGTTTGGCCAAACAAATTATTAGTAGAGATAGCAGAATATAAACCTGTTGTACGCTGGGTATCTGCAGAAGACTTACTAAAAACGGCTAGAGGCTCTTCATTAAACGAAATAGATAATTATCAGCTACTGAGTCAGGAAGGGATTATTTTTGCCCCTAAGCTGACAAAGATGCAGAAGTATAAATTTAATAACATGGCTTTATTATCAGGTCCGAAAGTCAGTGCTAAACATGTTTTAAAAAAGTGTGTTGAGATCAGTAAAGATTTAAAACAAATAGATTTGGCAATAAAGCATTGTGGTATGAATAAGAGAAGAACCTGGAAACTTAGCTTGACGCAAAATATGGATGTCAATCTTGATATAAAACTGGGTAAAGAAAATATTCTTCAACCGTTAGAAGCTTTTATTGAGGTGTTTTCGGGCAAGTTAAAACCGTATCTTAAATCGGTTGAATACGCAGATTTAAGGTATTCAAATGGCTTTAGTATTAAATGGAATGTCAGGCATGAATTGCAAGACACTTTAAAAAAAGATGGAACCAATAAATCTCTAATAAAATAGAGAAGGGAATAGGACTTAATAGGCATATGACTAAGCGAAATGAAAAACGACTCATAGTTGGTCTGGATATAGGCACCTCCAAGATCTCTGCGATAGTTGCTGAAGTCGGTAGTGATGGTGATGTAGAAATTATTGGTATGGGCAAGCATGCTGCTCGTGGAATGAAAAAAGGCGTTGTCATCAATATTGAATCAACTGTTCAATCGATTAAACGTGCAATTGAAGAAGCCGAACTTATGGCTGGTTGTGAAATTCATTCTGTTTTTGTTGGTGTTGCAGGGAGCCATATCAGTAGTTTGAACTCTCATGGAATGGTTGCTATTCGAGATAAAGAAGTTTCTACAGAAGATTTAGAACGGGTGATGGATGCTGCAAAAGCAGTTGCCATTTCAACGGATCAAAAAATTCTGCATGTGTTGCCACAGCAGTTTTTGATTGATGATCAAGAGGGTATTCGTGAACCCGTTGGTATGTCGGGTGTTCGATTAGAAGTCGATGTACATATGGTGACTGGTGCAGAAAGTGCTGTTCAAAATATTGTTAAATGTATCCATCGATGTGAGTTGGAAGTAGATGATATTATTTTAGAGCAATTGGCTTCCAGCTATGCAGTTTTAACAGATGATGAAAAAGAATTGGGTGTTTGTCTGGTTGATATTGGTGGTGGTACAACAGATGTTGCTATTTTAATTAATGGTGCAATTCGTCATACCAGAGTTTTTCCTGTTGCTGGTGATCAAGTGACCAATGATATTGCTGTCGCATTGAGAACACCAACAAAATATGCAGAAGAAATAAAAATCAAGTATGCCTGTGCATTACGTCAATTGACTAACCCTGAAGAAACAATTGAGGTACCAAGTGTGGGTGACAGGCCCCCCAGACGTTTAGCACGTCAGGTGTTAGCTGAAGTAGTAGAGCCTCGATATGAGGAGTTATTTACTCTCATTAAGAATGAACTGCAGCGCAGTGGATTGGAAGAATTTTGTGCTTCAGGTGTTGTTCTTACAGGCGGCAGTTCGAAAATGGAAGGTGCAGTTGAACTGGCTGAAGAAGTTTTTCATATGCCCGTTAGAATTGGCATTCCGCTGGAAGTGGAAGGATTAACCGACATGGTAAAAGATCCACGGTTTGCAACAGGAGTGGGCTTAGTTTTATTTGGTAAACAAAATCAGGAAATGAGCGGCTTTGAATTTTCAGAGAGCACGGGCTTTGCTGGTATTCTTGCCAAAATGAAAAAGTGGTTTCAAGGAAATTTTTAATCAAATAGTAATAAGAGTGGTTGTGTAAATAGTTGGTAATGAGTTG